>DFBK01000046.1 GCA_002366595.1 Anaerolineales bacterium UBA3082 | reverse complement strand
TATCCCACTTTTTCAACAGTCTCTCCTCCCGGGGGTTGACTTAAAAGGGAGCAGCCGTTAAAATCTTCTAAAAAGCGGAGGGGCAAATGGTTGAGGAGTTTGAAAGGGATATCGAGGCTTTTATTCAAGAGGAGACTCGCGAAGTCTATCTGGTAGGGGCCGGGCTAAAGGAGGAACTGGAACTGACTCCCATCTATGAGCGGTACGCTCATCTCTTCACTCTAGATGCTGTGAAACGGATTTTGGACCAGGCTAGGGATAAGCGGACAAGATATATCGCTGAGTTTCTAACTCTGGGCTGCCTAGAGAACAAGGTGAAGAGCCTCACCGAGGAGATCATTAACGCTATGCTTCGGGCGAGGGTGAAATGGGATGGTGAGGAAACACCCTATCTGAACTTACCCCTCCTCATAGCCAATGAGGCCCAGATGGAGAGGCGTCATCGCTTGGATGAATTGAGGCGCAAGGTGACAGCCAGCGCCAACCCAGAACGAAGAGAGAGGTGGGTGGACCTCCATAGTGAAGCCGAAGGCCTGGGCTTCCCCGATTATGTAACTTTATGTGATCAACTGAGGGGGCTCAATCTAACCTGGCTATCGGAGCAGATGCAGACCTTACTAGATGAGACTCAAGAGATATACTTCTCTCATCTCGGCTTCTTCCTAGATGATATGGGTGTGCCAGAGGCCGAAGCCAATACAGCAGATATAGCCCATCTCTTCCGAGCGCCCCAGTTCGACACCCTTTTCCCTCAAGAAGAGATGATCCCTTCGTTGGTGAACACCTTGGCTGGGGTGGGGATTGGTCTCTATCGACAGGAGAACCTAGAACTGGACACCGAGCCTCGACCGCTTAAATCCCCTCGGGCTTTCTGCGCTCCCATCCGGGTGCCAGAGGAGGTGAAACTGGTCATCAAGCCCCAGGGAGGACGGGAGGATTACGAGTCTCTCTTTCACGAGGCCGGCCACGCTGAGCATTTCGTCAATACCCGGGCGGATCTTCCCACCGCCTTCCGGAGGATGGGGGATAACTCCGTCACCGAGGGGTACGCCTTCCTTTTGGCCTATCTTATGATCAATCGCCGCTGGTTAAGCCGAATTCTGGGCGTGGAGGGTGGACAGGAGTACTTAAGGCTGGCCCTTTTCAACAAACTCTATTTCCTCCGGCGATATGCTAGTAAGCTCCTCTATGAGCAGGAACTCCACACCGACCTGGCTGGGGCGGAGAAGAGATACGTCTCTGTCCTAGGCGAAAACCTGGGGGTGAAGATCGGGCCGGAGTATCATCTAGACGACGTCGATGACGCCTTCTATGTGGCCCAATACCTACGGGCCTGGATCTTCGAGGTGCAGATGCACCGCTACCTGGAGGAGCGGTTCGGGTATCTTTGGTTCACCAGTCCGGAGGCGGGCCGTTACCTGGTTACTCTCTGGCAGGAAGGCCAAAAGTTCACCGTCGATGAGTTGGCCGCGGATATGGGGTACGAGAGGTTAGATATCGAGCCCCTGTTGGAGGAGTTAACCTCATTTTAGGCTCCACCTCTGGATGTTTTAGGGATAGAGAGTGGTCAGGTATAAGAGCGTCCCCTCATCGTATAACTCTATCTCTCGAACGCTAGTGATGCCTAAACGATCGCTTATCTCCCACTCGCTTCCCCCTGGTTTCACCACTGCTACGTTCAGATGGACGAATTCCCTTTCCCCCAGCCAGATATCGGGGGTGCGCAGGACGATCACCTCGTCATCTTTCCAGAGGTGGGTGGGGTACCAGGCGGTGGCTGGATGGTGAACTACACTATACACCAGGGCCCCATCCTCCTGGGCGAAAAGGAGTGCTATCTGATAATCTTCCTCCAAGGGCTCCAGAGCCCGCCAATAGAGGGTAAATTCATAACTTCCTTTCTTCCCCACTAGGCAATCCACCCGTTTTGCCTCGTATCCCAAAAGTTTCAGTTCTTCCCCGAATTTTATACTCAAGGGGTGGTCTATCTCCTGGGCTTTGACGAAGGAGTAAAACCCTTCCGGGAGTTGAATCGGCGAGCCCTTTCCCTTCTGGAGAAGCAAGTAGCCATCTTGGGCCCCAAGCAGCCTATACCGGCCGCTATCGAGGAGTTCCTGTACCTCCTCTCTGTATTCGGGGATGGTGAGGGGGTATGTCGAGGTGGTGACATCGAGAAAGATGTAATCCGCTTCCTGGCCCTCGGGGAAGAGATAGAGATCCTCCCGCTCGCTTGCGTGAGGGTTGAGGGCCGTCTGGGCGGAGAGGGAGGCCTCCGGGGGGATGAGGCGGGTGAAGACGGGCAAAAGACGGTGGTGGGGTGTAAGGCTCGGTATCTCGATCCCCTCGGCCAGGGGGGAGAAGCCCTCTTGACGGTGATAGAGAACGATGATGACCAGGGCCACCAGAAGGGGAACGCCGAGACTTCCTTTGTGGCCCAACCTGGGGCGTAACCACTCTCCTAGTCGCGTCAGGCCGTATATGCCGGCGGTAAGGAAGAAGGGGAGGATCGATGCCGAGTAGTGAGCCCCCCCGGAGAACATCCAGGGGGAGGTGCTGAGAAGGTTGATGGCCAGAGAAGGCAGGGAAAGGAGGGCTACCTCGGGAGCCAGAAGAGGAGCCAGGCCTATGGAGAGGAGAAGCCCCTTAATGTAGGCTACCTTCTGGGGGGCTAGAAGGAGAGAAAATAGGGAGGCGGGGTTGGTGAGGAGGTTATCTATGATCGCTTTTGGGCTGGTGCCCAGATGGGCGTAGCGGGAGAGATAGGGGTAGCGACCAGCAAGGCTGAAGTGGGGGATGATGACCGCGAGAGAGAGGAGGAACCAAAGGCTCCCCACTGCTATTAGGGCCAGCCCCAGTCGCCACTTTCGGTGGCGGGCCAAAAGGTAGAGCCCCATCATGGCCACCAGAAGCGAGATCTCCTCCTTGCAGGCCATAGCCAGAAGACAAAAAAGGGGAAGGAGCCGGCAGTTACCTCTCTCTAAAAAGTAGAGAGCTGAGAGGAGAAGGGGCGGCGTCAGAGCCACGGCGTGAAAATCGGATAGGTTGGCGGCCTCAAGGGCGGGGGAGAGGAGATAGGCCAAGGGGAAGAGGAGAGCAGCCCAATCGCTTTTCAGTTTCAGACGGGCCAGAAAGTAGGCTGGGAGAGCGCCTAGAGCCATGACCACCGTCTGAAAAACGAGAAGGGTTCTTGGGTCGCTCCTCAAGATATAGAGGAGGGAGAGGGGCACGAGGATCGGTTCCACGTGGGCAGCCAGGCGGGTTGTCCCCCCCGACCAGTTGGTGAACCTCAGGATCCGGCCCTGGAGGGTGTTCCAGAGCGCCTGGTCCATATTCCCTAGGTCGAAGGCGTTGGAGTAGAGGGTCTCATGCCTTCGGATGGACATAAAGGAGAAGATCGCGATGTAGAGGGTGATGAAGGTGAGGAGGAGGCCAAAAGCCGCCTCTTTTCTCAGCCTTTGCGACACAAGGCTATCACCCAAGGGAAGGAGTAGACCACTTTCTCGATTTCGAAGTACCCCTCCAGGAGGCGGATGAACTCTCCAGCCGTCCAATTATGGATATGCTCCGGGTCGTTGCCCCAGGCTCTCAAGTTCTTGCCTCTCAGCAGATTGGCTAGCCTGAAGAAGGGCTCGTGGGGGATGCTGATCAAGCAGTGGCGGGAGGTCACCCTTCTCAACTCCTCAAGAGCGGGATGGGGGTCGGGAAGGTGTTCTAGGACCTCTAAACAGAGTATCAGGGGGAAGGCCTGAGAGGCGAGGGGCAGGTCTCGAATATCCCCAAGGTAGAAATCGGAGTGGGGGTTTCTCTCTCTCGCTTCGAGTAAGGAGGAGAGATCGTTATCCACCCCCTGGATAGAGAAGTCGCTATCTAGCCGCTCGATGGTGAACCCTTCGCCACAGCCGACATCGAGGATGCGGATAACCCCCGTCCCTCTCGCCAGTTCTCCCACCCGCTGGTGGAAACGCCGGATGAGATATCGCTGCAGAGGGTTGGGGTTAAGATACTTCTGGTAGTTACCGCGGCGGCTGTAAGGGGGTCGGCGGCCAGCCATGGCTCTCTTGAACTCCTCCCCCTGCCTAATCCGCTTACCTATCGCTGGGTGGCTATAGAGGAGAAACTCCACCCAGGGCTCCGGCTCGACCTGGGCCAGGTTTTGGTTGGCCAACTTAGCCATCACGGAGATGAAGGCTTCTGGCTTGCGGGTCATCTCTAAAGCGTACCAGTCCGCCGCCCATTCCCGGGAACGGGAGTAGAGGTTGGCCAAGGGGGTGGTTATCACTAGAAAGGCGCCTAGGGTCAGAGCGAGGAGGGGCAAGGCGGCGATATCGTGGGGCTTAAGGCCCAAAAGAGGTCCTCCCCAGTTCAAGGCCCAATGGGTTAGGTAGAATCCCAACACTATAAGTGCCGATTGAAGGATGATGCCCCGGGCCATGTCGCCGTGCGCGTGGTGACCCAACTCGTGGGCCAGGATGGTCTCTATCTCATCGAGGGTGTAACCTTCATCGAGGGTGTCGCCCAATACGATGCGGCGGGTATTCCCCAGGCCTATGAGAGCCGCATTTGCTGCTCTGGTCTTGCTGCTGAGATCTATGGTGAAGACACCTCGCACCTTAGTGCCCGCTCGTTCGGCCAAGTTGGTCAGCCTCATTGCGATCTCTCCCTCGGGTAGGGGCGTGAGCCGGAAGAAGAGGGGGAGAACGAGGAGTGGGGCTAAATTGGTGAGGAGGGTGGTAAGGAGTAAGATAAAGAGGCCGGCTATCAACCACCAAAGGGAAGGAAAAGCCCGCCACAGGTAGTAGATCACCTCTAAGATTAGGGTCCCCAAGAGGAGGCTCAAAAAGAGGCTCTTGGCCCGGTCGAGTCCCCACCCTTTATGGGTCTGAGTGGAGAGGCCATACCGGTGGGGGAGGACGAAGCCACCGTAATATTCCAGGGGGAAGAGCAATACTTCATAGATTAGGGCCCAGGCCCAAAAGTAGAAAGCCACCACTAGGAAGAGATGGGAGGTCAAACCTAGGGACCAAGCCTTGAGGGCTTGGGAGGGCCCTCGGAGGCAAACGAGGAGGTATATACTTCCTAAAGCCAGGTTTGCCAAAAGCAGGCGTTGTCTCAGGCGGGCATACTCCTTAGCCTCCTTCTGCCTAGTAGGGTCTATCTCTTCCTCGGTCAGAAGGCTCTTTTCTTGCATGGGCCACTTTTTTATTGCGCTGAGAGGAGCAAAATGCTAGAATGGGATGGTGTAATGATAACATAGGGGGTAGGGAGCGTCAAACTGGGAAACGAGGAGGCGGATTTGAAGCCCATAAGGCTCATAACTTTAACCACCGATTTCGGGATGCAGGACGGCAATGTGGGGGTGATGAAAGGGGTGATATACGGCATAAACCCCCAAGCCAGGATGGTGGATCTCAGCCATGATATCGAGCCCCAGAACATTGCCCAGGCGGCTTTCGTCCTCTCGCGCCACTACCGCTATTTTCCTGCGGGCACCATCCATCTGGTGGTTGTCGATCCCGGCGTGGGGAGCGAACGTAGAGCCTTGATCGTTCAAACAGCCGAGGCTTTCTTCGTGGCCCCCGACAACGGCGTCCTTACCTATGTGGCTCATGATGCTCGCCGTGCAATTAAGCATATCATCGATATAAGTAACCCTAGATTCTGGTTGCATCATATCTCCCCCGTCTTCCATGGCCGCGATATCTTCGCTCCGGTAGCCGCTCATCTCTCCCTGGGTGTCCCGGTCTTCGCTTTCGGGGAGGAGGCAAACGATCTTGTGACCTTCCCTCTTCCCCAGGTAGAGAGGGAGGAAGGGAAACTCAAGGGCCAGGTGACTCATATCGACCGCTTCGGGAACCTCTTGACCAACATCTACCGACGAGACCTACTATCGTTGAGGAAGATCAAGGTGAGGGTTGGAAACCGGGAGATCTCTGGACTTTCTCGAACCTATGCCGACGATCAGGAAGGGGAGGTAATCGCTTATATCGATAGTTCTGAGGAGTTGGCGGTGGCGGTGGTTAACGGCAGCGCACGAGATCTGTTGGGCACCCAGGTAGGGGATGAGGTGGAGGTCGCGGGCCAATGATCGTTGCTCAGGAGGAAAGCATGCTCTATCTCGCTCCTCTAGCCGCTCTTCTGGGAGGTGCTCTCTTAGTTTTCTTCTTTAGGCCTCGGTACGCTAGGGTTCTGGCGCTGCTATCGGCGGCAGCCGCTTTTCTCTTCACGGTGGGCATGGTTGCTCGCCCCGGCACCCTACTTCGCCGCGGCCCAGGGGAGACAGAACTTCTCCTCTACGCCGGAGGGCCCGGTTTGATCTTCGCCCTACTGGTCACCTTTGTCCTCCTGATGAGTATAGGGGTTCGATTCTCGCAGAGAGAGGAGCCACCGGTTTTCGTTTCAACTTTGCTTTTAGCGGCTGGGGCGCTCCTCTTTCTCCTCTCCCACAACCCTCTCACCCTCTATCTCGGCTGGGGGCTCTTGGACTTGAGTATCCTCTTTGGCCTTGCCCAGGGAGCCTCACCCCGCACGGCGACCAGGGCGATGATCATCAATTTCACCGCTGGCTTGGCTCTTCTCTTCTCCCTCCTGGCCGCCGCCTCTTTGGAGGGCTCCCCTATGAGCGCCCAACTCCTGGCCCTCTTGATGCTTCTTGCCTCTTGGGTTCGTTGGGGGCTCTATCCGGTTCAGATGGTTCATGTCGCCGCGGAGGAGATACCGTTTCTATCAGGGAGCGTCTTACAAACGGTCACCTTGGCCACCGGAGGTTATCTTTTAACCCTCTACGGGTGGCCTCAGTTGGTGGGGTTTCCCAGAACGGTTCTCCTCCTCTTGGCCGGGTTAGCCCTCTTCTATGGGGCACTCTCTACCTGGCGGAATCCCACAGGTCCCAAAGGTCCCAAAGGGATCCCGTGGGAGATCCCGAGGGAGAAGAGGCTCTGTCTCTATCTGGCCCAAAGCCAGATGGGGCTATTAGCCTTGAGCCTCTTGGCTGGGGGTACGGGCGCTGGACAGGCCATCCTACTGCTAACGGTGAGCCTGATTTTGGCTCTGAGCGTCCTTCGGGTGGGGATGGAGGCCCCTCGTCAGCGCCTTGTAGTTAAGGTTGCTTTGGGCATCGGGGTAGCCTCTTTGTGTGGTCTCCCTCTAACGGCGGGGTTCGCTGCTCGCTGGCTGATCTATGACTCTCTTCTCCGGCAGGGTGAAGGACTGATGGTGGGTCTAGGGGCCTTGGGTTCGGCGTTGATCGTCTCGCCCCTTCTTGGATTCATCACTCGCGGGCCTGACCGTCGCCGGCAAGGGCGCGGGGGATGGGCCTCCGTGGCCCCCCTTTGGCTCTTGGTCCTTCCCTTGGTCATCCTGGGGCTTCACCCCCCAGTGGCTGGAAGCTTGGTGAGGCTGGGGGCGATCTCTGAGTCGTTCCCCTCCCTGGCCCAGTTATGGGGCGCGCCCTCTTCCCTTCCTATCTGGGCAGCCATAGTTCTGCCCCTTTTCTTGGGCTATCTGATCTTTTCCCATCCCACAGGGATCCCGAGGGACAGGGATACTTTCGTACGCTTCGAGGAGCGGTTGCTCCATAGAGCCGGGCCTTTCTGGGAACGGCTCTCCTTCTTAGACCTTGAGGGGCTCTATGGAGCCCTAGAGGGAGTAGGAGCGAAAATATGCTCTGGCTTGCGAGGAATAGTCATGGTAGTTGAAGAGGGGTCTTTGGGCTGGCTCCTGCTCTTGGCTTTCATAGTGGGCCTTTTCCTGTTGAGAGGATAGCCCTTTTCCCTCGGGATCTGTCCTTACAGGATCCCGTAGGGATAAGGAAGTGAGGGATCGATGCTGTTTTCAGGGGAACAGTTAGTTTGGGGGTTGCTTTTCACCGCTGGCCTGATCGCAGTAGTTGAGGAGTGGCGGATCTCTCTCTTGGCCCTTCTCCTTCAGTATGCTCTGGTGGGCTTTCTCCTCTCTGGCTCCCTTTCTCCTTCCCTCCCCTTAGCCAAGATAATAACGGGAGGGATGATATTCTTTATCCTTTACCCTACCGCCTGGCGGGGCCGAAGAAAACCCTCCGCAAAAATGGCGAGGCAGGAGCGAACGTTGGCTACCTCTTTCCCTTTTCGCTTGGTCGGTTCCGCGCTGATGGGGCTGGTAGCCTATGGGTTGCTCCACCAATACACCTGGGAAGGGGTGCCGTCCCATCTGGCTTTCGCTTCTAACTTCTTGATGGCTATGGGGCTCTGGACCGTGATTCTGGGTCGAGGCCCCTTCCGCATGGGTTTGGGACTCCTTACCTTCCAGATCGGCTTCGAGTTGCTCTTCACTACTTGGGAGAGAAGCCTCCTGGTTGCCGGTCTCTTAGGTTTGGTGAACATCCTCTTGGCCCTGGCGATCCCCTACCTGGAAGCGGTGGAGTTGGCTCGTGGAGGGGTGAAAAGATGACCCCTCTTTGGATCATCATCGTGCCTTGGATCATGGCACCGTGGGTCTATCTCTTCCGTCGTCGCTCCACCATCGCCGCTTTTCTTTCCGCGGGGACCAGTCTGGCGGTAGCGGTTATATGCTTCTTGCTCTCTCCCGATCAGACAGTCTGGATCTTGGGAAGGGGTTTCCTCTTCGACCCTTGGCGGCGGTGGCTCCTTCTCTTCCTTTTCGCTGGGGCGGTTCTCCTCTTCCTCTATTCCTGGCGCTTATCCCAAGGCTGGTCCTTTTTCCCCTTCCTTCTGGTTACCTTGGGGCTCCTCGCCGGCTCGGCGATGGTCGATAACTTTCTCCTGGCGGTCCTTCTCTTGGAGTTGGCGGGGATAGTCCTCGCCTTCCTGATCCAAGGGGGTCCGCGAGCGGATCCAAGGGTGACCATGGGGTATTTGGTCCCTTTGATCATAGCCGGCTCTTGCCTCATCCTCTCTACGCATCTCTTCGATCTCGTGGCCCTCTATCCGGAGGATCTGGTCTCGGTGCGGCTGGCGATGACGGCTTTGACCTTGGGGTTCGGGATACTACTGGCCGTGGTGCCCTTTCACCTCTTTCTCCCGGCAGTGATCCAGGAAGCCCCCCCTATGGTAGCCGCTTTCCTTCTCGGTTTCTACCAGGTAGTGGCCCTATCGCTGATGGTGGGGCTTCTTGATCGTCAGCCCTGGCTGGGTAGCGAGGCCTTCGATCTACTTCTGGTGGCTGGCCTCATCACCGCTTTGGGAGGGGGAGCCTTCGCCTTCCTAGAGAGGGCTCCAGGGCGCCTTCTAGCCTATGGAACGATAAGCGACCTAGGTCTCATCCTGGTAGGCTTGGGGACTGCCTCTGGAGTAGGGGTCGCCGGGGCTATCGCCCATCTGATCAGCCGATCCTTGGCTATAGCGTTGGTGGCTATGAGTTGGGGGGTCATAAGCGAGCGGTATGGAGGCGAGAGATCTGCCATGCCTTTGGGTGTGGCTAGGGCCCTCCCCTGGGCCACTCTGGGGTATATCCTGGGGGGGCTGACCCTAGCGGGCTTCCCCCTGACAGGGTTCGCCACCCGCTGGCCGATCTACCTCGCCCTCCTCCCTCACAACCCCCTCTACACTTTTGTGCTCATCCTGGGGGGCTTAGGTATCGCTTGGGGCTATCTCCGTTCGCTCACCCCCCTCCTGGGAAGGGGGAAAAGACCCCCGGGGGGTTACGCTCGGCATCCCGAGGGCTCAGACCGAAGGGCCACATCCGAAGGAAAGGAACCCTTCTTGGTAGCGATCATGATCGTGGCTTTAGTGGGCACCTCCCTTCTCCTGGGGATCTATTCAGATTATCTCCTAGAGCCGCTACGGAATATGGTGGAGGGTTTCTCCTTCATTGCAGAGTGACCCCTATTCTGTAATGGGCCAATAGACCGATACCATTTACAGAATCACAAGCCATCAGTAGATCTGTACCCAGTTTGCCCAACAGCACCGGGGGGAAGATGGCGACAGCTGGATCTCCAGTATAGCCTAAGCTTTGCAGCACCGCCAACGGAGTGCGCCCATTCATGCTCGCACCGAAGTGAGGGCGTAGTACGTTGTAGAGGTAGACCCAGCGTTGGCTGTAGATGAGGAAGTCTTGTACGTCGCTGATGTTCAACAGGTAAGGGCGGTAGAATTCCTCGTCGTCGGTACGATGACTCCGCTTCCCACGGGATCCTGTAGGGACGCAGAAAACAAAAGAAACGCAAAAAGAAAACCGGGCGGTCGGTTCATCGCGTGAGAATACCTGATAGAGTGTCCATTCACCAGCGACCAGTATATATTACCAACCGCACCGAGATTGGCCATGGGGAGGGAGACACCCTCGTTGGGAAAGGAAGAACGAACGGATTACATACCGCGTATGAACGCTACACGAGTGTCATCCGTATCGAGAAGATGAACAACTTAACCGCTGACGAATCACTACGAGCTCAAAAGAAAATCTATGCCCACTTGCCACCCCACCTGAGACGGTCAGTCACCCTCGATAACGGTTCTGAACATGTCAAACACACAGAGCTGAAACGGGATCTGGGCATGAATACCTACTTTGCCGATCCTTACGCTGCCTGGCAACGGGGTGGCAATGAAAATGCCAACATGTGGATTCGCTACTATTTCCCGAAGGGGAATGATTTTGCTACAATGCTAGATGAAGACATCAGAGACGTTGAGTGGAAGCTCAACAACAGACCACGGAAACGGCTAGGGGGCAAAACACCATTGGAAGTATTTACAGAATACCTACCGAAGGGTTGCAATCGAAGGTAGAATACAGGTGATATAATCTCTAACTGAGGTGGTTAGATGGAACTTCCCACTCTCGAAGAACTCCCCGAGGGTTATAGATCTGGCTTCGTAGTTGTCTTGGGCAAGCCCAACGTGGGCAAGTCCACCCTCATCAACGCCTTCGTGGGGCAGAAGATCGCCATCATTTCCCCTAAACCCCAGACCACCCGGCGTCGCCTGCGAGGCATCCTTACCTTGCCCCAGGCGCAGATCATCTTCATCGATACCCCAGGTATCCACTTCCCCAAACATAAACTGGGAGAATATATGGTAGAGACGGCGACCAGGGCGTTAAAGGATATCGACCTGGTTCTCTTCATGGTGGATGTCTCTCAACTCCCCACAAGGGAAGATGAGGAGATAGCCAGATTGCTCATCTCCCAGGGCCCCGCAGGGAAGGAACGCCCAGCGCCGGTTATCCTGGTTTTGAACAAGGTAGACCTCCTAAGGCCAGAGAATGAAGAGGCTCACCGGGAGGCCTATCTAGCCCTGGGAGAGTTCCAAGAGTGGCTCTTTCTCTCCGCCACCAGGGGAGACAACCGAGAAAGGCTTCTGGAACTGATCATCGAACATCTCCCCTTGGGCCCCCAGTACTACCCTCCCGACCAGGTGACGGACCAGGAGGTGCGCTTCATGGCCGCCGAGTTGATCCGGGAGCAGGCGCTGGAGTTCCTCCACCAGGAGGTGCCTCACTCGGTGGCTGTAGTAGTGGAGGAGTTCCGGGAGCGGCGGGAGGATCTCACCTATATCTCGGCCACTATCCATGTGGAGAAGACTTCCCAGAAGGGGATCGTCTTGGGCCGAGAGGGGAAAATGTTGAAGCGGATCGGGACTGCCGCCCGCAAGGAGATAGAACTCCTGTTGGGCAAACGGGTCTATCTGGAACTCTGGGTGAAGGTTAGCAAGAAGTGGCGGCGAGACGAAGGGGCGCTGCGCCGCCTGGGATACGTGCTCTCCAAGAAGGGTTGAAGCCCCCCGCCCTCTGGCGGGGTCAAGATTGACGGCGACTAGACGGCGATGTAGAATGGGCTTGTTCCCCTCAAGTTTCTTAGACGGAGGCATATATCCATGCGAGAGATAGGTTATCAGGAGATAGTGGATACCGTGGCTCGCCTCTCCATGGGGGCGAACTACTACCTGGGCCAGGATCTCTTGGCCGCCCTGCGTCGAGCCAAGGAGCAAGAGGAATCCCCCTTGGGCCGCGAAGTCCTAGACCAGATCTTGGAGAACGCTCAGGTCGCGGCCGAGGAGCGGATGCCCCTCTGCCAGGATACGGGGATGACGGTGGTCTACCTGGAGTTAGGCCAAGAGGCGCATCTGGTAGGAGGAGGCCTGACCGAGGCGGTCAACGAGGGGGTGCGGCGGGGTTATGAGGAAGGGTATCTCCGCAAGTCGGTGACAGAAAGGCCCTTCTCGGCCAGGATAAACACCAAAGACAACACCCCCGCCGTGATCCACACGGAGATAGTCCCCGGAGACAGGCTGAAGATAACCGTTCTCCCCAAGGGCGGGGGGAGCGAGAATATGAGTTACCTCAAGATGCTCTCCCCGGCGGCTGGCCGCCAGGGGGTGATAGACTTCGTGGTGGAGTCGGTCGATAGGTCGGGGGCCAACCCCTGTCCTCCCACTATCGTGGGCGTAGGGGTTGGGGGGACGGTGGACAAGGCGATGGATCTGGCCAAGCGCTCCCTCTTGCGGGAGGTGGGCGCTCCCAGCCCCGACCCAGAAGTGGTGGAACTGGAGCGGGACATCTTGGAGGCGGTGAATAGGTTAGGGATAGGGCCTATGGGCTTCGGAGGACGAGTTACCGCCCTGGCCGTCCATATAGAGACCTTCCCCTGCCACATCGCGAGTTTGCCCGTGGCCGTCAACTTGCAATGTCATAGCGCCAGGCATAAGAGCGCGGTGCTTTGAAACAACCCTCTTTCAAATATAAGAGCCAGGCGGACTACGGAGTAATACATAATCACGACACTTCTCAGGAGAAGGCCAATGACCAAAGAAGAGATGGAAAAAGACGAGAGCAATGAAAAACCAAAGACCATAGGCGATCTAAGGCCAGAAGCAGCGGAATCACCATGTTCCGAAGAAGAGGCAAAGGCTGCATTGAAAGCGCTCCTATATTTAACGGATAGAATCGAAGAGTGGCGTCAGTCCGCTAGTGATGACCAAAGGAAAAGGTTTGACGAATTTGCCAAAGAGATCGAGAGCCCTCTATTCGGTCTCGATCTTGCCCAAGTTGACAAGGCGAGGGAGATAATAGACGCAGAGCGCGCAAGAGATCGTTCAGATACCCTCTTGAGCCAGCAAACTCCTTCACCAGAGGCGATGCAGCTCAAGGAACTGAGGGAACTGAGGAAGAACCTAGAGAGAGCTCACAATGAAACAAGGTGTTGGCAGATTGCATCCATTGTCCTGCCGATAATATCATCTCTGCTGACCGTTCTTATACGCGGCTGATTGACGGAGGATGAATCATGAAAATAACCACCCCTCTAACCGATGAAGTTATAGAGAAACTGAAAGCCGGGGATAAGGTGACTATCACCGGCACCATCTATGTGGGACGGGACTCGGCCCACAAGCGGATGATAGAGACCCTGGACAAGGGCGGGGCTCTCCCTTTTGACCCCCAGGGACAGATCATCTATTATATGGGGCCTGCTCCGGCCAAGCCGGGCCAGCCCATCGGCTCCGCGGGGCCCACTACATCTTATCGTATGGATCCCTATGCCCCTCGCCTCTTAGCCGAGGGGTTAAAAGGGATGATAGGCAAAGGGAACCGCTCCCAGCCAGTGCGGCAGGCGATGCGAAAGTATAAGGCGGTCTATTTCGCCGTGGTGGGGGGCGCGGCGGCGCTCATAGCCAAGCGGATAAAGAGCGCCCAGGTGATCGCCTACGAGAACCTGGGTCCCGAGGCCCTCCGCCGCCTAGAGGTGGAGGATTTCCCCGCCATCGTGGTGAACGATATCTACGGCGGCGACGCCTACGAGGAAGGGAAAGCCAGGTACGCCCGGACCGCTTAAATCGCGACGTGAATCTGGGAGGATTATCTTGACCGCTCTCGCTGCTTTCGATCTAGACGGAACCCTCGTCAAGGAACATGTCTGGAGGGCCCTCATCAAATACCACCGCAAGCGGAAGATGAAACGCCTCTTCCTCTGGCTCTTCGCCCTCACCCATTACCCCTTATGGTTCTTAGCCAAGTCGGGCCTCTGGGACGAAGTGCAGTTCCGGGTCAAATGGATGGAGGATTTTGGTGGTATCTTCAAAGGCCTCAAGAGGGAAGAGATTCGAGATATCCTCTCCGCCGTTTTGGAGAATGAACTGGAGCAAGAGATTCGGGCCGATCTCCTAGATACCTTAAAGGAACACCAAGCCAAGAACCACATAGTGGTCCTCGTCTCGGGGACCTTCGAAGACCTTTTGCGTCTCTTCGGAGAGAAGATAGGGGTTGAATATGTCTTAGGCACCGAGGTGGAATTCAGGGAGGGCCGGTGCACCGGCCGAGTCCTCGGTTCAGCCTGTATGGGCTCAGAGAAGGTGCGGCGCATCCAAGAACTGATAAAGGAGAAGGGGTTAGAGGTCGACCTACCCTCCAGTTTCGCCTACACAGATAGCATCTCCGACCTGCCTCTTCTAGAGTGGGTGGGCAACCCGGTGGCGGTGGAGCCGGAAGAGAAGTTACAAGCCATAGCCCAGGAGAGGGGATGGCAGGTTATAAAAGGAGAGTGAGATGAGAAGGGACGAAGCCCTAGCCTTGGTAAACGAACTGGTCAAGAACAAGAACCTAGTGAAGCACCATCTGGCGGCGGAGGCCTGTATGCGGGCCCTGGCCAGACATTTCGACGAGGATGAAGAGACCTGGGGGCTGGTGGGGCTTCTCCATGACGCCGACTATGAGATCACGGAGAAAGACCCGGAGCGCCACACGATAGAGTTGGGCAAAATCTTGCGGGAGAAAGGCGTGGATGAAGCCATTATTCGAGCAGCCCAATCCCACTCCGACGCCAGCGGCGTCCCTCGCGATACCCTGATGGCCAAGGCGCTATACGCCTGTGACGAGTTGACCGGGCTCATCGTGGCCGCGGCCCTGGTGCACCCCGAAAAGAAAGTAGCCCCTTTGGATGTCGGTTTCATCATGCGCCGTTTCAAAGAGAAAGCCTTCGCCCGGGGTGCCCGCCGAGAGCAGATCCTCACCTGCGAGCCGGAACTGGGCATAGAGTTGAAAGAGTTCATCGGCATCTGTCTTTTGGCCATGCAGGGGATAGCCGATGATCTGGGGTTATGAAGGACACTTTCTTGCTCGCCCCATCCATGGGGTCAAGCACATCTCTACGCATTAGACTGCTAACTTCATGCCTAACTTTGTTGCGGAGGGACTGATGGCGGTTCTAGTGGTGATCTTCGGTTATCTTCTGGGGTCTATCTCCTCGGCTTATCTGGCCGGGCGCTGGCTCAAGGGGATAGACCTACGCCGCTACGGCAGTGGCACGGTCAGTGGCACCGGTGTCTACCAGCATGTGGCCAAGTGGGCTGTGGTCGTGGTGGGCCTCTTCGACGTCGGCAAGGGCGCTCTGCCCACCTGGCTCGGAATTAGGTTGGGACTTGGACTGCCCTTGGCCCTGGCTGCAGGCTTAGCAGCGGTCATTGGCCACAACTGGCCCTTCTACCTAGGGTTCAAAGGCGGCCGCGGCCTTGCCACCATGACAGGGATGCTCCTAGTAGTTTTTCCTTGGGGCGCTCTCTGGCTACTGGCCGCACTGGGCCTGGGGCGGCTGTTCCGCTATACGGCACTCGTGGGCTTGGGGGGAGTAGCCACGCTCCCATTGCTAAGTTGGATCACTGAACAACCACAAGCGGTAGCCTGGGCCTGTGGGGGGATGCTCCTTTTGACCGTGGCCAAACGGCTGGAGGCCAACCGGTTACCTCTACCCCCGCCGGGAGCCGAGCGGCGCCAGGTCTTGCTCTACCGTCTCCTCTTCGATCGCGATGTGAGCCCACGAGAGCCCTGGACGGAGCGGGGCGCTGTCGATTGAAAAGGCGATGGCAAAGTAAGAAACGTCGCAGTAAACTGCGACGCTATATCCAACTATTTTATGTTTACACCAATTATAAAGAGAGCCTTCCTTGAGCAGCGGGCTCTTCGCCGAGGCTTAACTCCTCGGCCAGGGCCAAGAGTGCGACCATGCCCTGATCTCTGCCCACAAGCCTGAATGCCTCTTCCTGCGTATAGCCCTGCGTATGCATTAGATAGCCAGCGATGTACATAGTCAGGTCTGCTTGGTTACCAGTCTTCGCCATGTCGAAAACCGAGACTCCCTGGTTACGCATTCTCAAGTAGAATTGTACCGGATCGGCGGGATAACCGTACTCCTCACGCAGTGCCTTGACTCTTGCCTGCCTGCTTTTACTCGCTCGGTATCCCCCATCAGCCAACTTGCCGAATCCCACCGCTACAAGCCACAGCCAGGGACCTATCACACCCAAAGCAAGCAGAGCGAAAGCCAAAAAGCCATTATATAGCGGCGAGTTTACATTGCCGACGAACAGGAAGACAATCAAGGAAATCACTGAGATGAGTGATGCCCTTCTAAAGCTCACAGCGCATCCCTCAGGAGGGTTGCAGTTGTCCAGCTAATGAGTCCGGAAGTCATTGTACGGGGTATCCAACTTCATCGCGGCATAGACTTCGAACAGCGTCTGCTTGATCGGGTCATCAATCTCTGCGAATCGAATCTTCATCCTGGCAACTCGTTCTTTGGCTTTAACGAATGCTTTCTTGAACACAGGTTCCTGCTCCAACTTGCTTCGTGGAGTGTTTGCTGTATCGATGTCTTGGTTGCGCATAGCCTCCTTGGCCAAATTGAAGGCAAATGGGGCAGTGTTGTGGCCGGAAGACGGCCTGCCATGCTCTCGGACACGGGTTTTCAACTTGTCTGAGCGTCCAACATAGAGAGCTTTCCCATCCTCGTAGAATGTGTAGACCCCCTTTTGAGGAGCATTGGAAAGTCGGTTCCTGCTCCGAAGAGGACATAAAAGGAACTCCTCAAACATCTTGGGCAATTCCTTAATAACTTGCTCCCACTCGTCATTCATCTTAGCCTCCGAACAAAAACCTAATCTTGGCTCCACCAGGATGTTCAGCATAACCTTCATCAATCAGAATAGGCCCAACGTAAGAAGCAATGGCCGTCTTCGTGACGTTTAACTGCAGCCACTCTCCAACGCTACCAGGGGGTGGATTATCCCGTGATGTTCCAATATTCACCGTCTGGCCTTGAAAGTGGTCGAGTAGGGCCTTATATTGATGCTTAGATATAGTGAATTGCCGGCCTGCTCCATAAGTAATCGTGGTGCCTTGCGTTATAGATCCAATATAGCTGAAAATTATGTTGTTTTCTGGGCGCCAAGTTCTCAATTTTACCTCTTTCATGGCACATCCTCCTCATTTGTAGCACCGGTCTTTAGCCCGTCGAGAGAAACAAGGACTCGTAGAGCAGACGATTCAACCCCTGCAGGATCCTCTGCAACCCCTCCCTGGAATTAACCCTTTATCACCCCTCGGGGCTCCAGTCTAGCCACCTTGTGGGCGATGCCCGCCCCATGTACCACCTCCACCACGCGATCCACATCCTTGTAAGCCTGAGGGGCCTCCTCGGCCAGGCCAGGCATGCTCCCTGCCCGAATGACGATACCCATCCCCTCCAACTCTTTGCGCAACTCTTGGCCATAGATCCGCCTCTTGGCTGCCCTGCGACTCATCACTCGCCCCGCCCCGTGACAGGTGGAGCCGAAAGTGAGATCCAAGGCCTCATCGGTGCCCACCAAGATATAGGAGGCGGTACCCATGCTCCCGGGGACAAGTACCGGTTGGCCGATCTCCTGATAATCTTTCGGGAGCCCAGGAAAACTGGGGCCCACGGCCCGCGTAGCCCCCTTGCGATGGAGCACGACCTTAGCCCGCCGACCATTCACCCGATGCTCCTCCACCTTGCCGATGTTGTGGGCTACATCGTAGACCGAGGCCAACTCCCAGTTCTTCACCCTGCCGGCTAGCACCTCTTCAAAGGTGATCCGCACCCAATGAGCGATCGCCATCCGGTTGGCCCAAGCGAAGTTAGCGGCACAGGCCATGGCCCCAAAGTAGGCTTGTCCCTCCGGCGAATCGAAGGGCGCACAGACCAACTCCCGATCCGGCAGGCTGATGTTGTATTTTCGCACCGCCTTCTGGAGGCGGCGTACATAGTCACTACATACCTGATGCCCAAAGCCGCGTGAGCCACAGTGGATCTGAACAGCCACATGGCCTTGATGGAGGCCAAAGGCGCGAGCCACCTCTTCGTTATAGACCTCTACCACCTCGTCGATTTCGAGAAAGTGGTTGCCCGAGCCCAGAGAGCCCACCTGCTTACGGCCCCTATCCTTAGCCCGCTGGCTCACCTGCCTGGGATCAGCGGCGGTCATGCAGCCCCCCTCCTCCGTATGCTCCAGGTCTTGCTTGGTACCATACCCCTGCTGCACCGTCCACTTAGCGCCCTGTACCAAAATCTCGTCCAGTTGCCTCGCCGACATCTTTATGCCCCCTGCCCCGAGGCCACTGGGCACCCTCTTGTAAAGGGCGGGGATCAACTCTTCCATATAAGGCGCTAACTCCTCCATGAGAATATCAGAGGCCATCGCCCGCACGCCGCAGTTAATATCGTAGCCAATCCCTCCTGGGGAGATGACCCCTTCGGGTGGCAAGGTGGCAGCGACTCCGCCGATGGGGAAGCCGTACCCCTGATGGATATCGGGCATGGCCAGAGTGAAGCGGACTACACCAGGGAGGGTGGTAGTGTTCACCAACTGCTCCATAGAGCGATCCCGGAAAGTAGCCTCAAGCAACTCTTTGTCAGCGTAGATGCGGGCCGGCACCCGCATATCGGAGCGATAGGAAGTGGGGATCTCGTAAACATACTTATCTACCTGTTTTATATCTTTTCGTTCCACCATCTTGCCCCCTCCTTCAACTATACCTCACAGTCAAAACTCGCCTATCGCCCTCAATATACTAAACGAATTAAGTCAATAATGGCTCTCTTCAAATTGAATTGGTGAAGTGGATCAACCTTCCTAATAAGATAAGATGTGGCTCAGGCCACAAAAGCCATGAGGGTAAAAACCCGAGTGTTTCGACGTCAACTATGAAACAAGATTCTGTAACATCGTCGTTGCTTACTGGCTAACTCAGGCTTGCACTGCCTTTTTCCACCTCACACATCAAAGACGATAGTGACCACATACCCTTCTTCCATCTTCTCTATCTTGAGGTCGTGGTAGGTGACGGCCTTGATGTCCATACGCGGCACGAACCTCTTCCCCCCCTTGACCACGGCCCTCAACTCCGTGGGCAATAAGGTGCTGATCTCAAACTCTCTATAGACTTCACCATGGGCCTCACGAAGATATAAGAGTTCGCCTAACCAATCGACAAGCAGGGCCTCAAGGTCTGAGGCCTCCAAAGAAACCTCCCGCTCAATGATGGGGTGTAACTCTTCCATATCCGCCAAGAGGTCGAACATCCCATAGGCGGCGTTGGCGAAGAGTTCTGGCAAATCCCGCCCATAGACCCGGAGGGCGGCATCGGCGGTATGCTCGACCTCCTCATACCGCCTCACTCCAGGTCCAGCCATCGGGTTTCTTCCCTGCTCCAGGATCTTTCGAGCCTGAGAGACGTCCAGGTGCATCTGGCTCACCAGTTCCTCAACGGAAGCGAACCTCCTCTCAGGACGCAGCCGTTCAATGAACTCCAGGCGCAACTCTTCCCCATAGAGATCGCCCTCGAAATCGAGGATATGGGCCTCCACCAGCCGCTTCCCCTGGCCGAAGGTAGGACGAGTCCCCACATTAGCCACCGCAGGGTGGTTCTCAGCTCCCCCCTGAACGCGCACGGCATATACCCCATCGGCGGGGACCACCCGCTTCTCTGGCACCTCTAGGTTTGCGGTGGGAAAACCTAACCCCTTCCCCCTTCCGGCTCCCACGATTACCCGCCCCGTAACGGTAGGATACCGCCCCAGGGATTGCGCGGCCTCCTCGATTCGCCCCTCGGATATGAGAGCCCGGATCTTGCTGCTGCTCACCGGCTCCCCCCTCACTCGGAGGGGCTCCACCGGATGAACCTCGAAGCCTAACTGGGAGCCCCATACCTTAAGTTGACTCACGTCCCCTTCACGTCGGTAACCGAAGACGAACCCCCGCCCCACCCAGATCTCCCGCGGGCGAAGGTGATCATAGAGAGAGCGGATGAAAGCCTCGGCGGTGGCGCAAGCCACCTGAGGAGTGAAAGAGATAACCACTAAAAAATCTAGACCTAGTGCCTCAAGGAGCCGTATCCTCTCTTCCAAATTATTCAGATATAAGATCGGCTCATGGGGAAAGAGGATCTCGTGGGGGTGAGGGTCGAAGGTCACCGCTCCCGCCAATAAAGCCTTCTCCCTGGCTCTCTTAACCACACTGTCGATCAGATAACGATGGCCCAAATGCACCCCATCGAAGATGCCCACTGTAAGGATAGAGTCTCGCTCCAGTTCCGCTTCGCCCAGATCGGTGATCACTCTCATAGCGACTGGAAAACCTTCTTGGGCCGCCACAGACCCTCCTCAAAGGCCAAAAGGGCTACAAACTCCCCGGAGATCGAATAGGCGCGAAGGAAACCCGTCTTTGCTGGTTCCCCTGGTATGCTCTGACCATGACGAACCCTCCTCTCTTCCTCCCCATCCAAGATAAGCGCCTCGAACTGGAGAAGGGCCTCGTCGATGGGGTGGGTCAGGAACCCCCAGGACCCACCATGGAAGGCCTCCTCCACCTCTTGGAGAGTGGCCGCCTCATCTAGGGTGAAGCGGCCGCAAGCCAAACGGGTTAGGCTGGAGAGGTGAGCGCCACACCCCACTTTCTCCCCCAGATCCCGTGCCAAGGCTCGTATATAGGTGCCAGGGGAGCAAGTCACTTCTACCTCCAAAAAAGGGGGAGCCCAGTCGAGAACCTCTAGCCCAAAGATCTCCACCTCCCGGGGGGTGGGCTCTACAGGTACCCCCTGGCGAGCCAGTCGGTAGAGGGGTACCCCCTCCTTTTTCAGAGCCGAATAGATGGGCGGAACCTGCTGAATCCGCCCTGGGACGGAAGATAAGGCATCTTCGATCTCTTGAAGAGCGATCCCTCCTGGGTCAGAGCGAGAGATAACCCTCCCTTCCGCATCACCCGTGTCCGTGGTTATCCCCAACCTTACCTGGGCCCGATATGCCTTGGGGCTCTCCATCAGGTACTCGGTAACCCGGGTCCCCTGGCCAAAGCAGACTAAAAGCACTCCGGTAGCCATGGGATCCAAGGTCCCAGCGTGACCTACTCGCTTTATCCCTGAGGCCTGCCGCACTTTAACTATCACGTCGTGGGAGGTAAGACCTTGGGGTTTATCGATATTGAGGATACCCGAACCGGGGCATAGACAGGCCTCTCTCCCTGGAGAAGCAAAACCACAGGCAAGGCACGGTTCCCTCGTCTGAAAACCCTGATTTGGCGATCTGATCACTTTCCCTTTCAACTCTCAAAGGGTGAGGAGAGCCTCTCTTTTGCCTTAGCCAGAACCTCCTTCATCACCTCCTCGAGTTTCCCTTCCAGGGAGCAGCCCGCGGCCTGGGGATGGCCGCCGCCCCCGAAATATTGAGCGATGGAGGAGACATCGACCTCTGGCCTGGATCTAAGGCTCACCTCTATCAGGCCGTCCTCCCTCTCCCTGAAGATGATGGCTATATCCGCTTGGCCCACGGAAGCGAGGAGGTTGACCACCCCATCTCCCCGGTGAGCGCTGGCTCCGTAGCGACTCCGCATAACCATAGTCTCGGTAGCCCAGACCATTCGCCCCTCCAGCCTCAGGCTCTCGATTATCGCGCCCCAAAGACGAAGAGTAGAGAGATTCCAATGGCGGAAGACTTTCTCTGTGATCTCGCTTAGCGAAGCCCCGGCCTTCATAAGTTGGGTGGCTATCTCCAGAGTTCGGATTGTGGTGTTCGCCGTCCTGAAGCCTTGGGTATCGGTGACCAAGCCGGTGAGGAGATAGGTAGCCAGAAGAGGGTCTAGTGGTATCTCTAAATCAGGCAAGAGGTCGTATATAATCTCCGCCGTGGCCGCGGCCTCGCTCTTCACTAGGTTAACCGTTCCGAAGAACCTATTGGTAATGTGATGATCGATGTTAAGGAGGGGCAAGCCCGACTCTGCCACCTTCTCTCCCAGCGAGCCGAATCGGTCAAGGTCGCTGGCATCGAGGGCGATAGCCAAATCTTCGCCCCCAGGTCCTCGGGCTTCAAACCGTTCCCCTCCCGGGAGGAAGGCGAGCATCGAGGGGAGAGGGCCCTCACAGGCTAGGGTGGCCTTACCCTCCATCTTCTCCAGGGCTCGGCCCAAGGCTAAGGCGGACCCGATAGCATCCCCATCGGGTGCCTGGTGGACCATGATATAGGCTCTCTTTGTACCTCGAAGCAACTCCAGATGGGTCATTCGCCCTCTAACCGCTGAAGCAGGTCGGCGATCCGCTGCCCTCGCTCCAGGGAATCGTCTAGATGGAAGAACATCTCCGGTATATACCGTAAGGATAACCGCGCTCCCAACTCCCGGCGCAGGAAACCCCCGGCTCTCTGGAGACCCCATAGCGCCTCTTGCCGCTCCTCCGGGCTGCCCAGAGAACTGATATATACGTGAGCGCGTTTCAGATCCGCGCTTGTCTCCACGGCGATAACCGTTAAACCTTCTAGGCGAGGGTCCTTCACCTTCCTTCGCAACAATTCGCTTAACTCTTCCCTGAGGAGCCCGCTCACCCTTCTCTGTCTGCGGCTGGGCATATCTATCCCACCCTCTCCTTCTTGTAGGCCTCTATAATATCCCCTTCCTCAAAATCTTCGAAGCCATCCAAGCCTATACCACATTCAAAGCCCGCGGCTACTTCCTTCACATCCTCCGTGAATCGCTTCAGAGAGGCGATCTGGCCATCATAAAGCACTTCCCCATCCCGGATCACCTTGGCCTGAGCGTTGCGGCGGATCTCCCCTTCCTCCACGTAAACACCAGCCACCTTCCCTCGCCTACTGATATGGAAGATCACTCGTACCTCCGCGCGGCCCAGTACCACATCCTCGTATACCGGCTCCAAGAGCCCCTTGAGAGCCTTCTCTATATCCTCGATGAGTTTGTAGATCACCTCATATTGGCGAATCTCCACCCCCTCCATCTCAGCCATAGAGCGGACAGTAGGCTCGGCCCGAACGTTGAAGCCGATGATGATCGCCTCCGAGGCGATAGCCAGATTCACATCCGACTCGGTGATGTTTCCTGTCCCCTCATGGATGATCCTCACCCTGAGGCTCTCATCTCCTAACCTCCCTAAGG
>DFBK01000056.1 GCA_002366595.1 Anaerolineales bacterium UBA3082 | reverse complement strand
ATAGAGCAGATGACGGGGGAAAAACTGATGAAAGCAGTGATTCTGGCAGCAGGCGACGGAACTAGATTAGAAAGCAACCACGGAAAGCCCAAGGCGCTCCTTGAACTGGCAGGGCAAACCTTGCTGGAGAGGAGCCTGGCCTCTCTCAGCCAATTGGGCATCCAGGATTTCGTCGTGGTTGCCGGTTACAAAGCGGAGTTGGTGGAAGCCTTCATAAGAGAGAGGAGACTTGAAGAGCGGTACAACATCACCCTAGTAGTGAACGAGCGTTGGCCAGAAGGTAACGCCATATCCGTGTTGGCCGCTCGCGACTTCGTGGACCAGCGCTTTCTGGTGGCCATGGGTGACCACCTTTTCGACCCTCAGAGGATGAAGGGGCTATTATCTTCGCCTGGAGAGTTCGTTGGAGCCTTCGACTCATCCCCACGCTACATAGATGCCGCGGAGGCCACCAAGGCGGAAGGCGATCTACGATCTGTGGAAAGGCTAAGTAAGGAACTGGAGGGGTTCAACTACATAGATGCAGGATTCTTTATCTGTTCAGAGCGCATCTTCCCGGTCATCGAGAGATGCCTGGCCCGAGGCAGGGACGAATGGAACGACGTGAAGCAGGAATGGATCAAGGAGCGAGAACTCCGTATCTACGACCTCAAAGGAGGCTTCTGGTTGGACATCGACACCGACGAGGACTGGCAGACGGCAGAGAGGCTTCTATGTCAGCGCCTGTCCGAGAAGGGAAAGAGGGTGAGAGAAGCGGTGATCCTAGCCACCTCAGAGGGAAGCCTCAAGATGCTGACCAAACTGTGTGGCCTCTCTCTATTGGAGAGGAACCTCCAACTCCTCAAAGCCCTGGACATCAGGAGGGTAACCATCATGCTGGGGCCCCGAGGGAAGCCCATAAAAGAATACCTCGACAAGAAGAGCGGCCTAGGAATGAAAATAGAGTATGTAGAAGGTGGGGATGGGTGGTCACCCCCCATCGTGGGGGGAGAATTCTTGCTCTTGGAGGGGGATCGCCTTTTCGATGCTCGGATAATCGAGGCCCTCCTCGACCGGGAGGAGGCGACTTTGGCTATCGATAGGAGAATCGACAAAGCACGTGGCCTGCCCAAGGTACTCATTGGAGACGGCGTTAAAGCCATAGGCAAGAATCTTGAAGAGTGGGATGGGGTCTATATCGGGGCCACCCTTTGCACCCCTCAACTCCTTCGCATCCTACTAGATGACTCGCCGCAAAGCGGAGATCAATTGGAGGGCCTTGGAATCGGCTACCTAGATATCTCCGAGATCCCCACTTACCTAGCAGAGATGAGAAGAGAGCTGCCCATCTCCTGGATCAGGGTAGAGAACGAGAAGGATCTCAAGAGGGCTAAGAAGTTGCTGATTGAAAGGACACAAAAGGGCACTCTTGACCTCTTGGCCTGGTACCTCCACCGGCCCATCGAGAACAGAATCACCTACTACCTGTCGGAGTGGCCCATCACGCCCAATCAGGTGACCATCTTCACCAATATAGTCGCCTACTTTGCCACCTTCCTTTTCCTCCAAGGATACTTTCTTTGGGCTTCTCTCCTCACTCTAGTAGTGAACATATTGGACGGAGTGGATGGAAAGTTGGCTAGGGCGCGGGGAGTGACCACCAAACTGGGTCACATCGAGCACTCCTTTGACCTCCTCTTCGAACAATCATGGTACATAGCCTTCGCTTGGTATATCTTCTCTGGAAGTGGAAGCCTCCTACCGCTAGTTTTGGGCCTCCTCATCCTAATCCTCGATTCCTTCAGCAGGCACTGCTCTATGCAGTTCAAGCAAGTGATGGGGGTTTCCTTGGCTGATTATGCCAGATTCGATCGTCTCTTCAGAAGGTTCGACGGGAGAAGGAACATATACACCCTCTATATGCTGGCTGGAGCCATCTTTGGCCTGCCCCTCTACGCCTTGATGGTTATGGCGGCCCATGCCTTCCTTACAGCCATAGTCTACTCCTCCCGAGCGATAAAGCACCTGCGGGCCGCCGATCGCCAGAGCGCCACCTAGCCTCCCCTGCTCCACTCTGCCATACCTAGCCATTTGAGGCTGTTGAAAAACACCTCCTCGTTTAGCATAGTGGGAGAGAAATTGCGTCCACAGTATCTCTTCCCGCTTTCTGTCCCTACAATCATTCAAATTCTAGCCGTTTGTGGGATAAATTGTCGATCGCCAAAGAATCTATCCCACTTTTTCAACAGTCTCGCCATTTCCCCCGTTGACAAGACGGGGGGAATACTATAAAATAGACAAAACGGAAAAGGCCATCAGTGGACATCCTATAGCGAAAGGGAGCCGAACATGGCAAAGGAAGGAGAGAGGCCAGAAGAGCGGATGAGGGGACTCGCCGCTCTTTGTTCTATCACCGAGGCGATAAGCGGGCAGAGGAACAGCGCGATTCTCATCTGAGAAAGGAGATTGAGCCATGACCATGATATCCACAGAGGGAGACACCCGAAGTACGGTTGAACTTCTCCGGCAGGGCAGGAGAGAGAAGATCTGGCACAAATACTGTGGTTTCCTAGACTTGAGTCTCCCAGAGTTCATGGAGATTCAAGAGAGGTTATTGCTGGAGCAGATAGAGAGGCTGAAGGGGTGCGAACTGGGCAAGCAGTTGTTGAGAGGACAAACGCCTAAGAGCGTAGAAGAATTTCGCCGTGTGGTCCCCCTGATGAAGTACGAGGTCTACGAACCCTATCTTTCTCAAAAGCAAGAGGATGTCCTTCCCGAGAAGCCTCTATCTTGGGCCCGCACCTCAGGCAGGTCAGGAGAATACGATATGAAATGGGCTCCTGTGAGTGCAGAGTTCTACCAACGATCCGTGCAGTACATACTTGCCACACTAATGCTCTCCTCCAGCCGTGGAAAGGGGGACTTCTCCCTGGAGGAAGGGGATAGGATCCTCTATGGGCTAGCTCCAGCACCCTACGCGAGCGGGCAGATCCCTTACGGGCTCCTCAGGGAATTTCCGTTCCGCTTTCTGCCCCCCGTAGAAGTGGCGGAGAAAATGTCCTTCCAGGAGAGGATTGAGGAAGGGTTTCGCTTGGCCTTGAGTGAGGGCCTGGATTTCTTCGCCGGCCTCTCTAGCGTGCTCGTGGCTGTGGGCCAGCGGTTTGAAGGAGGCCTTGAAGGAGCAAAGACGCCCGGGCTATCGCGCCGTCCCGCCGTGGTAGGCAGGGTGGTGAAGGGCTTGCTTAGGAGCAAACTAGAAAGACGACCAATGCTGCCCACCGACCTTTGGTCCCTCAAGGGCATAGTCGCTGGGGGCATGGATACCGATACTCTAAGGGGTCAGGTCAGGAGATACTGGGGGCGATACCCCATCGAGATCTATGCTGCCACCGAACTGGGCACCATTGCTACCCAGACTTGGGATTACGAGGATATGACCTTCTTCCCTGATATGAGCTTCCTAGAGTTCATACCAGAGGAGGAGCAGTTGAGATCCAAAGATGAACCCTCCTACCAACCCTCCACTCTCCTTCTGGACGAGGTGGAGGCTGGCCAGAAGTACGAAATAGTGGGAACAACCCTCAAGGGGGGCATTTTCGTGCGCTACCGGGTGGGAGATATGATCGAGATAACGGCTCTCAGAAACGCCCGCCCGGAGATAGACCTTCCCCAAATGCGCTTCTACTCTCGCTGTGATGATGTCATAGATATCGCTGGCTTTACGCGTCTGACCGAGAAACTTCTCTGGAGGGCTCTAGCAGACTCAGGAGTGCCCTTCGTTGACTGGGCGGCCAGCAAGGAGGTGGAAGGGGAACGCTCCTTCTTGCATCTTTACATCGAGACAAGGGACGACTCGCTATCCCACGCCGTGGTCAAGGAGAGACTGCACACTACCCTAAAAGTCTTGGACTCCGATTATCGCCATTTGGAGGAGCTACTTGGCTTGGATCCGCTTCGGGTCACCCTTCTGTCTCCCGGTACTTTCGAGAGATATATGCGGGATAGGCAAGCGCTTGGCGCAGACCTCGCCCATCTCAAACCGCCCCATATCGTCTCTTCTCAGGAGGTTCTCCAAAGATTACTGAAAATGCATAGTCAGGGTTTGGCTTCCTAACTTGGATCAATGATCGAGGTAGGCTTCATGAACTGGCACGCACTTGTCCCCCTCGTCTGTCTAGCGGCGAATGCGATGTTACTCACGCTCGTCCTGACGAAGGGCATATACAATCCCACGAGGAGGGTCTTCGCTGCTTTACTAGGGGTATCTATCCTGTGGAACCTCTTCATTTTTGGCATGCGCACCAGCCCTGATGCCCCTACCGCGCTCTTCTGGGAAAGGCTAGTGGCCTTGCCCGCTTGTTTCTTCCCTCTCCTCTACTACCACTTTGCCTTGCTCCTCGCCGGGAGAAAAAGCAGCAAAGAACCTATCCTCGTCCTGGCTTATGTGCTTGGGATGGTTCTTGTAGCCTTGGCCCTGACCACCGACCTAGTGGTCTCTGGGGTTCGTCGTACGGCCTGGGCTTGGTCTCCCCGGCCGGGTCCCCTTGGCATCTTGATTGCTGTCTCCATGTATCTCTACAGCCTATTGGGAGTGTTAGTTCTATTCAGGACCTACAGGCATCTGAGAAGTCATAGGGAACGAAATCGGCTCGCCTATGTACTCTTAGGCAGTTCATTCATATTTCTCGGAGGGCTTCTGGATCTCGCGCCGGTGGTGGGCATCCACGTCTATCCTGGCACCATTGTGGGTGATGTAGTCTTCGCCGCACTCATAACTGCGGCTATCCTGCGCTACGAACTTCTGGATCTAAAGATCGTACTCCGTAGAGGCATCGTCTACGCTATCCTCGGAGGGCTAACGGGAACAGTCTACTTACTCATGATCTTCGGCGTGGGGAAACTGCCTGGCATGTTATCAGGGCAGACAAAAACCATAGTCGCAGCGACAGCAGTGGGAATCGCCGCTATATTGCTATGGCCCTTATGGGGTCCGATTCAACACTGGATAGATAGGCTCCTCTTCCCTGCCCATCACGATGCTTTGCTTATAGTCGATCAACTAGGGCAACGGATAACTAGGATTTTGCAGTTGGACCAGCTAGCCTCCATCGTGGAGGAAGAGATAGGTCGTGCTTTCGGGTCGGAGGGAGTCAGGTTGCTCATCCATGAAGATGATAGACTCTGGGCCCCAGCGGTGAAGGGAGCACGCGGTGCAGATTGGAAGAGATCAGTACGTGATGGAGAGCCCGTGATTGGTTGGCTACAACGGGAAAGGAGGCCATTAACCCAGGAGGAAATCGATACCCTGCCTCAGTTCAAGGGCTTGTGGAAGGATGAGATTTCATATTGGCGCGGGATCGGTTCCGAGTTGCTGATCCCCCTTTCCATCAAAGATCGCTTGGTGGCCATCTTGGCTCTTGGACCCAAGTTATCGGGCCGGGAATATGACCCACAGGAGCATCAGCTGTTGTCAATTGTCGCTAGCCAACTAGCCATCGCCATTAACAATGCGCGGCTCTATGAGCAAACCGATGAGAAGTTGCGGGATCGAGTGGCTGAACTCACGGCCCTCAACACCATCGCCCAAAGCCTGACCAAGTCACTGGAACTGGATGAGATGCTGGAATCGATAGTCAGCCATGTCGCTCAAGTGATGCAGGCCCGCATCTGCACCATCAGGCTCGTGGAGGGAGATGAACTGACCATTGGAGCAGCGGTGGGGTACAAGGATGAATCAGCGCGCCAACATCGCATCAAGATCGATGAACGACTGGCTCACCTCATCCGAGATGGAGAACCTCTGGTCATCGAGGATCTATGGGCAGCGGAGGTTCCAGAGAGCCGACGAGAGAGAGCCAAGCAAGAGGGGGTACATTCCTTCCTCGGAGTCCCTATGATCTCCAAGGGGAAAATCATCGGCGTTCTGAGCATCTACGAGGAAAAGCCCCACCGCTTCACCGAAGGGGAAAGCAGCCTTCTCCTCACCATCGCCAACCAGGCTGCCCTGGCCATCGAGAATGCCAGGCTTTATGAGAGGATCAGGGAACACGCCGGAGAATTAGAACAACTGGTGGAGGAAAGGACAAAGGAGTTGAAGGCTATACACGCGGAGTTGCTAAAGAGTTCCAAGTTGGCGGCCTTAGGCCAACTGGCCTCTGGGGTAGCCCACGAACTGAACAACCCTCTGGGGGCCATCTCTGGGTACCTGGAACTCCTGCAAGAGGAGATGGAATTTGGGCCCCAGGAGATGGAATATATGGAGAGGATAGAGAAGCGTATCCAACAGGCGACGAAGATCGTGAGAGAACTGAAGAGTCTAGGGATGCCTTCCGAGCCGGTCTGGCAGGTCGTTGATGTCAACGATGTCCTAGAGGAGACCTTAACCGTGCTAGAGTGGCGGCTCTCCCTGCAGCAGATAGAAGTCCAAAAGGAGATGAGTCCCGATCTGCCGCTGATGCACGCCGACCCAGATCAACTGGAACAGGTCTTCATCAACCTCATTGCCAACGCTAGGCAAGCCATGAGAGAGGGAGGCACCTTCAAGGTTACTTCCCGACAATCGAGGAGCGGAGAATGGGTGGAGATAATCTTCGCCGATACCGGAAAGGGTATCGCCAAGGAACATTTGAACAAGATATTTGACCCCTTCTTCACCACCAGGAGCCCAGGGAAGGGGATGGGCCTAGGGCTTTCGGTCAGCCATAGGATCATAAAAGACCACGGAGGGGCTATCGATGTCTGGAGCGAAAGGGGAAGGGGTTCCGTTTTCAGAGTAGCCCTGCCCCCTTCAGGGGCCAAGAGATGTTGGGAGATCCGTGATTGCGACGAGAAGGAACGATGCCAGGCCGTACGAGAAAACGCCGATTATAGGTGCTGGTCAGTGACGGAAGATGCGTCGCAGTGCGAACAGTGTGAAGTGTACAGAAGAAAGGCTCTCCCACCCTTGGATGGAACTCTCCTATCCCAATAGCGTGAGAAGATAGATGGTGATGGAGCCCCATGGAGAGGAGCAAGGGATGACAGAAGGAGCGAGGATCCTGGTGATAGAAGATGATGCGGATATGCGTTTCATCCTCAAAAAGGGTCTAGAGAAGGTGGGATATAGAGTCCAGGCGGTAGAGAACGGCTTGGAAGGGCTAGAGGCCATAAGGGGCGAGAGGTTCCACCTAGCCATCGTGAATCTCCGGATGCCCAAGATGGGGGGCGAGGAAACCATCAGGGAGATTCGCAAGATAGACCCCCAGATTCCAGTGGTGGTGGTCACGGGCTCTCCCAAGTGGCCTACCGAAGAACTCAAGCCCGAGATTCAAGGGTTGATATACAAGCCTTTTCGCCTGAAGGAGTTGAGATCGGTAGTACGAGATCTCCTTCCCTTACAGGATCCCGTCGGGAGGGGCCAAGAAACGGTCTAACTGCGACCATGCCACAAGGAAGATGAACATATAGGTCGTCAGACTCCAGATGGGAGCCTTCAGTGGGGCTATCTATCTGCGGCCCCATTGTTTATATTGTTGACAATAAGCCCCTTTTGGTTGTTTTTTAGGTTCGACTGGTACCATTTTCCTATTTACAAGAGCCAGATATGAGGGTATGCTGGAGCGGTTTATGCTCGATTGAGGAAAATTCTATCGTGTCACTGGGAAAGTGTACAGAGTTGTCGTCTATCGGTGGACAGACATAAGGCAGGAACCAGATGAGTGGTGATAAGGAAAGTCAGGCCCAGATTCTAGTCATAGATGATGATGAAGATTTCCGCTTCATCCTCACCCGCACCTTGGAGAAAGAAGGGTATCAGGTCCAGGCGGTGGGAAGCGGGGCAGGGGCTATAGAGGCCCTGAAAAGTCAGAGATTTGACCTCGCTCTACTGGACATCAAGATGCCGGAGATGGGAGGGCGAGAGGCGATGAGGGAGATTCGCAAGTTGGACCCTCAACTACCAGTGCTCTTGGTGACCGGCTCTCCCGATTGGCCTGATAGAGAACTTCGGGCTGCCGCCCAAGGGTGGATATATAAGCCCTTTAGATTGACCCAACTAAAATCTATGGTACGGGAACTTCTAGAAGGACGCTCCCAGTGATTCAAGTAGCCTCCGATGCGTACCATATCCCGTTCAAGGCCATCACCATAGCCGCTTGGCTTCTTTGACTCGACCCTACTGTTTACACCCCTAGCCCAGAGTGCAAAAGCCCCACCAAATAGCCAACTTTTTCGCCACCATCAGAAGAGACGGTTTCTAGCCTACTCCTCCAGCCCCCGCAGGTACTCCTTGTCCTCTTCCGTCAACTCGGCTTTCTTTAGGAGATCCGGCCTTCGCTCAAAAGTGCGTCGGAGCGCCTCCCTTCGCCTCCAGCGGGCGATCTTGGCATGGTCGCCGGAGAGGAGGAGAGCGGGCACGGGGTAGCCACGAAAGAGCGCGGGGCGGGTATATTGAGGATGCTCCAGGAGCCCCCCGGCGTGGGAATCCTTCATCGCCGCTCCCGGATCGCCCAAGACCCCCGGAAGGAGACGGGTCACACCATCGACCACGACCATGGCTGGGATCTCCCCTCCGGTGAGCACATAGTCGCCGATGGAGATCTCATCATCCACTAAATGCTGACTAACCCGCTCATCGACCCCCTCATATCTTCCACAGATGAGCAGGACCCGCTTTTGGGCAGCCAACTCCCAAGCGAACTCTTGGGTAAAGAGACGCCCTTGAGGGCTAAGGAGCATCACGCGGGTAGAGGGCCGCTCTTCACCCAACACTCTCTCCACCGCCTGAAAGATAGGCTCCGGTTTCATCACCATCCCCCCGCCGCCACCGTAGGGAGCATCATCGGTGGTGCGGTGCTTATCGGTGGTATAGTCACGTAAATTATGAACGACTACTGTAACCAGCCCGGCCTCCATCGCCTTCCCCACGATGCTTTCCCGGAAGGGGCCCACAAACATCTCCGGGAAAAGGGTTAAGATATCAAAACGCATAACCCCTCCTCAAACATTCTAGCACAGAAGAGACGACCTTGCTATCCCTACGCTTTCATGTTAAGATTTTTGGCGGTCTAAAGGTTGAAAATACCCCAAAGCGGTCACCTACTTTATGAGGAGACGGTTGACGTTTGGAGGGTTTGCCCGTAAGGTGTCAAGGAGGGCGAGGATGGACTTCAAAGAAGCGGAAGAGAGGTTCTACGAACTGAAGGGAAGGTTCGATGCCGGAGCCATTAGCCAAGAGGAGTTCAAAGCCCAATTAGAGGGGCTCAAGGTTCAGGATTCTCAAGGCCGTTACTGGATGATAGGCGTTCAATCTGGAAAATGGTACTTTCACGATGGGACCCGATGGGTCAGAGCCGAGCCCCCCGGGGAGGCTGGAGGGACGCCTCCTTCTAAAGAGGCTCCGCGGGGCCCTGTTGCTTCCCTGCCCGAGCAGCCTCTAAAACCTCCTACCTCTCCAGAACTACGGCCTCGCCGCCGCGGCATCTCTAGAGGTCTCCTAGCCCTCATCCCCCTTGGTCTAATCCTCGCTTGCTGTCTCTCCATTGCCGCAATAGGGGCCACGGATTATCTCATCTCTAGCCACCCCATAAGTTCCGCCCTCAGTGACCTTTTGGGACGCCGAATCGGCTTCACAGCCACTCCCACCCCTACGCCCCCCTTGGAAGAGAGCCCCACCCCGACGATGACGGCCACCCCTAGTGCAGAGGAACTGATAGCCTTAGGCGATCAGTTGGTATTCCAGGGCCAACTAGAGGAGGCTATCGCCCGCTACCAGATGGCCACGGCCGCAGATCCCCAAAACGCCTTGGCTCACCTAAAACTGGGAGAGACCTACTTGGCCCTGGAACGATGCGAGGAGGCTATTCCCGAGTTCCAGCAAGCCCTGGTCATCGACCCTCATCTGGCCGCGGCCCAGGAGGGTCTCAGAGAGTGCGCTGGTCCGCCTCCGCCAGCGGTAACCTTCGCCTCCTATCTCAGGGCCGACCTGGGGCTAAGCATATTCTACCCCGATACCTGGGTCCTCGATGAACAGGAGAATCAGACCATCTTCGCCGAGAGCGAAGAGGCTCTGGAGCACCTAGCGGGAAGCGTTTTTATCTTCGCCTCCCGGCCCCTGGAAACGGAGATGACCAACACCCAGGCTCTAGAAGAGAGGATAGCCACCTTGCCGCCGGGTACCCAAGTGGGCGAGATAGAGCCCGCTTACATAAGCGGGCAAGAATGGGCCTCTGTCCATGGAGAGATGAGCGGGGAGGCGGTTCCCTCCCCCTCTCGGGTCTATATAGCGGCCATAGTCTGGCATTCTAGGCTCTATGCCCTCTGGGCCCTGGCCCCCACCGATACCTGGAAAGGTGTAGCCTGGCCCATCTTCCAAGCGATGCTCAGGAGCATCCACATTCAAGAGGTGGTGGCCGAAGCTCCTACACCTACGCCCACCCCGCCTTTGACGCCCATAGCCACCCCCACCGCAACATCAACACCCACAGCCACCCCTCCCCCCCAGCCGGCTCTATCGGGCCGCATCGCTTTCACCACCCACGAAGCCGGCGGTTACGAAACCTACATAGCCAATATAGATGGTTCGGGGCGTCAAAAGATCTGGAATCGTATGCATCAGCCGGATTTCGACCCTTCAGGAGAACGGCTGGCAGCCAACGGCGAGTTGCGTAATTATCTAGATCTTCAAATCATCCAAATCAACCCTGATAATACGGCTGGGCAGCACCGGAAGGTGAGCCAGCACTATGAAGATTCTTGGCCCAGTTGGTCCCCCGATGGCTCCCGCATCGTCTTCGTCTTCAACACCGGAAAGAGGGTAGTGAAAATCCTCTCCGATCTAAATCCTCCCCCAAAGGAGGGGGAGCCGATAAAGGGCCCTGATGAGACGAACGTACGCGGCGCAGGATACACCGTCTGGGTTGGCAATCGCATAGTCTTCACCACCTGCGACTATTGGGGGACAGGAAACGCCTGTGGCATCTACACCATCGGTGCAGGAGGAGGCGACGCCACGCGCATCAGCGATGATGCCCAGGACCGGGCTACAGATGGCTTCGAGAATCAGGTGCTGTATATGTCCCTTGCCGATGGCGATTGGGAGATATGGAAGGTGAGTTCCACCGGCGGAGGACGACAGCAACTCACTAACAACTCGGCTCAAGACGGCCTGGCCACTTGGTCCCCCGACGGTCAACATATCGCTTTTCTCACCAACCGCACCGGCTCCTGGGAGATCTGGAGCATGAACGCCGATGGGAGCGATCCGCGCAGACTCTTCGCCCTCCAGGGGGACCCAGGGCTCGAGTGGGCTGAGGAGCGGATCTCTTGGGGACCTTGATGGTCACGCTCCCTCATCGCTATCCCATTCACCTGCGACTGGGCTCCGGATAGATACCGATGAGTGAGAAGAGCAAGTATCACGGAGCCCTGATCACCGTGGTGACCGGGGCGATTATTCTATCCAGCGCCGTCATCCTTGTGGCCTTCGCGCAAGGCCACCTGCTGGAGAGCGTTGCCCTTTTGTCTCCCCCCTCCACTGCCACGCCCACTGCCACACCCACAGCCATCCCTACAGCCACACCCACGGCCCTCCCCACCGTCACCCCAACACCTACCCCCACATCAGAAAGGTCTGGGGGCTATTGGTTGAGTCGGCCCATCGGTCCCCAAGGGGAGCAACATGTGGACCGCTTCTACCCCTACGGCTCCACCGGAGGGGGAAGGTATCGCATCCATCACGGCGTGGAGTTCCAAAACGAAGAGGGTACGCCCGTCCTCGCCGCCGCCAGCGGGAAAGTGATCGTGGCTGGTCGGGACGATGAGGTGATCTACGGAGCCAAACCCAACTTCTA
>DFBK01000095.1:24705-32838 GCA_002366595.1 Anaerolineales bacterium UBA3082 | reverse complement strand
AGTTTCAACCTTATCAAGAACCTGGCTCCCCGGCACGAGATCCACCTTCTTTCCTTCTCTAGCAAGGAAAGCGATTTAGCGGAGGCTGGGCCCCTCCTCGACCTGTGCTCACAAATCGAGACCCTCCCCACCCCCCATCGCTCCACCCCACAACGCCTCCTTTCCACTCTCCTTTCGCCCCGGCCCGATATGGCCTTGCGGCTCCCTTCATCGGAGTTCGAGTCTAAACTAAAGGCCTTCCTGCAAAAGGAAAATTTCGACCTGGTGCAGATGGAAGCGATAGAGATGGCTAGATACATCCCTACGGTCATTGAATCGCATAGACCCCCTCGATTGATCTTCGACGACATCAACGCCGAATACCTCTTACAGAAGCGGGCCTTTGAAACAGATCTTCGACATCTCCGCTGGCTGGGAGCGGTATACTCCCTCGTTCAGTGGCGCAAACTCCGTCGCTACGAAGCATGGGCTTGTCGCCGAGTAGATCAGGTGGTAGCGGTCTCCGAGGTCGATAAAGGGGCCCTCCGACGCCTGGTTCCGGGCCTCCCGGTGAGCGTTGTCCCCAACGGTGTAGACCCCCGATACTATCAGCCCGGGGAGGGAGAGAGCGATGGCAGCCTGGTCTTCACCGGGAAGATGGATTTCCGCCCTAACGTGGATGGCGTTCTTTGGTTCTTCGAGCGGGTTTGGCCTCTGGTGAAAGGGAGGCTTCCGCAAGTCCGGCTCTTAGTGGTGGGAAGGAACCCTTCGCCTCGGCTCTCTCCCCTCCTCCAAGATCCACAAGTCATAGTGACCGGCTTCGTCCCCGACGTGCGACCCTACATCGCTCGGGCCAACATCTATCTGGTTCCCCTTCGCATGGGAGGAGGAACCCGCCTCAAGGTGTTGGAGGCCATGGCTATGGGCAAGGCTATAGTCTCTACCTCCTTGGGTTGTGAGGGGATCAAGACCACGGGCCAGGAGTTAGTCATCGCTGATAACCCTTCGGATTTCGCCCGTCTGGTGATAGATCTGTGGGGCGACGAGAAGCGGAGGAAAGGCCTAGGGGTGGCTGCTCGCCGCCTGGCCCAAAAATACGATTGGAAACTCATCACCCCCCTTTTGGAACAGGTGTATGAGGAAGTGGCTTAGACGGATAGCCTTACGAGCCCTCGCCCACTACTCAGTCCCTTTCCTGCCCCGGGCTCGAAGGCCCTCTCGAATCTCCCGCATCCTCCTCATTCGGCCCGATCATATAGGCGACCTCCTTTTCACCACCCCTGCCCTTCGACTGCTCCGCGCCCACTGCCCCCAGGCCCATATAACCTCTCTGGTGGGGCCTTGGGGCTCGGAACTGATGGAAAGAAACGCCAACGTAGACCAGGTTCTAGTATGCCCTTTTCCCGGTTTCACCCGTCAGCCCAAGCCCTCTTTCCTTCAGCCCTACACTCTCCTGAGGAGGTATGCTCGTCTCCTGCGGGAGCAGGGGTACGATTTAGCCCTCATTCTCCGCTTCGACCACTGGTGGGGAGCCCTTCTAGCCTACTGGGCTGGCATCCCCCAGCGAGTAGGCTATGCCCTACCAGAACTGCGCCCTTTCCTCACCCAGCCAGTCCCTTATACGCCAGGGCGTCACGAGGTGGAGCAGAACCTGACCCTCGTACGAGCGGCTTGCCAACGAAAGGGACCCCCTATCAAAGAGGCTGGCCCTTTAGAATTTAACCCCTCGGCCGAGGATAACAAATTTGCTACTCGATACCTTGCGGAGCGAGGTGTCGAGCCTGAAACCCCACTCATAATCATTCACCCTGGGGCTGGTGCCCCGGTGAAACTTTGGAGGGCTGAGGGGTTCGCCCAGGTAGGGGATCATTTGATGGAGAGATATAAGGCCCGCCTTCTCATCACCGGCTCCTCCCGGGAGGAGGGCTTAGCCCGAGAGATAGCCAGCCATATGAGAAGCGAGGCCGTAATCGCCGCCGGTCAGACGACCCTGGGGGAGATGGCGGGCCTCATGGCCCGTGCCGATTTGGTCATCGGGGTCGATAGCGGCCCCATGCACCTGGCCGTAGCCCAGGGCGTCCCCACGATACACCTCTACGGCCCCGTCGATCACCGCACCTTCGGTCCTTGGGGGAACCTGAGACGCCACCGAGTGGTCATCTCTGATCTGAGTTGCATCCCCTGTAACCGCCTGGACTACACCCCAGAAGAACTAGAGGGCCACCCCTGTGTGCGCCTCATAACTGAAGAGCAGGTCCTAGAAGAGGCATACCGCCTCTTGGAGATGGTGAAGATCCTGTGATATAATCTTTAATCGATGGGATGCGAAGTTAAGTCGAAGGCTCTAACCCCTGAACAACTAGAGGAAGATGCCCACTGGTGGTTCGCCAGCCGCACCAGGGCTCTCTTCGCCCTGCTGGACCGAACCCTTCCTCGCCGTGACCTTGAAATCTTGGATGTGGGATGCGGAGCGGGGAACATGATCCACCACCTGGGCCGGTATGGGCGGGTTTTAGGCATCGATAATAACCCCAAACCCCTGAAGGTCGCCCACCAGAGGGGGTATGAGGCTAGACTCGCCTCTGCCGAGGAGATGCCCTTCCCGGACCAGAATTTCGATCTGGTAGCGACCTTGGATGTGATCGAGCATTGTGAGGACGACCTTTTGGTCCTTCGCCAATGTCACCGTGTTTGCGCTCCCGGGGGGTTCTTGGTGACTACCGTCCCCGCTTTCGGCTGGCTCTGGAGCGCCAACGACGAGATCAATAAACACCACCGCCGCTATACCAAGAGTGAACTTCATGAGAAACTAGAGAGCGTGGGCTTCACCCCCCGGCGCACCACCTATAACAATTTCTTCGTCTTTCCCTTGGCTCTCCTCCGCCTCCTCTGGGAGCGGCTGTCGGGGAGGAAGCCCCAAATCAAAGCGCCGGATACCGATGAGGAAGCCTATCAGGTAGAGATGGAGCCCGCTCCTCCTCTTCTGAACACCTTTCTTAGCGGTGTGGGCTGGCTGGAGGCGGCACTCCTCCGTTTCTTAAACCTCCCCTTCGGCACCTCTATTATCTGTCTTGCCCAAAAAGCAAATGGCCTAGATTCTTCGAAGGGTTCTAATTATGGATAGGTTTATTATCAAAGGTGGATACCCGCTACAAGGGAGAGTAACCCCTGGTGGTAACAAAAACGCAGCCTTGCCCATCCTGGCCGCCACCCTCCTCACCGATCAAGAGGTGGTCATCCGTAACCTCCCCCAGATCAAGGACGTGGAAACGATGCTGGAGATCCTGGCCCACCTGGGGGTGGAGATTCATAGATTGGGCGACAGAGAGTTGACCCTTCGCGCCCGTAATGTGAGGAGCAGGGAGATCGATCCCCAACTAACGCGGAGGATCCGGGCCTCTATCCTCCTATCGGGCCCTCTTCTAGCCCGTTGTGGAGGCGTCAGTTTGCCCCCACCCGGCGGCGATGTCATCGGGAGAAGAAGGTTAGACACCCACCTCATGGCTCTCAGATCCCTGGGCGCTCAGATCGAGGTGGGCTCCCATTATGAGATGAAGACCACTGGACTTGTAGGGCGGGAGATATTTTTGGATGAGGCCAGCGTCACGGGGACGGAGAACGCCCTCATGGCCGCCTGTCTGGCCCAGGGGACCACGGTCATCCGCAACGCCGCTTCTGAGCCCCATGTCCAAGACTTAGCCCGCTTCCTTAACCGGCTAGGGGGCAAGATCTCAGGACTGGGGTCCAATACTTTGGTCGTAGAAGGGGTAGATGGATTGCACGGTGGCGAGTACGAGATCGAGCCCGATCATATAGAGGTGGGAAGTTTCATCGCCTGCGCCGCCGTCACCGGAGGGGAACTCCTCATTAAGAACGGTCAACCCGACCATCTGAAGATGATACTCCTCGTCTTCCGAAGGTTGGGCATCGAGGTAGAGGTTAGGGGTAACGACCTCTTCGTGCCCCACCACACTTCCCTTAAGGTGGTAGCCGACGCTCATGGGGCCATCCCTAAGATAGACGATGCCCCCTGGCCAGGCTTCCCCGCTGACTTGATGAGCGTGGCCATTGTGGTGGCCACCCAGGCGGAGGGAACGGTTCTTTTCTTCGAGAAACTCTATGAGAGCAGGATGTTCTTCGTGGACAAACTGATCGCTATGGGAGCCCGCCTCATACTTTGTGACCCTCACCGGGTAGTGGTAGTGGGGCCGGCTAGGCTTCACGGCGAGGTTATGGAGAGCCCTGACATCAGGGCAGGGATGGCCCTGGTGGTGGCCAGCCTTTGCGCCGAAGGGCAAAGCGTCATCAAGAATATCGGCCAGATAGACCGGGGATACGAAAGGATAGACGAAAAACTCAGGGCCTTAGGAGCGAGGATAGAGAGGGTCAAGGATTAATAGGGACAAGACTCGACTGTACACCGAAGTCTGTACTCGCCCCTCGCGGTGGCGTCAGAGGTTTCTTACTGGCCCCACAAAGAGATCCCCATTGAATAGATGACCGCTCCTGGATTGGCGCCTTTCCCTACGGGATCCCGAGGGATAGGCGGTAATCCAACCAGACACAGGAGATATTTGTGTAGGGGAGGTCCTGGTGAACTCCCGAATCCGGGCGGGGACAAGCCCCGCCCCTACACTGGGTATCACAAGATGGCTACAGCATACCTGAGCCTGGGGTCAAACCTGGGCCACCGAGAAGCAAACATCGCCTCTGCCCTCAAGATGCTGGGGCAGGAGGCGAGGATACTCAAGGTATCCTCTCTCTACGAGACGGAACCGGTGGGCTATAAAGACCAACCCAGGTTCCTCAACTGCGTCTGCTCCGTAGAGACAGAACTGGCTCCTCAGGCTCTCCTGGAGTTGGTCAAAACTATGGAAAAAAATCTGGGCCGGAAACGGACTCTCCGTTTCGGCCCTAGACTTATAGATATCGATATCCTTTTCTATGATGACCTTATCCTCGATTCCCCAGACCTGGTTATCCCCCACCCCCGCCTAGCAGAGCGGGCCTTCGTCCTGGTTCCCCTCAAGGAGATAGCCCCAAACCTGGTTCATCCCCTCCTGGGCCTCACTATCGAAGAACTCCCTGAGAGGATAGAGAACCCAGAGGAGGTGTGCCTCTACTCTGAGTCTTCCAGCCAGTAGTTCAACCAGTAAGCGAAATCCCGAAGGTTGTAACTGCCCCGCACCCGGATGCGCTGCAACTTGAAGGTGCGATCCGAAGATTGATGGGCTCCCTGACTAACAGCGACCGCTCCCCAGTACCCCGTGCTCTTGAGGACCTCCACCACCTGCTCGTCATACTTTCCCGAAGGGTAGGAGAATAGGCGCACTGGCCCCTTCGTGCGTGCCTCTATCGCCTCCTTGGACCCCAGAACCTGCCAGACGACATAGTCGTAGGGTTGCTCTCTCAAGTCCGGATGGGTGTAGGTGTGGCTCCCTATCTCCATCCCCGCAGCGTGAAGGGCCTTTATCTCCGCCCAGGAGAGATAATCCTCTCGACCCTCATCAGCGAGTTGGGTGATGATGAAGAAAGTAGCCACGAACCCATACTCCTTCAAGAGGGGATAGGCGTTGGTGAAGGCGTCGTGGTACCCATCGTCAAAGGTGATGACTATAGGCTTGGGGGGGAGAGGGCTCCCCATCTGTAGATGCATGATTAGATCGCTCAGGTGGATCGTTTGGTACCCCTCCTCAGATAAGTAGGCCAATTGAGCCTCGAACTCACTAGGTAAAACGGTGAGGTCTCGCCGGATGGCATCAGCCCCCGGAGGGGGTTCCCCCACATGATGGTACATCAGTATAGGCACCGTGGTCTCCCGTAACACGCCATCTGGGAGGAGATCTCTTATCGCTGTGGGCGTAGCGGTTGGGGCGGGGGATGGGGAGGCTATTAGGGCTAGTATCGCGCCTCGCGGGGTGGAGGTCGAGGGGTTCCCTTGGGGCCTCTCGCTCCTTTCCGGGACGACCGCTAGAGGGATGAAACTCCTATGAACCTCAGGGGTCAAGATCGGGGAGGGCGTCGCTGTCGGAGGGTTGAACTCACTGGTAGGCGTCAGCCTCAAGATCGGGGATGGCGTTGCTGTCGGAGGGTTGAACTCGCTGGTGGGCGTCAGGGTCACCACCGATTCCGGCGTCACCCCTTCAAAAGGAGGCTCGCTGCAGGCGACTAAGGAAAAAACTACCAGAACTATGCTGGCTTCCCAGACAAGTTTGAGCAAAATCCACTCCGCCCCAGGGTCAAAGAAAGGATACACCCATCGATTTGAGATGTCAAGTTCCTTACCGGGGGCATCAACGGGGCGGGGGGAGGATCACCATATGGGGCACACCAAGGGTGGGATGTTTCTGGATCTCCACCGAGGCCTCAAAGACCCGGAGGATGTTCGCTTCCTGCAAGACCTCTTCAGGAGTCCCCTGGCTAACTATCTCTCCCTGGTTAAGCAATACCAAATCGTCGAAATAGAGGGCCGCCAAATTGAGATCATGCATGGTGGCCAGCACCGTAAGACCGGACTCCCTGTTAAGCCTCCTCAAGAGTTCTAAGACCTCCACCTGATGGTTTATATCCAGGTGCACCGTGGGCTCGTCCAAGAGGAGGACATCCGGCTCTTGGGCCAGGGCCATGGCCACTATCACCTTCTGCCGCTCACCCCCGGAGAGTTCCTGGAAGGGCCTCTGAGCCAGGTGCTGGATGCCTACCCGCTCCATCACTCGCTCTACCACCTCCCTATCCCGTCGTCCCGCTCCCCACAGGCGAGGGGCATGAGGCGTCCTCCCCATCATCACCATCTCCCAGACAGAGAAAGAGAAGAGCATCTCCAGTTCCTGGGGCACCACGGCGATGAGGCGGGCGATATCCCGGCGGCTCATCTGCCCTAGATCCCGCCCCGAGAGGCGAACGCTTCCTGATTTGGGGGGCAAGAAACCACTCAGGAGCCTGAGCAAGGTCGTCTTCCCGGAACCGTTGGGGCCGATAAGGCCCACGATATCCCCCTTTTTCAAACCCAGACTCACGCTTTTGATGACCAGGCCATCGTAATAGGAAAAATCCACCTCTCGCGCCTCAAGGATATATCTCCCTTCAGACATGACCTCTCCCTTCAGAAGCCATACTCCCTTTTACTGCGCCGCAAAAGATAGATGAAAAAGGGAGCACCAACTAGAGCGGTGATGACCCCTACCGGCAACTCCGCAGGCGCTAGGAGGAGCCGAGCCAAAAGGTCCGAGAGGACTAAAAAGAGCCCTCCCAGGAGCGCTGCGGCAGGTAGGAGCAAACGATGATCTGGGCCCAAGATCAGCCGTGCCACATGGGGGATCACTAGCCCCACAAAGCCCACCAATCCACTTACAGAGACAGCCGCCGCCGTAAGGAGGGAGCCCAGGATCAAGAGGGTCAGTTTGCGCCGTTCAACTGGCACTCCCACATAGGCCGCCTGCTCCTCCCCTAAGGCGAGGGCGTTCAGGTCGCCAGCGTAGAGGTAACTCCAGCCCATTCCCAGAAGGATCAAGGGGGTGATGATCATCAGTTGCTCCCACCGCCCCCCTCCTAACCCGCCCATGGTCCAGAGGATTATGCGCCTAAGCCCTGTGCCGCTTAACATCATGAGAAAGGACATCACCGCCGCCAACATGGAACTGACCGCGAAGCCGGCCAGAAGCAGAGTGGTCACCGGCGTTCGGGGCCCCACCCGAGCTAGGTTATAGACCACTAGCACCGCTACTAGGGCCCCCACGAAAGCGGCCAAAGGCACCAAGGTGAAGCCGTACCAGACGACCTGCAGCGGTAAGAGCAGGGCCACGGTGGCCCCTAGTGCAGCCCCTCCGGAGGTGCCGATGATATAGGGGTCGGCCATGGGGTTCCGCAAAAGCCCCTGGAAGATCACCCCGGCTGCCGCCAGGGCGAAACCTACCACCAGGGCGGCAGCCACCCGGGGCAGACGGATCTGTAGGATGATAGCCTCCATCCCCTCCGACCAGGTAGGAGAGATATCCACCCCTGGCAGGCGGCTCAGAAGCAGCCGCGCTACCTGATCGAAGGGCACCACCACCGCCCCCAAAGAGGCGGCCAATACCACGCCCAGGATGAGAACCCCGCTGAGAAAGGGAAGGACGATCAGTGATTTCTTTACCAAAGCCTCTCTCCCAGGGCTAG
>DFBK01000095.1:0-24695 GCA_002366595.1 Anaerolineales bacterium UBA3082 | reverse complement strand
CTAGCCCCAAACCTCACTTGAAAATCTCAGGATGTATTATCCTGGCCAACTCCTCCAAGCCATCGACGATGCGAGGCCCCGGACGGCTGACCAGGGTATCGTCGATGGGGTAGATCGCTCCCTCCTTGACAGCGGTCATCACCCCCCATCCAGGGCGCTCCTCGACCGACTCCACAGTCACCCCGTAATTAGCGTCGCCAAGGATGATGATCTCTGGATCCTGGGCGATGATCTCTTCGGTGCTGAACTGGGCCCATTCCATCTCTGCGCTCGCTCCAAGGTTGACACCACCGGCCATGGTTATCAGAGCATCGATGAAGGAACCCGGGCCAGCGGTCCAAGGTCGTGTGGGATCTGTGGCATCCAGTTCGTAGAAGACCAATGGGTGCCTCTCTACCGGGGCCACTCGTGAGAGCACCTCATCCATCCGGGCCCTCAGTTCGCTCACCAGGTTAGCGGTCTCATCCTCGGTCCCCGTGGCGCGCCCAACTAACTCGATGTCAGCGAAGATACCCTCGATGTCTAAGGGAGCCAGTACCAGCACGGTCAAGCCCAGATCCTTCATCGTTTGGGTCTTCTCCAACTGGGCTGCGCCTCCTATGTAGAGCACCAAGTCTGGCTCTAAATCCACGATCTTCTCAAGGTTGGGCTCTATACCCCCCACCCTCTCTATCTCTTGGGCCTCTTCTGGGTAGTCGCAGAAATCGGTGACCCCCACCACTTTATCCCCTAGACCTAGGGCGAAGAGGATCTCCGTGTTGCTGGGAGCCAAAGATATAATCCGCTCCGGCACCCCCGTGACCTCCACCGCGCGCCCAGCATCATCCACCACACTGATAGTTGGCACTTCAGTGGGAGTCGGTGGGAGAGTTGTAGGGGTTGGAGGGGCAATGGTGGGCGTGGGTGGCGCAATGGTCGGTGTAGCCTGAGCGCAACCCACAACCAACATCAAAACAACCATCAACCCTAGGGCGAAAACCACCTTCTTATTTTTCACTCTTTCCTCCGTGGGCCAAAGCCCCTACGAGATTTCCTGTAAAATTTAAGCCCCCTTGCTTACACAAGGGGGCTAAGTTTCTCTGACCAGCATGATCCCGCCCCCTTTCTCTCGAAGGTTCTTGGAACTCGGTGGAGGCAGGTATCCTGGCTTAGGAGCAACGCCCCATCACAGTTGCGGGACAGCGCCGGACTCGCACCGGACTTCCCCCTTTTCAGCCCAGCCTTTCGGTCAGGGTCACCTCGACACCGGGTCTCATTATTCGGTTGAAAAGCCTCCTCTCAACCTCGTGTTCTCATAATACCACATCCCACCCCCCTTGGCAAGCCCAAAGGAAGTCTCCTCTCTATCGCAAGCGTTACCTCTTGCTGAAAGGTGCAGAGAGGCTCTCCAAGGAGAAGAGCAAGGCTCTAGGGGAGCTCCTGGCTTCCTACCCTGAACTGGCTGAGGCCTGGAGCCTCAAGGAGGCCTTCCGGGCTTGGTATAGGCTCCCAGACCGCAAGAGCGCTGAGAGGGAGCTGCTCCTCTGGGAAAAGCGAGCGATGAGGGAGGGTCCCCCAGAGTTCAAAGCCCTCTCCTCTATGCTCACCAACTGGAGAGAGGAGATCCTCAACTACTTCGACCATCGCCTCACCAATGGCTTCTTGGAGGGGAAGAACAATCGCATCAAGACAATCACACGGGTCGCCTACGGCTATCGCGATGTGGAGAACCTCAGGTTGTGCATCCTGATGAGTAACCGGAGATCAACCATAGACGCAGGGCCCCACTACCACACTATTTGACGAAGAGCTAGCAGGTTCTAAGGACCTCGGATAGCGGAAGCGCCTCATTGAAGCGAAGAGGACTCCCCTATGCCAGCGGGGTTTCCTCGCCCCTTTATCATGGCCGAGCGATAGCAGCGCAGTAGAGCGGCGATCCAAAAGTCTTAGGGCTGCTATCGCTTCCGGAGCGATCAAGACACTCTCCAGCCGTTGGAGTAAAGAGCAAACAGGCACTCCAACGCTCTGAGCCTGCCGCCTAGCCTCCTTGAATGTGCTATCTTATAAACCTCTCCATAAAGGCGAGGGAGTAGAAACCGGCGTAGGCCAGGGCTATCATCTTAACGCTCTTGCCGATGAGGGCGGAGAGAAAAAACAACCTCAGGGGGAAGCGCAACGCCCCCGCCGCCATGCCTGCCACATCGAAGACCGGGTTGGGGATGATGGAGAGGATGAGGATGGTAAGAAAGCCGTTCCTCCTCATCCAACCTTCCATCCGTGTGTAGAGGGCTTGGTTCTCGATGAGCCCCTGGCCGCTGTAACCGAGGAGATACCCCGTGAGTTCCCCCAGAGCGCTAGCCAACCCACCTACCAGCCCCACTACAAGTGGGTTCCAGACCCCCCCTCCTAGGTAAACCACCAGAAGGGCAGGTACGGGCAGAATCACCGTACCACTGCCCAGGAGGTTCACCAGGAAAACGCCCAGATACCCGTACCTCTCATAGCCGGCCAGGCGGTCACGGAAGAGAAAGATGAACACCGTGATGGAGAACGCCAAGAGGAACGCCAGAAACCGCTTGACCGTCGTAGGAAAGTGCCATCTCACCGAGGCTTCCTCCACCGACCTACTCTTCCTCGATAACGATGGTGCGGATCTCATCCCCCGGGGGCGCGTCGGGGTCGGCTGCGGGGTCCCGAGGCGTGAGGGAGAGGAGAACCTCCGTCCCCTCCACCACTTTGCCAAATATGGAATGCCGGCCATCGAGGTGGGGCTGAGGAGCGTAAGTGATGAAGAACTGGCTGCCGTTGGTATCGGACCTCGCGTTGGCTATGGAAAGGATGCCGGCCGAGTCGTGGCTGAGGGAAGGGCTGAACTCATCGGGGAAGGTATAGCCTGGGCCACCGCTACCCGTGCCCGTGGGGTCGCCAGCCTGAGCCACAAACCCAGGGATCACTCTATGGAAGGTGCAGCCGTCGTAGAAACCCTGGCGTGCCAAAAAGACGAAGTTATTCGCCGTCATAGGAGCCTCGTCATCGAAGAGGAGGAGCCTGATCTCGCCCTTCCGCAAGAGGCGAGAACCGTTAGAGAAAGCCCGACCAGCGAAGTCAGAGATAGGGTTGATAGCCATTTGGGCTTACTTCTTTGCACCAGCCTACACCTCCTCCTTTCCTTTAGAGGGAACCCCGAGCCTCACGATCTTATCTCGGTTGCTGATCACATGTCTTGTAGCATCGACAGCATCCACTATCAGGGGAGCGTGGGCCACTATCCAGGCGTAGTCGTACAGGCTATGCCCCGCTACGATGACCACGCAATCTTGCTCCTTTAGGAGTCCCTCCGAGAGGGGCATCGATTCCAAGGTCAACTCGCCTGGATGGAAGAGATCAGGCCCCACGGGAAAGAGTGGGATATAAGGGTCGTTGTAATTCACCGTCGCGCCGCGCGCCAGGAGTAGTTCGATCACCCTCTTGGCGGGCGAATTCCGAGCGTCATCTACGTCCTTCTTGAAAGCCACCCCCAAAATCAAGATCTTAGCCCCTTGTAAGGTTTCCCCTCGTCTATTTAGCGCATCACCGATCTTGTTACAGACGAAGTAGGGCATGCTCTGGTTCACCTCGGCGGCTAACTCGATGAATTTGGTGTAGAAGTCGTATTCCCTCGCCTTCCAGGAGAGGAAATAGGGATCTACCGGGATGCAATGTCCACCCACGCCAGGCCCGGGATAGAAAGGCATGAACCCGAACGGTTTTGTGCTGGCGGCCTCGATCACCTCCCAGATATCTATCCCCATCAGTTCGCACAGTTTGGCCAGTTCGTTGATGAGGGCGATGTTGACGCTGCGGTAGATATTCTCCAAGAGTTTGGTCATCTCTGCGGACCGAGGAGAGGAGACGAGATGCACCTCCGGCGTGATGGCGGAGAGAAGAAGCCTGGTCAACTCCGCACACCGAGGGGTGAGTCCCCCCACTACCTTTGGGGTGTTCTTCACTGTGTGCTCTCGGTCTCCGGGGTTGACCCGCTCGGGGGAAAAGGCGAGAAAGAACTCTTCGCCCACCTTGAGGCCTGAGGATTCAAGCAGGGGCAACACCTCCTCCTCGGTGGTGCCGGGATAGGTAGTGCTCTCCAGGATCACCAGCTGTCCAGGGCTCAGCCGTTCGGCGATGCCCCGGGAAGCAGTGATGATATACGAGAGATCCGGTGCTTTGGCCTCGGTGAAGGGGGTAGGGACGCAGATGAAGATGATATCCGCCTCCTTCAGAACATCGTACTCAACCGTGGCGGTGAGTCTCCCTCGCTTTACCTGCTCTGAGATATCTTCGGAGGGGACATCGCCGATGTAACTCTTGCCCGCACCAACAGAAGCCACCCGCTCCTCATCTACATCCAATCCCGTCACCCGAAAGCCACTCCTGGCGAACTCCACCGCCAGGGGTAAGCCCACATACCCCAGTCCGATGACTACGATGTGAGCCTTCTTCGTTTCGATCTTTCCCTTCAGTTGATTAAACATAACTACCTCCACGGCTCATCCAACTCTACCTGCTCCAGCCTCACCAATCCGAAAAGTCCGGCTAGGGCCACGCCTCCCCCCAGGGTATAGGCTTCCACCAGCCGGGCTTGCATAATGAAGGTGGCTATGATCCCCAAGGCTCCACAGAAAAGGTAGCAGGCCATCACCGCTTCCCTCTGGGAGAGGCCCATCTTTACTAAGCGGTGGGAGAGGTGATCCTTTCCCGGGTTAGTGATAGGGTTAAGCCCTCGCCTGAGGCGGGAGATGACCACTAGCGTGGTGTCGAAGATGGGGATACCCAGGACGATGACCGGGATCATCCAGGTGATCTTGTCTGGATGGCCGGGGAAGCGGAGTTTTATCCCCACTGCCGCCAGGACGAAGCCCAGAAAGAGGCTGCCCGCATCCCCCATGAATATGGTGGCCGGATTCAAATTGTAGTAGAGGAAGCCGAGACAGGCCCCTAACAAGGCGGCGGCTAGGCTGCCCACCAGATATTGACCGTTCAGGGCTGCCAGGAGGAGAAAGAAGGCTGCGGCTACGGCCCCTACCCCTCCTGAAAGACCATCCATGTTGTCTAGGAGGTTGAGGGCGTTGGTGATGCCTACCACCCAAAGTAAGGTTATCCCAAAATTGAGGGTAGGGTTATGGAGAAAAGCGACCTGGACTCCGGAGAGGAAGAGGAGGGTAGCAGCCAGGCTTTGACCCCCTAACTTGAGAAGAGGCCTGATCCCCCAACGATCATCCCAGATCCCTAGGAAGGAGACCAGGGTAGCGCCCACTAGGATGCCGATCAACTCCGATACATAACGGCGTCCGCCAAAGAGGAGAAGGGCTACGATGAAGGCTAGGTAGAGGGCTACTCCTCCAAGGAGCGGCATCGGGGTGAGGTGGAGTTTGCGAGGCTCAGGCCGATCTACCATCCCCGTACGGGCGGCTACCCGCCGGAAGAGGGGCGTGACTCCCGCGGCTAGGGCCAAAGCGGTAGCGAATATGAGAAGTGGATTGCCCATCTAACTCTCCCAATAGGCGATGAGAGCGTCCCAGAAGGGTCTCTCGGTGCGGCTGGCCAGGTCCCTAGCCAACTGAGCCTGGGCTAGGGCTTCGTCCAAACGCCCCGTCTGGTAGAAGAGCAGAGCCAACCGGCTACGAGTTCCGAAATCATCACTCGACTCTGCGGCCGTCAGAAACTCTTGAATAGCCCCCTCCAGGTTCCCTTTTTGAATATAAAAGTAGCCTAAATTGATATGCTCTTTGACCTCTTCGGAGGCGGTGAGCATGGTCTCTTGATGGGCCTGAGCGGCGTAGGTATCGACCAGGAGTAGGTAAGTCTGCCCATATTCCGGGTCTAGAGCCAAAGATTGCTGGAGTTTGGCGATCGCCTTCTCGTAATCCTCCAGGGCCTGGTAGGTCTGGCCCCACTCGTTCATGAGTTGGGCGTTATGGGGGCTTAAAGTTGTGGCCTCCTGGTAATAGTTTAGGGCCACCAGCAACCTCTCTCTCCCCTCTTCTGGGTCTTTCGTCAATCCACCCCAGACGTTGTAGATTCGTCCCAAGTTGGCTGGATGATCGGTATTCAAGGGGTTAATAGCCCTCGCTTTCTCTAGGACTAGTTGGCTACTCATCATGAGGCTCCCTTTATTCAACCCGTCTATCTGTTCTAGGGTTAGACTGAAAAGGTCGCCCAGGGTATGGGGTTCGAAGAACGGTTGCGCGGTAGCCTCCGGAGTGGCTTTCGCCTTCTCCAGGAAGGAGCGGGCCAGGAAAATGTAGTACCAATCCTGATCCGGGGCCAGTTTAATCGCCTCCTCGTAGATGGCTATGCTGGCGTCCCACTGCTGGCGGCGATCCCATTCCAGGCCTTGCTTATAGATGATGTCGGCCCGGATGGGGTTTATGTTGGTAGTAAGGATAAGAACGGCCACTAAGGTCAGAAAGAGGGGGTAGAGGGCCCTTCGAGGCCAGGAGGCCGGAGCGAAGGCTCGCTCTCCCTCTCGCATCAACGCCAGGGCAGAGAAGAAGAGTAGCCCCAATGTGGCTAAGTAATAGATCATCACCGTCCCGGTCCCTCTCCGGGCCAGATCTATTGCCTCCTCTATGGTGGTCACTGAGGGAGTGATACTCACCATCCTCCCCAGAGATAAAGCAAATACCAGAGGAAGACCCAAGGAGATAAGGCCATAAGCGAAGAGGGAGAGCAACTGGCTCTCACCCTGGGGGGCCGCTTCACTCGCTATCTCAGCCAAGATGAAACAGGTGGCTAAGGTCCAGACGAGGAAGAAAAGCCAAGGGATGCTGAACCCCTTAGCCGCGGGATCGAAGCCGGGGGTTAGGAAGTCGAAGGTCAGAGTGATCAGGAGAAAGGCCACGAGGAGAGAGTAGGGGAGGAGGGGGCCAAACCCCTTCAGCCAGAACGACTTGGGAGGGGTCTCTAGAACTCCTCTTTTCTTCCTCCGCTTTCGTCTGGGGTTGCTTTTGGTAGAAAGAGTTTTTGCCTCCGGGGCCGTAGCCTCCAAAAGAGGGCGTCCGGCTATGACCAACAGAGCGGCGTAAAGCCAGAAGTAGGTTCTCGTGGCGGCGATGGCTATCCCAAAGTGGATCTCTACGAAATGGGCCACGATGGCCGAGAGGAGAGAGACTAAGAGCAGCTCATAAGGGTTCGATCTCTCTTTGGCCCTGCTGAAGAGGCCTTGGGCCACCAGATAGACCAATAGTCCGCTCACTAGCCCTACCGCCAGTCCCACCCCCGAAAGCCGCCAGGTGCCCTCCAATAGTCGAGGTCCCACAGCCCCCAGAAATCCACTGATCGACCAAAGAGTAACATAAACGTTCCTCTCGCTTCGGCTTCCGATGAAACCTAGCCACTTAAAGCCGTAGTAGAAGAGGCTGCCAAAGAGGAATATGTAGGCTAGAAAGCCCAGGAAACCCGTGGTCACCAAAGCGTCGAAGGTCTCGTTGTGAGAGCGATCCGGCATCTTATTCCGGGCCTCATAATGACCCAGTTCTGGGGGGTAGAACTTGCTAAAAGCCACGTACATCGACTCCGGCCCGTAGCCGATGAGGGGACGAAGACTATTGAGCCTATCCAGGCTGTCTGGCGGCAAGCCTAAAGGCTCGTGGGGGACGATTAACTCTACAGCCCCTTCCCAGATCAGGACTCTTACCTTCCCTGTGCCCGACTCCGTCTCGAAGACCCGACCCAAGCGGCCGATATAAGGCTGTTCCCGCATGAAGGCCAGGGGGGTATTCGGCAGGTTGAAAAGGACAAGAAAGAGGACACCTGCCGAGGCCAAGCCCAAAGCCCCCAACCAGAGCCAGGCTATCCGCCGTCTCACGGCGAAGATGGATATGAAGACGAAGAGCCCCGCTAGAAGCCCGATGAGAGGGCCTCTGCTCTGGGTGAAGATGATACAGGCCAACTGCAGGGCAAGGAGAAAGGTGTATAACACTCCCAAAAAATGGGGGATCACCGCCTCCTCTCGAAAGGTGAACCAAAAGGAGACGATGAAGAGGAGCATCCCCCCTCCCAGGGCCAGGAGTTCCAGACCCATCTCCCCTCGATAGACCAGGTGATTCAACTTGAAAATCAGGAGCAAGGAGTAGACGAGAGCCAACCCCTGGGCCACAAGGAGGAAGAGGTATTTAGCCACCCGGAGCGAAGCGGGGATGACGCCCCATCGAGAGGAGAGCGAGGAGAGAAGGGGTACCGAGAGCACAAAGAGGGCTAGAAAGCCCCAGAGAAGGGCGAAGCTCGTCCCTCTCGCTATGTACTCCACATCGGAGAGGAAAAAGATCAGATAGAATAAAAAGTAGAGAAGAGCGAGGGCTTGGAGCAAGAGAAGGAAGATGTAACCTCCCCTCTGTCGAAAAGTGACGATGGTTTCCTTCGCAGAGGGAGGGGTTTGTTCCCAAAAGGTTTGGAAAGCGCTCACCAACCTTCCCAGAGTCAAGGGGACGACCATTATGAGATAGGCGGCCACAAAGATGGAGTTCCCCATGCTCGAAGCCACGCGATAGGTGACATCCCCGACCCAAGGCAGGGGGTCTAGTTTGAAATGCTGCACGATGCCGTAGAGGGCCACTGGCAGACTGACGATAACCATAACCGTAACCAAGCGATCCAGTTGCCGGCGAGTCCTTAGGGTTAGGAGGGTCAAGAAGAAGATGACTACATAAGAAAGGGTCGTGTAACTCCCTTGCAGCCGCTGGTAGGAGCCCCAGAGGCTAACCCTGGGGACGATGGAGGTGGCGGTGGTCAGAAGGTAAACCCCCACCAAGATCAAGGTGGGTATCACCAGGGGCAAGGATAATAAGCCTTTCACCCTCTCCCCTATGCCCCCTCCCTCTAGGGCCTTGATGATCCAGGCTAGACACATTACCAGGGCGATGGAGCGCAAGAGGGCGAGTTTATCGGGCTCGAAGACCCGACTGCTGTAGATGTTGAAGAAGAGGGGCACGGCCATCGCTGCCACCAGCCCGCCCGCCTCTATTACTCTGTCGCAGAAAACTGCTAGTCTAGTCTGCATCTACTTCGCCCTTCGAGCGGTCTCCTCTTTGAGGAGCCTCTGGCAATGGGCCACCATTAGCTCCAACCCCTCTTCTATGGTCACCTGGGGAGTGAAGCCCAATACCCTTTGGGCTAGGCTGATGTCGGCTCTCATGCGAGAGACGCCACCATCTTGAGCGGTGCTGAAAAGGGAAGGCACTCGACGCCCCAGTATCTCTTCCAGCCTTCTCACCAGCCCCTTGACGCTCACCTCTCGCCCGGCACCGATATTGATTATCAACCCTTGGGCCTGGGCCGTGGCTGCCGCGATCAAAGCCTGTACCACATCATCCACATAGACGAAATCCCTGGTCTGTTCGCCGTTCCCGAAGATGACTACCGACCCCCCGCTCAAGGCCTGGCGAACGAATTGGGGTATCACTGGGGCATGGGAGGGCGGCGCGGCTTGACCTGGCCCGTAGGCGTTGAATATCCTCAGCATCACCGTCTCTATCCCATAGAGGCCCCCCATAGCGGAGAGGTAATGTTCGGCTGCTATCTTAGTCACCGCGTAAGGGTTACGGGGGTGGGGGCGAGCCGTCTCCTTGATGGGCTGCTCTTTCTGCTCTCCGTAGACTGTTCCCGATGAGGTGAAGACCACCCGCTTGATACCTGCATCCCGGGCTGCGGTCATGAGGCTCACCGTTCCCCCCACATTCACATCGTTATACTCCACCGGGTACAATATCGACTCTGGCACCGAGACCCTGGCCGCCAGATGATAGACGCAATCCATACCCTTAAGTAGCGTCCAGAGTCTGGGGATATCCCTGACATCCCCGCGGGTGAAGGAGATGTCCTTATGCAAGGAGGCCGGGTCTCCGGCACTCAGATTGTCGAGGACCCAGACGCGGTGTCTCTCTCTGACCAGATGATTGGCCAGAGCCGAACCCAAGAAGCCCGCTCCACCGGTGATCAGAACCCTCAAACTTCTCTCCTGCCCCGCTAGGGGCGATTCTTTTGGCTAAAGGTTCTCCCTAAACCAGGCTACCGTCTTTTTCAAGCCCTCGGCCAAGGGCACTTGGGCCTTGAAGCCTAGTAGCCGCTCCGCCTTACTCGTATCTGGCAGGCGGCGTCGTGGATCCTCGAAATGAGGGCCGTAGAGATCATCATAAGGAACGAAGATGATCCGGGAGGAAGAGCCCGTGATCTTCTTCGCCATCTCAGCCAGTTGGAGGATGGTCGTCTCCTCCTCCCGTCCGATATTGAAGACCTCGCCGTTCGCCTCCTCGCATTTGGCCGCCAGGATTGTCCCCTCCACTGTGTCATCGATATAGGTGAAGGAGCGGGTCTGCTGCCCATCGCTATGAACGGTAAGGGGCTCTCCCCTTACCGCCTGGCCGATGAACTTGGCGACCACGCTCCCGTAGCCTTGGGGGTCGAGGCGTGGCCCATAGGAGTTGAAATAGCGGAGGATAACAACAGGTAACCCTCTCTTTTGGTGGTAGGCTAGGACCAGATGCTCGTCTAGGGCCTTGGCTGTAGAGTAAGACCAACGGGAGACCCGGGTTGAGCCTAAGAGCCTGTCACCCTCCTCAGAGAGTGGCACCTTCTCGTTCTTGCCATATATCTCCGAAGTGGAGGCGGAGATGAAACGACAACCGGCTTCCTCGGCCGCCTCAAGGACTACTTCCGTGCCCACCACATTGGTGAGGATCCCGCGCAAGGGGTCATCGATTATGTAGGGGATGCCCACTACGGCGGCTAGGTGAAAGATCAAGTCGCAGCCACCTACGGCTTTCCTCACCAGGGAACGGTTCAGAACGCTCCCCTCGATGAACCGAAACCGCCTATCCCCTAGATGGTGCTCGATATTGGCCTTTTTGCCCACGGAGAGGTCATCTAGGACGACCACCTCGTGTCCATCGGCGAGAAGCCTATCCACTAGGTGGGATCCGATGTAGCCTGCACCCCCGGTCACCAAAGCCTTCATCGTCTCGCTATCATACCTCCCGCAATCCTAAAAATCAAGTCGAGAGCACCTCTTCATAAAGGGCCAGTGTGCTGTCGATCATCCTCTGGTGGGAGAATCCCTTCTCCACCCGCTCCTTAGCCCGTTGCCCCATCTCTTCCCGTAGCCCTGGATCGCTCAATAGCCGCTCTATCGCCCCCGCCAAGGCGGCGGGATCGCGCGGAGGGACCACTAGGCCTGTCAGACCATCGATGTTTACATAACTAGTGCCCGTGCCCAACTCTGTGCAAACAACCGGCTTGCCGCAAGCCATGGCTTCCAGTTGCACGATGCCGAAGGCTTCGCTCCGCTCTGATGCAGGGAGCACGAATATGTCACAGGCGTGATAGTAGAGAGGCAACTCCTCCTCGGGCACCTCCCCCATGAATGTCACCCTTTTCCTCAAGCCCAGTCCTGTGGCCAGGTTAAGCCATTCCTTCTCCATAGGGCCCTTGCCCACTATCAGGAGCCTGGCCTCAATATCGCGCATAGCCTCCAACAGGTATTGGAGCCCCTTGTAATAACGGAGCCGCCCCACGAAGAGGAGAAGAGGAGAACCATGCCTTTTCCTTATCGCCTCTGCATCGGCTGGGGGGGAACTGAAGCGCTTTAGGTCGATACCATAGGGGATCACCGTAGATTTGTCCGCGTGTCTGCTTAGATAGAAGGAGCCTTTAAGATAATGGTCGCTGGAGGCGATGATGCGGTCGGCCTTGGCTAGGAGGCGCCAAAGGAAAGGCTCGTAAAATCTAAGTAGGCTCCTCTGGCGGACGATGTCGCTATGGTAAGTGATGACCGTTCTCCTGGCCCTACCTAGCCAGAGATGGGTCAACTCACCCCAAGGGTAGGGGAAATGGAGATGGGCGATGTCGGGCGTCAGGCGGCGAACTATGAGGGGTAAAGAGAGGCTCAAGGGGGTGGAGGCTAAGGTAGCCAGCCTTCCGGCCTTGATGACCTTCACCCCGTTCATCTCCAGGGTTGTGGTCTGTCCGGTGAGATTGGTGACTAGGACCGTCACTTCTAACCCCCGCTTGGCCAGCCCTTCGGCCAAAAGGCGCAGATGGTTCTCGATGCCCCCCAGCACAGGGGAATAATCCTTGTAGATATGGAGTACTTTCACCGACTTAACACCTGACGATAGACCGCTAGGGTCTCTTTTGCTGTCCTCTCCCACGAGAAGCGGGCAGCCTGCTTGAGGCCCTCCTGGCGCATAGAGGCCCTGAGGTCGCTATCTCCCAACACCCGCTCTAGAGCCCTCGCCAACTGGGAGAGATCCAGGGGGTCGACCACGACTGCTGCCTGGCCCGCGATCTCTGGCAACGAGGAAGTGGAGGAGCAGACCACCGGCACCCCACAGGCCATCGCCTCCAGCACCGGCAGGCCGAAGCCTTCGTATAGAGAGGGGTAGACAAAAAGGTCAGCGGCACTGTAAAGAGCAGGCAGGTCCTCCTCGGGAACCCGGCCTAAGAAAACCACCCGGTCTTGCAGGCTAAGTTGCTTCACTACTTTATGTACTTCCCGATAGCGTGGATCCTCTTTCCCGGCCAGGACCAATTTTCGCCCGGTTTTCACCTTGGCGAAAGCCTCCACCAGACGCACTAGGTTCTTATGGGGCTTGTTGATCCCCAGGTAGAGGATGTAACCCCCCGGCAAATCATACTTTTGGCGTAGGTTAAAGATGGCTTCCTCATTCGCGGGGCAAAACTGCGTGTCAACGCCCAGGGGGGTGACCCAAACCTTAGATGGCGGGACCCCAAGGAGGCGAACTAGGTCCTCCTTGGCCGACTGGGAGACAGTGATGACTAGCCTAGAGGTGACTATGGCTAAGCGGATAGCCATCTCGAAGATGCCACGTGCCCAGGGGGAGATATATTGAGGGTATAGCCGGGGGATCAGGTCATAGATGGTGACCACCGAGGGGCAGGGCAAAAGGCAAGGTTTGATGTAGTAGGGCGAATGGAAAAGATCCAGCCGCAAGCGACGGACAAGGGAAGGCAACCGGTATTGTGCGGCCAAGGAAAGGGTAGAAACTTCAACGGGCACTATCTCCAAGTTAGGGCTTTGCAGAGTTTCCAAATCGTAGCGTGTATTGACCAACTGGGGGTTGTAAAGGAGGACGAAACTATCCTCTGGCGCAGCCTTGGCTAGAGCCTGGACGAGGTTGTAGGTGTAGCGACCGATGCCGGGGAAATGATCTTGGATATACCGTCCGTCGATGCCGATGCGCATGGTACCCCTCCTAGCATAAGCGTAGCAGCGGCAACATGCTCATGCTACCTTCTGGGCCTAACTAACCAACGATACAGGGGCAATAACAGAATTAGAATCGCCATCTTCAACTTGCTGTAATGCTTGCTGTAGAAATAGAGGAGGCCGTAGTAATACTCGGCTCTGGCTGGCTCATTCTTGACCAGGCTCTCCCCTCCCAGGTGCACCACCTGTACCGTGGGATTGAAATAGACCTTCCACCATTTCTGCCGTAACCTGAGACATAGGTCATTATCCTCGAAGTAAAGAAAGAAGTTCTCATCTAGAAGCCCCGTCTCCTCCAAGGCTCTCCGCCGCAACACGAGAGAGGCCCCGGAGAGCCAATCCACCTCCCGCACCTTGTCACTCCCCCAGTCGTGCAGGTATCCTTTGCGCAGAAGGAGATTCAGCCCTCGCCTCAAAAGATAGCCAAGGGTTGGGTCACAACCGAAAGAGTAAGGCTGTGGGCGGCCATCGGGGAGGACCAATCGAGGGCCCATGGCCCCAGCCCCTGGGTGGTCATCCATGAAGCGAATCATCTTCCCTATCGCATTATTTAACGGTCGCGTATCAGGGTTCAGCAAGAGCACGTATCTGCCCCAACTTTCTATAATGGCTTGATTGGCTGCCTTGGCAAAGCCGAGGTTAGATCTGTTCACTATCAACTTCACCTGCGGAAAGCCCTCTTGCACGGCGTGAACGCTCCCATCAGTAGAGGCGTTGTCGACAACCACTATCTCGTAGTCCACCCCTTCCGTTCCTTGAACCACTGAAGTGAGGCATTGAATGAGGAGATCCCTCGTATTCCAATTGACTACAACGATGGAGAGATCCATGGGGTCTCTTAGTATCTTGTTACCCTTGCAGGTTGACCGATGATTTGACGGATTGTCTTCCCTACCTCCTTCTCCCCCACCCGAAATCTCAAGACGGATAAGTAATATGAAATACTTGCAAAGATGGCTCCACAACGCAGGGCGGGGGTCTTATCCCTAGCCTGGGAAGGGTGGGCACAGAAACGCAGTAGAGGCTCAACTACCGCATCCCAATAGAACCTCTCGGCCACCCTAGCTAGGTTATTCTTGCAACTCTGATAGTAGTCCCTATCGTCCAAGAGCCTAAGAATGGCCCTGGTCAATCTATCCACATCATTAGGGGGCACAGTCAGGCCAAGCTCCTCTTTCTCTACCAGCGCCGCCATGGCATCTCCTGCCGTACAGATTATGGGCAAGCCAGCCCAGATGCAATCCAAAAGCCTGGTGCGAAAAGCAAGCCGCGCTTCCAAATGGTCCAAATTAGTGCTCACCCCTATATCTGCTTCTAAGAGATAATTCTGCCGCTCCCCGTAAGGGACCCACTCTTGGTTAAAGAAAACTGTTCGATTATATAAATCAAGTTCGCGACTCAAGGAGATGGCTGCCTCTGCCATACGAAGATTATCCACCATTAAATTGGGATGCGCCACACCCATAAACAACAACCTTATCTCTGGCCTGCTATCTCGTAGCCTAGCCATGCTCCGTAACAAGGTCAAGGGATCGAACCAATTCCAAATCCCCCCTCCCCAGAGAAGCACCTTATCTTGGGCTCGGATCCCCGGATATACCCCTTTCAACACTGAGCGGGTATGTACTGGTCTCTCAACCGGAATACCAAAGGGCACCACCTCAATGAGGGATCTCAAAGTAGTGTCGTTATCATAAACCTCGGGAGTGATACGGCCGGCCGCTTGCAGCATGCCAATCCAGAAATTCCGCTGCGTTTCACTGGCGCAGAGGAAGAAATCCCCCCAAAAAAGTTGTACACCAATGTTCTGGTTTAACAATCTGTGATGCCACTGTCTTTTCTTCGAAGGGAGAAACCTCCCATCTTCCAGATCGGCGATGGGGAAGGGGTCATAGAGATCTACTACCAGGCATTTGTTGAACCAGAGAGCGTAGAAAATGGGCATAACGGACCCCTGGCTGATTACGACCTCACTATCCCGAACCAGCCTCGCTAATGTCGTTGGCGTCCGCGCCGCTAAGGTGAAGCGGGAATCGGGAGCATCTATGGTGGGCTGGTTCCGGGCGAGAAGAGTGATCCGATGGTCACGAGAAAGTGCCTTGGCCAGTTCCCAACTGCGAATGGCCGGACCAGCCATCCTTTCTCCGATTACATCATTACAGACTATAAGAACACGAGACATCCACTCCCTCCAAGCATTACGGATGCGTGGATAGTGCCCTTCTAAGCCCGTATCGTCCAAATCATCTAAACCCACGGGATGAAAAGAAGCACGATGTCCAAACAGGGCCTCAAAAATCTCTCCCCATTCCAGTTGGGGATGATGGCACTAACTAGCCCACCAAAGTGCCCTCGACCCTGGCCATAAGATACCCAAACGCCTGCCTTATCAGGGCTTTGTCCTCAAGGGCGAAGGCCCTTACTATTAGAAGAGAGGATCCGTAAACCAAGAGAAAGGCTAAGATTCTAAAAGGGAGGGGAAAAGGAGCCATCACGGCCATGATAAGAGAGGCGACAAGGACAGAAATTCCGGGCTTAACGATGTTGACAAGAAAAGCAGTTCGGCCGATATACCCTCTAACAAGTCTATAGAAGACTACAGTGGTTACCAGTTCCGAGCCGATAGTTGCCAGGGCTGCCCCGTTGCCGCCGAACTGAGGTATGAAAAGAAGGTTCAACCCCAAATTGGAGCCAGCAGTTATCACCGACAGGACGAGCACCTTCTTTTGAAGATCGCTCGATAGGACAAGATTGCTAAGGGGAGCATTAGCATACATAAGCGCTAGCCCCACCAGCAATAATTGCAGCATGCTTGTAGCGCTCTGGAATTGGACTCCATATAGAAAGGAAAGGAACTGCCTTGCAAAGAAGAGGAGTAATGCCAACCCAGGCAGGCTGAGAACCATGGTGTAAAGAGTGTACTTTTCGAAGAGGAACCTCAGCCTCTCCTTGGAAGTGACATGCAGGCTGGAAGTGAGGGGAAAGAGGACTAGATTTACGACGGCGATAACGGCCAACAGTATCTCCAATATCTTGTAAGAAGCGCTATAGTAGCCTACTTCCACAAAATAGGTCATCTTGGAAAGAAGAATCATGTCCACCTTGAAATAGATGATACCGAGGAGCGCTCTTAACCCATAGGGAAGGGCTTCAGAGAGGAACTTCCATACCCCTTGCCGGGATAAAGAGGATATGGACGGATGGGCCAACTCCCTTGTGGCCAGATAGCCTGCGCCAAAGAGTTGGATGAGACTCGCAATAAGCACCGCATAAACTGTCGCCTCCAAGCCAAACCCGGCGAGCAGGAGGAGGATCCCGGTCATTACTATGATTATAGAACTCGCCATTGATAGCAGGGCGGGCACTTTCATTCTCTCGAAGGCGTTAAAAATAGAGATGAAGACCGAGGATACATTGTTCAGGATGAGGGAAAGCCCAGCCAGAAGAATCAGATGCGTTACCTCTAAGGGATAGCCAAGTAATACGACTGTGGTCACTAAGGCGATATAAGCGACTAGCCCTAGAACTACAGATAGTATCAACCCCATGCCCATGTAGTGCGGCGCTAGTCCCTTATCGCGAGCGACATCTCGCATCATTAGGGTAGTGACACCGCCCTCGGCAACGACGGCAAAGAGACCGACAACAGCGAAAATCAAAGAGTACTCCCCAAAGCCCTCCACCCCTAAGAAACGGGCTAATGTTAGAGCATAAGCGAAGCCCGCTGCACGGCCAACCGCTTGGGCCAGAAACAACCACATGGTGTTTCCTAGAAGCCGACCTGCGATCTCCATGTCGAACCTCAAACCTGACTGAAGGGAGCGAATCGAAACCGTATCATCGATGGAGACCTTGTTTGTCTAACCAGCCCTTCCCCCTATCATCGCCTCTACCCTGGCCACTACCATATCGATGGCTGTGACGTTGAACCCCCCTTCGGGGATGATGATATCCGCGTACCGTTTGCTGGGCTCCACGAACCCCAGATGCATGGGGCGCATCGTCTCCAGACAGTTGGATGATTATCGGTTTCATCTATACTCCTCAGACCCTCTTCGCCCTCTATTATATATTATTGCCACTTCCCAGGGAAGGATACCTTTCTCCTATTGATCTGTTGCAGAATCTACCTTCCTGCGATATACTAGAAGAGAGATGGAGATCGAGACCTTAATCGAGGAAGTGCAAGAGTATTACCCTCAATGCGACCCAGACCTGCTCCGCCGGGCCTACGAGGTGGCTTCCCAGGCGCACGACGGGCAGATGCGGGCCTCTGGACAGCCCTACGTTCAACACTCTTTGGAGACAGCGGCCCTTTTGGCCGATCTCCATTTGGACCCGGTTACTATCGCCGCGGCGATTTTGCATGATGTGCCAGAGGATACCGGGACCCCCTTGGAGACGATCCGCCAGGGGTTTGGTGAAGAAGTAGCCAGACTGGTGGATGGGGTCACCAAACTGAGCCGCATAACCTGGGAGAGTCTGGAGGAGGAAGAGGCGGAGAGTCTGCGCAAGATGTTCCTGGCTATGGTGGATGATGTTCGGGTGGTGCTCGTCAAACTGGCTGATAGACTCCATAACATGCGTACTCTAGAGGCTCTGCCCCCCTCGAAGCAGAGGAAGATCGCCCAAGAGACGCTAGAGATCTTCGCCCCCTTGGCCAACCGGCTGGGCATCTGGCAGATGAAATGGGAGTTGGAGGACTTAGCGCTCCAGTATTTGGACCCAGATAAGTATCAAGAGATAGCCGACCTCATCGCCGAGCGAAGGGGAAGCCGGGAGAGGCATATCACGGCTATTATCGAAACCCTTGAGGCGCGGCTGGCTGAAGAGGGGATAGAGACGGAGATAACGGGGCGTCCCAAGCATATCTACAGCATCTACCAGAAGATGAAGACCAAAGAGCGATCCTTCGATGAGATCTACGATGTGCAGGGGGTGCGTATCATTGTAGATGAGGTGAAGGATTGTTATGCTGCTTTAGGCATCGTCCACACCCTCTGGCGGCCCATCCCCGGAGAGTTCGACGACTACATCGCCATGCCCAAGGATAATATGTACCGCTCCCTCCATACGGCCGTAGTGGGCTCCCGGGGTAAGCCGTTGGAGATACAGATCCGTACTTGGGAGATGCACCAGACAGCGGAATTAGGTATCGCCGCCCATTGGCGGTACAAGGAACAGGTGGGGCGAGACACCAGCCTGGAGGCCAAGATAGCCTGGCTGCGAGGGCTAATGGAGTGGCGGCAGGAACTGGCCGACGCTCGGGAGTTCGTCGATTCGCTCAAGACCGACCTTTTCCCTAAGCAGGTTTATGTCCTCACCCCTAAAGGAGATATCATCGACCTCCCCGATGGAGCCACCCCCATCGATTTCGCCTATCGTATCCACACGGAGATAGGGGAGCGTTGTCGGGGGGCTAAGGTCAACGGCAAGTTGGTGCCCCTCAACTACCGACTTCAGAGCGGCGACCAGGTGGAGATACTCACCACCAAAATGGGTGGGCCCAGCCGCGACTGGCTCAACCCTCATCTGGGATACGTCGTCACCTCGCGCGCCAAGCAGAAGATACGTCAGTGGTTCAGGCGGCAGGAGAGGGAGAAGAGCATCGCTCAGGGGCGGGAGATACTGGAGAAAGAACTGAAACGGTTGGGGATAGAGGAGAGTTTTGAGGATATCGCCCATCTTTTCCGCTTCAAAAGGGTGGAAGACCTTTTCGCCGCCATCGGATATGGGGATATAAACGTCCAGCAGATCGCAACCCGACTGGTAGAGAAGGAAGAGGAGGAACCGGAGATACCCACGGTGGCTCCACCAACTCCTCCTATTTCTGGCATAACGGTGCTGGGCATGGGTAACCTGCTCACTCGAGTGGCCCGTTGCTGTCATCCTCTGCCTGGGGACAAAGTCGTGGGCTACGTGACCCGGGGACATGGTGTCACCATCCATCGGCAGGATTGCGGCAACATCCTCCGCCGGACCGATAAGGAGCGACTGATAGAGGTAGAGTGGGGAACGGATAGGAAACAGGTCTATCCGGTGATGATAAAGGTGGTGGCTTTCGACCGTAAGGGGCTTCTCAAGGATATCGCTACCATCGTCGAGGCTGAGGATGTGAACATGGCTGCGGCCAACGTCACCAGCAGCAAAAAGGATCATATGGCGGTGATCACCGCCACCTTGGAGATCGCCAATATCGCCCAGTTGAGCCGCATCCTCGCCAAGGTCGAGAGTCTCAAGAACGTCTTAGAAGCCCGCCGCCAGATGGGATGATTCTGGGAAGAGATAGAAGGAGAACCTGAGAGGCGAAGAGGAAAACGGTAAGTTTCGGTCTCCCAGAGGCTGCCTTGCTGCAAAAGAGGGGTGGCAGTGCCCCCCCCTTCACGGCATTTCGATAGGCGCATCGTTTTGTGGTTACCTAGCGCTGGTGTCAGGCGGGACTTTCTCCTCAGACCAGTACCTGTCGATAGTCGCCTCAGCCTCACGGTCGTTCAACCAGGTGGAAAAGGCTGTGTTCTGCCGTTTCTCAAGCGTGGCGGGGTCTAGTTCCCTATCCTCGTCTTTCTCCTCTACCTTGAGGATCTCGTAGCCCCTGGTCGTCTGGATTACTTGGCTTATCTCGCCCACCTCTAACTGAAAAGCCATGGCGCTGAAGGAGATATCTCGCTCGTCAAAAGCCATCCACCCCACATCTCCTCCGTTCTCCCTAGTGGCTTCATCGATAGAAAGTTCCTGAGCCAGCGTGGCGAAATCCTCCTCCGCCTCCAACCTCTCCCGCACGGCTTTGGCTTCCTCTTCCGTCTCCAAAACGATGCGCCGCACGCGGACCTGCTCCTCGCTGGTGGGCACATCCTGCCCGATCACCTCCCACATCTTGGGGCGCAACAAATCTCGCCGTATAAGGTCCCGATAGAACTCCTCCGAGATCCCTATCTCGGCTAGAGCCGCCAGGTCTTGCTGGTACGATTGCTCGAACTGCTCCTGGGTTACGGGGGAAGGGGTAGGTGTGGGGGTGACCGTCTCTGTGGTTGTGTGGCTCGGTGTCACGGTGGGGGTAACAGGCTCTCGCTGGTAGCCATAACTCTCCTCGATGGCTCTATCTATCTCCTCCTCGGTGACGGTTATCCCTCTCTCCTGGGCCCCCTGGCGTATCAACTCATCCTCGATCATCATCTCCAATGCTTGGGAGGGGATCTGGGCTCGCTGGAGTTCTAATTGCTCCAACTCCTGTTGAAAGAAGTCGGCGATAGCAGCCGCCGTCTCATCGCTGACATCTAACTGGCTTAGTTGTGTCTCCAGGTATTGAAGGTACTGATCTAGCGTGGATCTCTGGAAAATGACCATATTTTGATACTCATCGGTACGTAGGGACACGCCATTGACCACCGCTACTGGAGAGGCGGGCTTAAGGAACTTCGTCTCGTAGTAGCCGAAGCCTAGGATACCCAACACCAAGAGGAGCACACCCCCTGCTCCCCAGAGTATGAGCCGTCTTTGTTTCTCCTCCCTCTGGCGGCGGGAGATCTGTTTCCGCGTGAGAAGGGGTTCTCGTTTGACCTTTCGCTTGACCATACCACTTCTAGCAACAGGAGAGGCATAGGCAAAGCGCGCTAGGCCTCTCCCTTGAATTAGCGGAGATTAACTGCCCCGGACATGCTCGGCGGTGAACGGTAGGAGAGCCAGATGGCGAGCCCGCTTGATGGCCACCGCCAATTGGCGCTGATGACGGGCGCAGACGCCTGTCTTCCGCCGGGCCTTGATCTTTCCCCTGCCGGTTAGAAATCGACGCAAAAAATCCGCGTCTTTATAATCTATCTCTTTTATCTTCTCCTTGCAGAAGAAACAACTCCTCCGCCGAGAAGGGGGATACCTTCTGCGCTCAACGACCCGCTCCCTTGGACGTCTCTCTTCTTCTCTCAATAGATCCTCCTCATAGCCTAGTTATCCATCATTTCCCACAGGGATCCTTTACGGAGGCAATCACTCTACACCACAGAATCCTCTTCTACCTCTTCCTCCTTCACCAACCTTGGCCCCCTTGCGTCCAAGAGAACCATCTCGCTGGCTATGACCTCAGTACGGTAATGTTTCTGCCCTTGATTCTCCCAGCTACGGGTTTGGAGTCTACCCTCCACATAAACCCGGGAGCCCTTGCTGAGATACTTATTGCATATCTCGGCTAGGTGCCCCCAGGCTACTACTCGAAACCACTCTGTCGCCTCTCGCTGCTCGCCTTCAGAGGTGACCCAGCTCCTCGAGGTGGCCACACTGAAAGAGGTTACTGGCCGCCCCGTGGGGGTATAACGCATCTCTGGATCGCTCCCCAGGTTGCCGATGATCATCACTTTGTTAAGGCCTCTCGCCATCCCTATACACTCCTTTCCTCAACCTCGCCTCTCTAGACCCGTACTATTAGATAGCGAATGATCTCCTCTGATAAGGTTAGACTCCTCTCCACCTCCTTCAACATCTGGGGTTCCAACTGGATTCGATTCAATACATAGTACCCCTCCTTCAACTTCTGAATGGGGTAGGCTAGGCGGCGTTTGCCCCAACGTTTCACTTCCGTTACCTGCCCGCCGTTACCGGTCACAACCTGGTCCACTTTCTTGCCTATCTCTTCTAGAGCCTCCTCTTCCACATCTGGGCGAACGATGTAGGTTAACTCGTACTCCCTCAATCTAATCTCCTTTCCACGGGTTTGCCCCGAGTCCACCTCGGAGCAGAAAGGCTGTCAACAAAGGCAAATTATATCATGGACCCCCCTTATGGGCAAGGCTAGAGGTGAAATCGAATATGGACGATGTCTCCCTCTCGTATCCGGTAATCGCGCCCCTCTAGATGCAAGAGTCCCCTCTCTCGAGCCCGGGCAAAGGAGCCAGCCTTCATGAGATCTTCGTAGGATATGATTTCGGCCCGGATGAATCCTCTCTTCATATCACTATGGATTTTCCCCGCGGCCTCCACCGCGGGGGTGCCTCGTGGTACCGTCCAAGCGCGGACCTCTCGGCCTCCGGTGGTGGTGAAAAAGGTGACTAAATCGAGGAGCCGGTAACTGGCCTCGATCAGACGGTTAAGCCCTGGCGCCTCAAGCCCCCACTCCTCCCTGTAGGCTTGGGCTTCTTCCTGGGGCCACTCCAAGAGTTCCGCCTCCAACTCGGCGCAGAGAACGATCACTTCGGCACCGGCCGACTCTTTCACCGCTGCCGTCAACTCGTTCCCAGAGGGGAGCGCCTCTTCGTCCACATTGGCCACGCATAATCTGGGCTTGTTGGTGAGCAGGTTCAAAGGTCTCATTATCTCCTTCTCCTCCGCGTTTAAGGGCAACCCACGTACTTGCCCGCCTTGGCTTAGGACCTCGTGAAGGCGCTCCAACAACTCCAGTTCCTCCTCATACTCCCCTTTATCCCCTTTCACTTGACGTCTCAACTTCTCCAGTCGCTTCACCACGGTGGCTAGATCCGCTAGAGCCAACTCCAACTCCACCACCTCGATATCATCTTTGGGGTTCAGTTCCGAGGTTACGTGAGGGATGTCAGCGGCGGAGAAACAGCGTACCACCATGCAGACCGCATCCACGTCGCGGATATGTCCCAAGAACTGGTTGCCCAGCCCTTCCCCCTGGCTAGCCCCCTTCACTAGGCCGGCGATATCTACGAACTCGATGGTGGTGGGTACGATCTCCTCTGGGTTTACCAGGGCGGCAATCCTTTGCAGTCGTTCATCAGGGACCATGGCCACCCCCACATTTCGCTCAAGGGTGGTGAAAGGGTAGGGGGCCACCGGAGCACAAGCCCCGGTGAGAGCGTTGAAGAGCGTGGTCTTGCCTACATTGGGCAAACCGATTAAGCCGATTTGAAGAGCCATGTTACACCTCAACCAATGTAATCACCAAGAATTGGCGGTGTTGACAACCACTTCACGCCACTGTAGAATATGTATGCAAATACTATCCTACGGTTCTGGACGAAAAAACGCAAGCCAAGTTTCCGCGGAGGAGTGAGTGTCATGGTCTACCAACTAGTAGATGGAATAAACCCAAACGCAGAACCCAATAACACTAGTATTACTAATCCTGATGTTGAAGAAGCAGTTTACTTCAAACCGAAGGGTTCCTATCAAATCGGAAGAATAGAATTCTGGACAGGCAGGGTAAGCGCAAAAGAACTAGCGTTGACAACCCGGTTACGACAAGACAAGGGCGGACTCCCAGGGCCTGTGGTGAGAGAAGCCAAGGTTGCCATAACCGAAGCGGCGGATGGATGGTACGGCACAGACTTTTCGGAAACCTATCCGGTGTCACGCGACGAGACATATTGGCTATGCTTTAAGGGCGAAACAGTGATAAATTCACCTATAAAATACTTAGCTCGATATCAAGAAGAAACGGGGCAAATCGTCGAAACACTACTCTTCAGCGGGCATGACATGATGTTTCGAAGCCCACGTGCGAGCGAAGAATGGGTGCGAACAAGCCCGGAAGTCCAAAGAGCCCAATACTTCTGGTCAATAGACGGGAGACATTGGAGTGGGCCTTACTATGGCTATCACATGATCCGAATCTACGGGATCTTCTGAACCGATAAGGATCGAAAGGCATGGCTTCCAGTCGCAAGCAATACGTACCTCAGGATGATGGCGTTCAATTTGTTGAACGGTTTGGGGAGATTGATCTTGCACTACATGACGTGAAACACAGTCAAGATGACTTGAAGAATAAGGTCACGACCATATCCTGGGTATTTGGCATCCTTATTTGGTTATTAGGGACCGCCGCTATGGGTTTCGGTTTATATGTAGTTACGAATTCGCTTTCATTGGCGATATCACCGACTTTGGCCGTTTTCATATGGGGTCTACCTACCGAACTTGTCCTGGTTGCAGGTGTATTGCACCGCCTTTCCAAGAGCACCTGAAGTATTAATCACTGTGCAGAGGTAGAGCCAATCAGTCCTTTTTCCTATTCTGTTTCCTCTTCCGGCGGCAAAAGATACGCCTCTACCACCTTCCGCAGGATCGGTGCCGCGGCCACGGAGCCCTCGCCACCGTGCTCCACCACTACCGCCACCGCTATCTTTGGGTCATCGGCAGGGGCATACCCCGCGAACCAGGCGTGGGGCTTCCCGCTGGGGACCTCCGCCGTCCCCGTCTTCCCCGCCACCGGGAAGGGGGAATCTTTGAAGGTGTAGTAAGCCGTCCCCCGGGGGTTCATAGCCACCTCCCGCAGAGCCTCCTGGATCAGTTGCAGATGCTTAGGCGAAAGGGGCAGTTTGCCTATCTCCACTGGCTCGAAGATCTCTTCTTCGCTGTAGGTGCCCCCCAGACGAAGCACTAGATGGGGCCTATAGAGTGTGCCCCCGTTGGCTATAGCAGCCATCATGTCGGCTACCTGGAGGGGAGTGGCCAAAAGGTCCCCCTGTCCCACCGCCAAGTTCACCGCGTCGCCTGGCACCCA
>DFBK01000053.1:7124-23003 GCA_002366595.1 Anaerolineales bacterium UBA3082 | reverse complement strand
TGGCCGGAGTTACACCCTGGAGGAGGTGGGGCAGAAGGTCGGCCTCACTCGGGAGCGGGTACGGCAGATCCAAGCCGAAGCCTTGCGCCGCCTCCGTCATCCCAGCCGCAGCCGTCTCTTGAAGGGTTACCTGAACTAATAAAGGCTCTGGGAAATCCCAGAGCCTTTCTGGTCATCAAGGGCGACTGAGTCCTACTCCGAACTCAGCGTCAATTCTTCCTTGGCAGCGCGGATGAGGGCTAGATTTACTACCTGGCCAGCCTTCTCCAGCCGATTGAGGTCAATTACATTATCTACCGGGGGCTCTTCCTCACTGGGCGCCCAGCCTACCACTACCGTCCCAACCTTCCCCTGGAGATACCTCTGATAGGAGTGGGGTGGGGTGGCCCCTACATCGACCTTACAGGAGAAGTCTCGGGCCGCCCCCCTTAGAAGTTCTACTACATCCTCCCTCCCTTCGCTCAGTTGGAGGATGGGCTCCCCTCGGCCCAGCCTATCCAGATCTATCACCGCCTTCACCTGCCAAGCTCGACGGGCGAACTTACTCTCGAAGTAATCGAACCAATACTCTGCTCCAGAGTAGGCCCGATCGGAGCCCGCCCAGAGGGCAAAGAGCACAGTGCGACCGGGCTCGAGTTCATACTCCTTCCAGACCCTGGCGATCTCCAAGAGCGTGGCTACGCCGGAGGCACTCTCGTTAGCCCCCATGTAGAGAAGACCATCCTCCTGCCCCAACCCATCATAGTGGGCGGAGACGATGATCATCTCGGCGTTTAGCTGGTGCGTCGTGCCCGGACGCTGGCTGCCACTCTGTCCCGGCAACATAGCCAAGACATTGTAGGCGGTCACCTCCTGCGGCGACGAGAGGGATGCGGATATCCTTCCCTGAACGGTCAATTCTTTCAGCCACCAAGCCTCCCCTCCTGACCAATTGGCCAATTGGTCCCACAAGAGGGAGAGGCTCAAGCCGTCTGCCCCGAGGAACTCCTCAGCCACCTCAGGGGTGATATGAAGGATGGGGATAGTGGGCTCCAAGAGGTACTCTTCCCCGGGCTGGAAGATGAAATTATCTGTAGTCCCTTCCTCCTCGGAGATAGCGATTAGAGCCTTTGCTCCTCCGGCCAGCGCCTCATCCTCGAAACCAGTCGGAACGTTCCCTTCAAAGTAGAGGACCGCCTTGTCTTCGAGATCTGCCAATCTGTAAACGCTTGATTCGTTGTAAGAAGGCAGCGTAGGGTCAACAAGCAAGGCCAGGAGGGGGACTCTTTCCCCGCTTATGTTTACTTTGGTGAAGAGATCCTTCTTCGCAACAGATGGCGACCAGGCCGTCTGCATAGTGTCTAACTGCATTTTGAGGGAAGCAACGCTCAGGCCATCAGGAGCAAGAAGCGAGTCAGCCACCTCCGGAGTGATGACGGCGAGACGGTCAGATGGAACATCTTCGTCGTCCGAAACGTACAAACTAGGTTGGAAAGCGGCTTGCACGAAACTGAACTCTGGCCTCCAGAAGGCAAGTTGATTTTGAGGCTGCACCTCCTCGGAGATAACCAATAGACCCTTTGCTCCTCGCTCGAAAGCCTCTCGATCAAAGCCGGGAGGGGCGTTATCTTGGAGGTAGAGGGCGATCTTTCCCTTAAGTTCCAGGCCCGAAAAAGAAGGGTGCTCCTCCCTCCTCGGATCGAATAGGAGTAGCGCCACACTCCCTTGGGCCTCTCCACTCCCCCCATGGCCATATATCTGCTCTCCAAAATCGATTCGACGCCGGTAACTCTTGACCACCTGGTCATCGCCATCCAGAAGGGAGAGTTCTGGCGGAGAGAGGGGGCGAACCAGGCGGGTGGTGAAGGGTTGCATATAAACCTCCTCTGGAGAACCCACCTCTCCATAATATTGCCACCCTCTCTGATAGCCGTACTCTCTGAACCGAGAGGCGATATACCGGGCTGCGGCCTCACCCCCTGGTGTCCCCGCTTCCCTTCCCCCCATCTCCCCTGAGGTCAAGGCCTCTATATGCTTCAGGGCCTCCTGAACATCGAAACTCGTGGCCAACTTAGCGTATGAAGGCGCAGGGCCAACATGTTTCATGGTATAGATGGTACCTAAAGTGAGGAGGGCGATGATTAGAATCATGCGCCGACTGAGGAGGAAAGCGGTTTTCATCTCCCGCCTCTCCACCACTCTCCTCAACCCCTCCCCAAGGAGGTTGAAGCCCAGAACGGCTACGAAGAAAGCGGTGGCTGGAGCAAGCATCATCACCGGGTGGGAGTAGAAATATTTGCGGTACGCGCCAAGCATCGACCCCCACTCTGCGATATTGGGGACGATGCAGGAAGGGGTGAGACACAGATCCCCTGCGCGATCGATTCCCCCTCCGATATAGACCTCCAAGAAGCCCAGTTCTCCTATTAGCATCAAGACCGCACCCATCTCTAAAGGGGTGATGACGATTAAGGAGGGCAAGATATTAGGCAAGATGTGCCTCACTGCTATCTCCAGGTCGCTCAACCCTATGGCCCGTGCCCCCTCGATGAAGGGCTTGCGCTTGAGGAGTGCAAATTGCCCCCTCACCTGTTGGGCTATCTCCCCCCAGCCCACCAAGCAGAGGGCAACGATGAAGACGATCATCCCCCGCCTGATGCCCAGGGCAAAGATGAGGATCATCCCGCTAAGAAGAGCAGGGAACGAAGCACTGGCTTCGATCAACCCCATTACCGCCCGATCGAAGAGCCTGCCCTGGTACCATCCAGCGAGGCCGCCTAAAAATAGCCCCAATATCAATCGGGCCAGGGCCACGAAGGTGGCTAAGACCAGCGTATTCCGGGCTCCCATGAGGATGAGGCTCAAGAGGTCCTGGCCGAAGGGGTCTGTGCCTAGGGGGTATTCTCGGGAGGGCGGGTAGGGAGGAACAACGAGTTTCCCCTCATGGTAACTAGCCCCCGCTCGCCCGCCCAAGTAGGGATCCATAGCGGCTAGACCGGGACCGAATACCACCAAAAAAAAGATGGCCCCTATAACTAGCAACCCAAAGAGGAGGGGAAGATTAGAGAAGGCCCTCGTCCAACGCGTCCCTAAGGGAAGGCGTTTCTCATCTGGCGATTTCGCCGGAGGAGGCCCAATGGGCCTCACTTCCAACCGTTTCGCCCAGGCGGGGATGGGCCTTTCTCGATTCATCCTTTGCCACTCCATAATTGCCGGTTCAACCGATAGTCTCCGACCGAAGCCGGGGATCGATATATCGATAGGTTATCTCCAAGAGAAGGTTAAACACCATAAAGGTCAATCCGAGGCAGAGAGCCAGGTTAACAGCCACCATACCATCTTTCTTCTTTATGGCTTCCAGCATGGCTACCCCTATGCCTGGCCATCCGAAGATGACCTCCACAACCGGCAGGCTGCTTAGAGCGAAACGGAACGATACGCCCAAGGCGGTAAGGATGGTTATGGCTGCATTCTTTAAGGCGTGTCGAGTGAAGATATCCCTGAAGAAGAGACCTTTCGACTTGGCGGTGCGGATATAATCTTGTTCCCAGATTTCTGATAGGGCCACAAACGATACTCTGGCCACGTGCGCCAAAGGACGGGCTGCCAAGACCAGGCCGGGGAGTATAATATGACGGTCCCACCCAAACCCTCCAGCGGCCAGCCAATGGAGACCAAAACCCTGACTCAGCCGAACCGCCACCATCTGCAGAACCAAAGCGGCGAAGAAACTGGGAGCCGAGATGCCCAGGAGGGTGAGGGTGAGGAGGGAGAAAGAGAGGCGGGAGTGACGTTTTAGAGCTGGTAAAACCCCCGCTGGCAAGCCTATTAAGAAGGCCAGAGCGAGGGCAAAGAGGAGGAGCCCCATGCTCCGAGGATAGTATTCCAAGATGAGTTCGCTGATAGGGCGGGAAGCCCCTGTCACCATGCCCGACTGAGTAGGAACCGCCGGAAGGCCAACGGGGGAGAACCGTGTCACCATCCCCAAATCGCCATGTAGTACCCCCTGGAGATACCCCAGGCTGCTATGAAAGGCTTGAAGGGCACACTCCACTGGAGAGAGGCCACTCCCCTCAGCCAAATTCAGTCCAAAGAAGACGAAGAAGATGATGGTGATGATGGTGCCGGCGATGAAAAGAAGACGCCGGAGAAGGAAACGGAACACAAAAGCCTCCCCTTGTGCAATGAGGGTTATATTTTCACTATATCATACCACCATATGCGTGAAAAGGTTCATCCGCCTTTACAAAGGGAGACTTCTAGGCTATAATTGGTTTTGCGCAGGGGTTATTTCGACGCCCTGCGCTTACGCATAGATTCCGAAGAGCCTTGTCATCCGCCCCCAAAACGTGTACTATTTCTGGAGAGGTTATGATGTCTCAGAAGCCCGTATATCTCACACCGGAGGGACGCAATAGATTGAAGGAGGAACTGGAGTACCTCCGCACCGTTCGGCGTCCCCAGGTGGCGGCCTACATTCAATTGGCTAAGGAGGGCGGGGACATTATGGAAAGTGCAGGGTATGATGATGCCAAGAACGAACAAGCCTTCGTTGAGGGGCGGATCGCCACCCTGAAGGCGATGCTGAAAAACTCTGTCCTCATCGAGGAGTCGGGCCCCTCTGAGGTGGTCATCCTAGGTTCCTGGGTGAAGATAGTGGAGGAGGATGGTCACGAGGAAGCCTACCGCATCGTGGGCTGGGCTGAGGTCGATCCTACAAATGGCCTCATCTCCAACGAATCCCCTCTAGGCCAGACGCTCTTGGGGCATCGAGTGGGTGAGGAGGTCACCGTTCAAACTCCCGATGGGGCGAGGCATTTCAAGGTTTTGGAGATCCGATGAAGCAAGAAGGGCTAAGGGGCCTACGGCAACAGCGACTCAAGAAATTAGAGGAGTTAAAGAAGAGAGGGGTAGACCCCTACCCAGCGCGGGTGAAGCGTACCCATACCGCTGCCCAGGTTTTGGCTCTCCTTGAAGAGTGGAGGAAGAGCAGACCTCCCGAGGGTGAAAAGGGGCCGGATGAGAGCGTTGCCCTCTGTGGCCGCATAATGAGCGTACGGGTGATGGGTAAAGCCTCTTTTGCTCACATCGCTGACGGCACAGGGCGGATACAGATATATGTGACCCAAGATAACTTGGGCGAGGAGGGCTACCGCTTCTTCAGGAAGGATCTGGACATCGGCGATTTCATCGGCGTGGAGGGGAAACCCCTTTTCACCCAAACCGGGGAGCCCACGGTGAGCGTCTCGTGGCTCACTCTTTTGGCTAAGTCCCTACGCCCTCTCCCAGAGAAGTGGCACGGGCTCAAGGATGTGGAGACTCGCTACCGCCAACGGTATCTTGACCTCATCGCCAACGAGGAGGTGCGTGGGATCTTCCTGGCTCGGAGCCGCATCATATCCGCCATGCGCCGCTTCCTGGATGAGCGAGGCTTCATCGAGGTAGAGACACCGATTTTGCAGCCCATCTATGGCGGGGCTGCGGCCCGCCCTTTTGAGACCTATCATCACGCCTTACATCGAAAACTCTACCTCCGTATCGCCGATGAACTCTATCTGAAGCGGCTCATCATCGGTGGCTTCGAGCGGGTTTACGAGATAGGCAAGGATTTCCGGAACGAGGGGCTCTCCACGGTGCATAACCCAGAGTTCACCCAACTAGAGGCCTATCAGGCCTACGCCGACTATGAGGATATGATGCGCTTGGCGGAGGAGACCTTCGCCTACGCCGCCCAGGAGGTGCTGAGGACCACTAAGATCACCTACCAGGGTAACGAGATCGGCCTAACGCCCCCTTGGCGGAGGGTGACCATGCGTCAGGCGGTCCTCCAGGAGACGGGTATAGATATCGGGGAGGTGGGCTCCTTCTCCGCCTTGAAAGAGGCCATAGCCGAAAAGGGGTTAGAAGTGACCCCCAAGGAGACCTGGGGGAAACTGGTGGAGGAACTCTTCAAGGAGTATGTGGAACCCACGCTCATTCAGCCTACTTTCATCCTCGATTATCCGAAGGAGATATCGCCTCTGGCCAAAGAGAAACCAGGGGAGCCTCGCTTTGTGGAGCGGTTCGAGTTCTTCATCGGTGGCTTGGAGTGCGGCAACGCCTTCACGGAACTGAACGGCCCCTTGGAGCAGCGGGAGCGGTTCGCCGCCGAGAAGAGGGCCTTGGAGAGTGGCGAAGAGGTGGCTCACCCTATGGATGAGGATTTCATCCAAGCCCTGGAGTATGGTATGCCCCCTACGGGAGGGATAGGGTGGGGGGTGGATCGGATGGTGATGTTATTCTGCGACCAGTCCTCTATCCGGGAGGTAATCCTCTTCCCCCAGTTGCGGGAGAAATAAACCCTCGTATTGCACTGTGTTCCTTCTCGTGATATACTGAACATGTGGGCCGTTGGCTCAGTCTGGTTAGAGCACCTGCCTTTTAAGCAGGGTGTCGCTGGTTCGAATCCAGCACGGCCCATCTGAGCCACCCTAGCTCAGTTGGTAGAGCAAGCCCCTCGTAAGGGCTAGGTCATGGGTTCGAGTCCCATGGGTGGCTCTGGGTACCGCGGGTTTCAAAGTGGCCAACCGTCGACAAGCGGTTGGCCTTTCTGTTAGAGGTGAGGTAGGCAAGGATCCGATGGAGAAGGAAGAGAGGGGAACGGAGAAGCGATTTAAGCCAGGCCAGATCGTTCCGCAGTCGGGCCAGTACTTGAACGAGAGGACCGGAACTGAGGCCACCTGCGTGAAGGGTAAGAGGTTCCCGCCCGGCCCACAAGGCACAACTTATACCCTCAGCAGTGCGACGAGGCACAAAGGAGATTGAGAGGCCTTCCGGCCAGTGGGGCGGATATTTCTCCTCGACATTTTGTGCAAAAGAAATCGCTACTATTCCTCAACCTGGGGGAACGGCTGGCTCTATCTTCGTGGCGAGGCAAATGGGGCTAACCATCTATCGGCGGTTAGCCTTTCCGCTAGGGGAAGCAATCAGAAGAAAAACAGGGGAGTGGTAACATGGCTACCAAATCAAGAAGGTCACTTTTGAAAGCCATGACGTCGTCTGAGCTTTCCGAAATCGCGTCGAAACATGGGGTGAAGGTTCCAAGCGGTCTAAAGAAATCGCAACTCGTTGAATTTGTAGCGGAAAACATACCTCTATCTGATGAGGAACTGCGGTGCGTGGTCGATCAATTTCAATGCGATAAACTAATCGGGAAAGTTCGAGACGCCAGCGACTATTTCCTCACCAAGCAAGTATCAATTAGCCATTTCGATGGGCGAGAGGCGCTGGTGCGAGTGGGCAACTACGCCATTGCCATCAGCAATCTGGGAAAGGAAGGATTTTCCTACCGATGTGATAAGCGGTGCAGTGATTGGCTTTACCAGGTAAGGGCAGGCCGTTATCCCTTCTGCAAACATTACGCTGCCGCTATTGCAGAACTTAATCTATCAAGGGCAGATTGACCCGGAAACAACTTCTATCAATCATATCTCTGGGCCAATCTTGACCGAGTTAATGGACATAGTGAATACCCGTCGCAAAGAGGCAGGGCTGATCGCCGCCAAGGATAGGGGGATCAAGAAAACGCTAGAGAATCTACAGGAAGACTTGGTTGCCATCTCCCGTCAGGATCAAGAACTTGCTCGTAAGAAATATCATGACGATGCAGAGCGGGTATTTGAACGGCTGGTGGAGCAGGCGTTCCAATTGCTAGAGTTTGACACAATAGCAAGAAGGAAAGAACATGGTTGGGACTTGCTTGTTGTGGGCACTCTAGCTTCGTCACCTTACATCACGGTAGTTGAGGCTAAGACTGCTGTCAGTGGTGTCTACGACTACGTTGCGCGCCATCCGGATTACCTCATTCGTTTGAAGAGTTATTGCATTGATATGGTTAAAGAGAGGCTTTTCGGGCCCTACAAGGAGTACGTGAAATATGTGCTTCTCATTGCCCCCGATTTTCCGGAGGAATCGAGCGACCTTTGTGCACAGTTCCGACACATGACCGGAGGGATCAAGCTGGCTTTTCTGCCCGCTCCTTCCCTTTTGCACTTGGTCGAACGATATCGAGCGAACCCTATTCTCACCCACACTATCCTCGAGGAATTATTCTCGAGTGAAGCGGTGATCTCAAAGGAGGATATTGATAGGCTCTTCGACTTGGCGGAAAAGCAATTGAATACCCTTGTTCAACGAGCCAGGAAAGACCTCAGACAAAGGTTGGAGAAGGTGGCTGACAAGTCGGCCGATGCTTGCTTCATTAAGTTGGACATGCCAAGCCTCGGTGCTATCCTTCGAGACATTATCAAGACTTTGGAACGGGAACTTGTGGTAGTGGGCACTGCGCCAATCGGTACAGAATCGGCCCATATCAAGCATGACTACTATGCGATTTGGCAGCAAGTTCTCACTGGTCTTGTGGACGAATTTGTGGACATTCTTCGGCAGGAATCCCTTCTGCAGGAGAGGAGGACAGCCTTAAAAGAGGATATCCTTCGGTTGTTAGACTTGGGTAGATGAGAACTCAACGATCTGGCTCTGTGACAGGGGGCACCGATTGAGAACGCTGGGTTGCGCTTTTCAAATCCTGGCTCTGGCCTTGGGCCTCCTCTCCCACAGGGATCCTTTACGGACTGGCCCTGCCCAGACCGAGAGTGCGAGAGAGGCGGGTATACCTCTTTAGGCGATGGTGGTAACGCGGCAGATTCTACTTGCGAGGTGAAACCATGGGCGAGATGGACAACGTGGGTTGGTTCCTAGTCGGGGCTGTAATGACTGCGCTCTTGGCCCTAGCCGTCTTTCTCGCTTGGCTACTCTTTCCCTTGTTCCAAAGTCTCCTTTAGATGGAGGTGAAAGGCATGATCTGTCCCCAATGCGGCGAAATGAACCCTCCCGAGGCTGAAGAGTGCACCAATTGCGGGGCTAACCTTTCGTCCTCGAGGACGGTAGTCTGCGAGGGGTGCGGCACGGAGAACCTGATAACCAATCGATTTTGTCAGGGCTGCGGTCGGCTCCTCTTTCGCCATGAGGTAGCTTTCCGCCCGAAGGAGGTAGAGCCGGAGGTGGAGGAAGGGCCGAGCCGGGGTCTCCCGCTCACCTACATCCTCCTGGTCGTTCTCCTCATTCTAGCGGCGTTGGCATTATACGTCTATTTTACGAGCCGCTGAATTCTACTGGCTGCACTTGTGAGATTGCGTCTCTCCTGGGCCTCTTGGAGAGTCTCTTAAAGACTGCTTTGTCGGGAAGGTAAAGGGCGCTCGAAGGTGGGCGCGCTTTTTCGACAGAAGCGCACCACAAGATGGGGAGGTTTGACAGGCTCCGGGCCCTCTGCTAGATTAAGGCTAGATGGTTGTGAGGTTGGGCTATGGCTATTGAATCCTACACCTTCGGCCGCATCGTCATCAAGGGCCAGACGTACACCTCGGATGTGATCATCTATCCCGACCACGTTGATGCTCGCTGGTGGCGGAAAGAGGGCCACCACCTGCAGCCCGTTGACCTGGAAGAAGTGATGAGGGAGAAACCGGAGATATTGGTAGTGGGAACTGGCTACTTCGGCCACATGAAAGTGCCCCCAGAGACCAGCGACTACCTTCGATCTCAAGGGATAGAGATGATTGCGGAGAGGACACAGGAGGCTTGGCAGACCTACAATCGGCTCTCCCAGAATCGTAAAGTCGTCGCTGCTCTCCACCTCACTTGCTAGAGAGGGACGCCTTGTCCCATCTCTTATATGAGATAGGGCCAGCCGCATGACCGGCTGGGCAAGATACCGCTTCGAGGAGCCCAGTTTTTAGGAATAAGAGGGGCACCATAGAAGATGTCATCGGTGAGAGTCGGGTTCTAGGCTCAACTCGAGGGGATATTGCTGCAGATATCACCGATGCTTCTATATTTGTGTCCCCGGGGCAGCCGCTCCAAATCCTCTATCGCCATCTCGGTAGCCCCTCTGGATTCGGCGTAGGCGAGGATGGCGTTCTTGTCGGCGGGGTATTCAAGGCCCTGGAGGACACTATAGACCTCCAGGCCACATAAGATGCTTGTGTTCTCACATACCTCATCCATATTCTGGTAGTGGACGCCCTCTTGCAGTCGGTTGAGGGCGATGATTACCGCCTCTGGTGCGTTCTGGGCGGAAGCATGGCTGATAATCCTTTGCTTGTCGGCTGGGAATGTGAGCCCCTCCAAAGCCTCAAAGACATCTCTAGAGCAATAGATAGCCATGATCTACCTCCATTAAGGGGACAAACAATCTTTTCCGTGCGACGATATTCATATTTCATCACATCTCTTCCTCCCTGTCAAGGCCCGCTTCCCTTCGTTGCTTTTTCTCACCTTCTCTGATATATAGATTGCGTGGCGGAGTATAGATAGATTCTTGATGGTCTTTAAGAAGATGTTCCCGCTCAAGGAGATCGATGACCAGATAAGGGCCATCGGAGAAGATCGTCTCTCCGGGGCCCGAGAGTTGGCCCAAAAAGGGGCTCGGGTCCTCATCGCTTTAGCCAAGGGGAGCAAGGCCGTCAGCGGGGAGGAGTTCGGAAGGGAACTCCTAAAAACGGGCCGGGCTCTCATTAAGGCCCAGCCCTCCATGGCCCCTCTGGTGAACTTGGTGAATAGGAGCCTCTTTGCCGCACAAGAGGAGATGGATTTGGAGGAGGCTAAAAGGGCCCTCATAGCCACAGCCCAGGGGTATGCCAACCATCTGGAGAGGAGCGTAGAGCGGATAGCCCAGAGGGTTCTTCCTCTCATCCCTGACGGCGCTCTCGTTTTGACCCATTCTTCTAGTTCGACCGTGTTAGCCGCACTTTTGCACGCAAAGCGGGAAGGACGAACGTTTGCCGTTCTTTGCACCGAGTCTCGGCCTCAATATGAAGGCCGGGCGCTGGCTGAGAGGCTCGACCAAGCGGGGGTGGAGACCCGACTGGTAGTCGATGCCCTCGCCCCCAGCATGACCAGCATGGTAGGAGGTATAGAGGTTGTCTTAGTGGGGGCGGATAGCCTATCAACCGAAGGGTTGGTCAACAAAATAGGCACCTACCCCTTGGCTCTCGCCGCTAGAGCCCATCAAGTGCCCCTCTATGCGCTCTGTGGGACAGAGAAGTTCCTGCCCCTGGGCTACACGCTGCCCGAAGAAGGTCCTAAGGATCCCCAAGAGGTCTGGCCCGATCACCCCCAGAGGGTTGAAGTCGTCAATCGATATTTTGATCTCACTCCGTTGGAGTATCTCACTGGCATAGTGGCCGAGGAGGGGATACTAAACCCAACTGAAGTGGGAGAAATCATAAATAAGAGGAGGCTGCATCCATGGTTGAGGTAGAGGTCATCGCCATTGGAAATGAACTCTTGTTGGGGGACGTCCTGGATACCAACAGTAACTGGCTTTGCCAACGGGTCACCGGGCTGGGTGGGAGGGTGAGGAGGGTTGTCATGGTGGGCGATGACCTGAAGGCCATTGCCATAGAGATCCAAGATGCCCTGGAACGCAAAAGCGACCTCATCATCACCACCGGAGGCCTGGGGCCCACCGCCGATGATATCACCCTGAAGGCCGTAGCCGAGGCTACTGACCATCCCTTGGGGGTGAATCTAGAAGCCCTGAAGATGGTGAAGCGCCGATATGAAGAGTTGGCCCAGGAGGGTTACATAGCCGATAGCACTCTCACCCCCTCTCGCCGGAAGATGACCCACCTCCCCCAAGGGGCCGCCCCCATCTTTAACCCGGTGGGCACGGCTCCGGCCTGCACCTTCCGGGTAGAGGATACCACGCTCATCTCCCTTCCCGGCGTGCCTGAGGAACTGATGGGCATCTGGGAGGGGCCGCTGCAACCTCTCTTGCGGGAGATATTTGGGGAGGGTTACTATCAGGAGAAGATGGTCTTTGTAGATTGTAAAGACGAGTCGCTCCTGGCCCCCATCCTCAAGAAGATGACAGGCGCTCACCCCCAGGTATATATCAAGTCCAGGGCTAAGAAGTTCGGCCCAGAGGTGAAGATCAAAATCACCCTTTCCTCTGCCGGAAGGGATAGGGACGAGGTCGAGGGAGCCATAAACGAAGCGTTGAAGGATCTGACCAGGAGTTTGGGTTCATCAGGTCTTGCGGTCGAGACGATCGAAGAGTCATAGAAGGAGGAGTAATGAGCGAAGTCGTCATCTTGGTCACCAACAGCGGGCTGGGCAACGCCGAAAAGGGGTTACGGGAGAAGATGATGGGGGTCTTCTTGAGCACTCTCGATACTTTCCCCCAACTGCCAGGCAAGATCCTCTTCTATACCGATGGGGTTAAACTGGTGGTCGAAGGGTCGCCGGTTATCGGCGAGTTAAAGGCCTTGGAGGAGAAAGGCGTCCACCTCATAGCCTGTGGCACCTGCCTGGACTACTTCGGGCTGAAAGATCAACTGGTCGTAGGAGAGGTTGGAGGGATGGCCGCCATCCTAGAGGCGATGATAGGGGCGGAGAAGGTGCTAAGCGTCTGAGTAGGTATGCCTAACGGTTCGAGCCTATCTAAAGTTCCGAGCCAGTGCCGAAGTAGGTCAGGTTTCTATACCTGACCTACTCAGTCCAATTCAAGACCCATGATTGCCTGGGGGCGGAGCCGATACCTAGTCCATCCCTCCCAATATGCTCAAGAGGATCTCTCCCATCGACTGCAGGACGTTTACATAGAAGTTCCCCCCCAGATCGCGGAATATCTCGAAAGGCAAGCCTGGGGCCCCGAAGAAGGGCCGGAGCGTCCAGGCCATCTGGGTCCCCACGAAGCCGTAGACCACGATCCAGCCCCAAAGGGCTAAAGATCTGACCCTCGTCCCCCCTCCCTTTTCCACGTGGCGCATCCCCTGCCAGAGGAAGGAGAGGCCGGAGAAGCCGGTAAGGGTGAGGATAGCCACATTTAGGAGTTTGAAGAACTGGTAATGGGGGGCCGTGAGCCAGAAGAAAAGAGCGATGGGGGCGAAGGAGAGAGTGAGGACGGCGGTGACCGCTATGGCGGTGAGGATGAGAGCCAGGGTTTGGGGGAGGCTCAATCGGGAGCCGAAAAGGAGGTTGAAGAAGTAGAGGGTGGGGAGGCATATCACCAGGGTGATGAGGAAGAGAACCGGGAGTTTCACCGCCGAGGAGATCGCCTGGAGCAGGCTGTTGGAGAAGCCCATCACCGCCCCGTAGGCGGCGAAGAAGATGACGGAACTTATGAGCATACTCTCTATCTTTCGGGAGACCCCATCGCCGTTCCCTATCTCGTCGAAGAACCCTCTTCGGTCGCGCAAGATCCGTTCGATGACATAGAAAGCCTCCATCTTTCCTCCTCGAAATTGGGCCAAGGCCCTCGATCCTAGAATCAGCCTCCCCGCTATTCTCTCTCCCCTCCCAGGCTCTTGAATAGTTGGGGGAGAATCCACAGCCACAAGACCAAGGCCACAAGAGCATAGCCCACGATGTCACCCGGGACGGGCCGGCTCCATGAAAAGAAGTAGAACTCGATGAGTTGATAGAGCCCCACGGGGAGGAGCACTAGAGAGAGGCCACCATAGACCACTCCGCTCATCATGAGATACCCCTTGTTCAAGAACGAGAGGCGCCGCTCCTCCGGGCTCTCCACCCGATTGCGAAGGGCCCAATGCAGAGCGAAGAAGAGAGCCCCCGCTCCAAAGGTCACGCCATTCAAAAGATCTCTTAAGCGGGCCCGCTCGGAGGATATCGACGGTCCCCCGTAGTAACTGAACTCTATGCCCAGAGGGTAGGAGAGAGCAGCCTTCAAGAGTAGCCCCCCACCTATGAGGAGTATCAGGGAGGAGATGAAAAGCATGGTGTAGGCGTAGAAACGAAGCAGGAAACGCCGTTGGAGGGCCTCTGGCTCTTTCTCGCTTCTGAAATAGACAACCGCCACCACGAAGGAGACGAAGCCCAAAAGGACGACCAGGGGGAAAAGTATTGATAACATATCCATCTCTTTCTCCTTTTCTATATTTGAGCCACAGTCCCTCGACCCTAGAATTGGCCTCCCGCTATTCTTCCAATCTCTCCCCTCCCAGGCTCTTAAATAGTTGGGGGAGAATCCACAGCCACAAGACCAAGGACACAAGAGCGTAGCCCAGGGTGTCCCCGGGGATAGGCCAACTCCAGAAGGTCTCCGCTGTCGGATCGCCCCGGGGCACGAAGTAGAACTCGATGAGTTGATAGAGCCCCATGGGAAGCATCACCAGGGAGAGGCCGCCATAGACCACGCCGCTCACCATGAGGTAGGCCTTATTGAGGAAGGAGAAAGGGCGCTCCTCTTGGCTCTCCACCCGGTTGCGAAGGGCCCAGTGTAGGGCCAAGAATAGGCCGCCCATGACAAGGGAAGCGACCCCGTTTAAGAGGTCCCTCAAGCGCTCCTCCTCACGGTATTCTATGCCCTCAATGGGTGGTGGTTCCCACTGCACAATCTCTGGCTCCACCTCGGCGTAGATGAGCTGCCCCCGGTAACCGAACTCCATGCCCAATGGGTAAGAGAGAGCGGCCTTCAAGAGAAGCCCCCCACCTATGAGGATTATGAGGGAGGAGATGAAGAGCATAACGTAGGCGTAGAAACGGGGGAGAAAACGCCGCTGAAGGGATTCCGGCTCCTTCTCGCTTCTGAAGTAGACGATGGCTGCCACCAGGAACGAAACGAAGGCCAGAAAGACAACTAGGGGGAGAAGAATCGATTGACCCACACTCATCTTGTTCTCCTTTCGTTTCTAGCATATCCGAAGTTGCGACTAACGAGAGCGAAACCAGACATGCTGTGTTAGACGTTTGCTCTTTTCTTCTTCCTCCTTAACCCGACGAAAATCATAACTCCAAATATTACTATGCTAAACAGAATCATCCCATATTCCGCATATAGGTTTGGTTCACCTTTCAAGATGTCGTGTAGTGCTGCCCAGTCAAGAGCGAGCAAAAGCACTACCATACCAATCAATAGAACGGTTTTCATTCTATCGTCCCCCTTCATTCGTGTTTACAACAACCAGTATAAGGTAAAGAGCAAATTTCGCCTAACGTGATCGGCGTAAGCGAAGTACTCGGAGCATAGTATAGCGGCGCTTATGCTGTGTTATGCGCCGTTGCCGATATCGGGCTGACGTTGGCAGCATCCCGTGACACACTTTCAGTTTTGATGTTTCCAGGCCTGTACTGGAGCCTGTCATACAACAACACCGTCAGCACCAATGCCAGAAAGAATTCAATTGCCCAAGCCGTGTGCCGCATCCACAAATTCCACGAGTACGAACGAAGCAAGCCAGGGACGATAACGGCTATCATAAGCATCGCGCCCCATGGAAGCAAAATACCCCACCTTTGACAGCGTTGAGAACGGGCAAGCAGAACCCAAAGTGGGCAGATTAACATAGGCGCGGTCAGGGCAAGGCTTACAATGCGTCCCAGCGGATAGACTGCCATCGCATAGTTGGGTTCCGCGAGGAACGTATATAGGATGGATTCAGCAACAACCAGCGAGAGCGCGGCCCGTAGACGGAAGCGTCGAGCCAACAACAAGCCGATTGCTACGGGCACGAGCGCGATAGCGGGAGTCGCAAGCGACATTCGCAAGCAGGTTACGGTGTTAAGCGCGCCGGTCACTGCTCGGCACGCCACAAAGTCGATCATTCCGAAGGCTAACATCAACGAGGGCAAGACCCAACCAGATATTGGGATATACACACCCCGCCAACGCAAAATAAGACCTACACCGAGGAAAACAAGCCAGAGCCATCCGCCTGCGAAAGCGAAGGGCACGCTTGCAAGCACAAGAACAATGCCCAACGCGGGCAAACTCCAAATTGGCACATGGCGAACGAGACCCACGAGAGCCAACGTGGCCCACAACACCAAGCCCAAGATGGCGGGCCATCTGCTCTGTGTGGGCCCAATGAACAAACTGGTGCTGACGGAGTATAGGCC
>DFBK01000053.1:0-7073 GCA_002366595.1 Anaerolineales bacterium UBA3082 | reverse complement strand
TTTGCGAAGTGCCGCGCCAACGGCGTCCCTTTGGGAAAAGCATTTGAGTGAGCGAAGCGACCGCAAAACACTGTTAGACGAAGTTCGGTATCCGATGTTTGTCCTCAACCACCAACAATAGTTTTGCTCTGTTTCTGAGTCCGCCACCGTTGAGATAACGAAAGCAATATGGTAAGAAATACCGCTTGCAAAGCCACCATGAGGAGAAATGATATCCCCTGCCCGATTTCATCATTAACAAATGGGCCGAAAACCCTATGCCACCATACAGTAGGCTGTTTCTCTATCCAAAGATAGAGAATGCTACAAGGGAAATTGATGGCGGCAAAAGCGTGACTGAATGCAGACCAATGGAACCTTGCAACTCCAACAAGCCAATCTATCCCCAGGAGAACAATAGCTACCAAGAGGTATGTCTGCCAAGTTTTCCTAAACATAACGCCCTCCTTTCATAGAATTCTTACATCTGGGCGATGGCTATGAGGCTGAAGAAAACCCAGGCTGCATATCCGTACCGCCAGCGGCGCATAGTGAGGCCGGGGATGAGCAAGGCTAGAAGGGCTAGGGAGATGGTGATGGCCGGAGTAGGATTGCCCTGCCAATTGCCTAGCGTCTTCAAGAAGGGCAGGATGACCCACTTGAAGGCCATAGTCAGGGCCACGGGGAGGAGAGCGGCCAGGATGGCCTGATTGGCCGACTCGACATATACCTGGCGCATCATCTGGGCCACCTTTTCCGCCTCGCCGAAACGGGCGATGGCCAAGGCCATGCTCTCCTCTGGGCTGTACCCTTTCCGGTGAAAGTCCGCTGCCGACTCCACTAAGTGAGAGCGAATCTCCTGTACGATTTCCTCCTTGGTTGGTCTGTCAAGATAGAGTTGGCGGGCCAAACAGCCGAGGTACTCTTCTAGGGATGGCATCTTTGCCTCCGGATTTTGTCTCACGTGGAGACAGGTTTGGCCTCTTCCCGTCCTAGTATCTTGAGCAACCGCTGGGAGAAGGTCGTCCACTCCGCAGCGGACTTCTCTAGGATTCTCTTGCCCTCCTGGGTGATATGATAGTATTTCCTCGATGGTCCCTTCTCCACCACTTGCCACTCCCCTTTCACCAGACCTTCCTTCTCCATGCGGTGCAGGAGAGGGTAGAGGGTTCCCTCCTTAAAGTCGAAATAGCCCTCGCTCCGGCGCTCTAACTCCTTGGCTATCTGGTAGCCATACATCGGCTCCTCGGCCAGGAGGCTGAGAACGAGGACTTTGGTGCTGCCCCTTCTTAGATCGGTCATCATTGTACACCCAACTGTTCACTGGCTCTGGCTAGTCAGCCCTGAACATTTTACCACATACTCACAGAATACCCTCTATCCTCTGTACCTGATTTCCTAGCGTGGCCTTCAGCCACAGCCAAACGATTCTCTCAGACAACGCAAATGTTATGAGGTAGTGCTATGTCTGCCATTTAGTGGTACTCCTCGACGCTGAGACTACGTCCGACGAGGGATCAGCCGCAGTCCGCTGGCTATGCGGTTAAGTATCGAGCCACCGACGAGCGAGCCCCAGATCAGGGCCAGAGTCATCAGGGGCACCCGCTGGTTGCCATGGGCGATCAGCCAGTCACGACACACAGTGTAGTGCACCAGGGTGATGCCACCACCCAACAGGGCAACAAGAGCCAGGCTAACCGCTTTCGCCTGCGTATCCCCCCGTATGAACCAGAGGATCAACGCTGAGTAGAGCAGTCCCACCGGCCCGCAGGCCAGAGCGATGTCTACCCGGTTGAAGGGGCCAGCGGTCATCGAGGCGATGATGTACAGAGAGATGGTCGTAGCCATGCCCAGGCCCACCAGAGCACCGTCTTGCCAGCCCCGGACAGCGGCGACGATAACCGGGGCTACGATAGCCACCAGCAGCCCTATCATGATCAGGACATCGGCCCAGGGGGAGATGAGAAAAGGCCTGTCTTCGGCGGCGCCTGACAAGGCGAAGGCCAGAGCCCACGTGGCAGCACCGGCCCAGGTATAACTCCAGCGGGGCAGCCGCCGCCTTGCCCCCACCAGCGCCCCGACCACCAGGCTCAAGACAATGACTCCACTCACAGCCACGCCCGCGCTCAGGCGAAGCATGTTGATTTCGCCATAAAGTACACTCCTTGACGGCCCACCGATGACCAGCCCACCCTGTGGGAAGTTTATGAGAGTAGTGATCATCATCGCCACGCCGAACAGAGTGGGTGGCACGGCAGCAATCACTTCGCTACGGGCGCGGTCCCATTCCTTATCCCCGGTATTCCGCATCATGGAAATCTCCTTTCTGCAAAACCCGAGATATACCTAGATTATCTATATACATAGAAATTATACTACCTTTTCGGGGATCTGTCAAGGGTTGCTGAGATGGAGAAACAGTGTTATACTCTCTTTCAATATGAAACGGGGTCTCAAAAAGGTAACTCTATGACCATCATCGGTATCCTCTATCTCCTTTGTGCGCTCTTTCTGGCTCTTTACGGCTTCAACACTTTCGTCCTCATCTACCTCTATCTTCGCCACCGTAACGAGTCCCTGCCTCTTCCTTCTCTTGACGAGTGGCCCCAGGTGACGGTGCAGTTGCCCATCTTCAACGAGGTCTATGTAGTAGGCCGGCTGATAGACGCCGTGGCTCATCTCACCTATCCCCGCGAGAGGCTTCAGATCCAGGTTCTCGACGACTCCACCGATGAGACGACAAACCTGGCGCGAAGAAAGGTGCAACACTACCGGGGCCAGGGGATAGATATCGAACTCATCCATCGTCATGAGCGGGTGGATTTCAAGGCCGGCGCTCTGAGGGAAGGGCTCAAAAGCGCGAAGGGAAGGCTCATCGTTCTCTTCGATGCCGATTTTGTGCCTCCATCCGACTTCCTCCTGAATACTATCCCCTATTTTGAGGCTCGACCCCGCTTAGGGTTCATTCAGACCCGGTGGGGGCATATTAACGGTTCTTATTCCTCCCTGACCCAGGCCCAAGCCATCGCCTTGGATGGCCACTTCGTGGTGGAACAGACGGCCCGTCAACGCTCCGGTCTCTTCATGAACTTCAACGGCACCGCCGGGGTATGGAGGCGGAGGTGCATCGAGGAGGCTGGTGGCTGGCAGGGAGACACCCTCTCCGAGGATATGGATCTAAGTTATAGGGCCCAACTTAAAGGCTGGGAGTGTCTATACCTCCCTCATGTCGTTGCCCCGGCGGAGATCCCGCCCCAGATCCACGCTTTCAAGCGACAGCAGTACCGGTGGGCCAAGGGCTCCATCCAATGTGCCCTCAAACTGGGACCCACTCTCTTGACCGCCTCGGTGCCCCTCTTCAAGCGGCTGCAGGGGCTTATCCATCTCACCAACTACTTGGTCCACCCTCTGATGACCTTGCTTCTCCTCCTCTCTCTGCCCCTTCTTCTCTTAGGCCGTCCCTTTAACCTACATCTCACCTTCATCAGCCTGGCTAGCCTGGGCCCTCCGGCTCTCTATCTCATCGCGCAAAGGGCTCTATATCCCGATTGGTGGCGGCGGTTCGCACGCTTCCCCTTCCTCGTCCTTTTGGGGACAGGGATCGCCCTGAACAATACGAAGGCGATCTGGGAGGCGGTTATAGGGAAGGGGAGCGACTTCGGGCGCACGCCCAAGTTCCGAGTGGAGGGAAGGGGAGACCGATGGAAGGGGAAACGGTATACTTTGCCCTTGAATGGCGTGACCCTGGGGGAAGCATTCCTCGCCCTATATGCCCTGGCTGCGGTAATCGTGGCCGGGCAACGGGGTAGTTACTACGCTATCCCCTTTCTCCTCCTCTACGGGCTGGGCTTCGGATACGTAGCCCTTTTGACCCTCTTGCATTCACGACCTAGGGTGAAGGAGAGGAAGTATAAGCCTGCCTTCAAGCCCCCCTCCGTTCCCGAAGCCCTCTCAGAGTAGGTATTTACGCCCCTGCCTTATTGTCTTTATGAAGGAGGCGTAGAATGAAAGCCGATAGGCCTCGCATCCCACCAGGCCAGGTGGTGACCAGTAGATTTCCGGTCCTCCATCTAGGGCCCATCCCCCCTTTCGACCCCCAGAGGTGGGATCTTCGCATCTTTGGCTTGGTGGAGGAAGAGGTGGTCTTCTCCTACCAGGAGTTCATGAGCCTGCCGAAAGTAGAGATAGTATCCGACTTCCATTGCGTCACCCGTTGGAGCAGGCTGGACAACGCCTGGGAGGGGGTAACTTTCCGGGAAGTGATGAAGCATATAAGGCTCAGACCTGAAGCCAGATATGTCAGGGTTCACTGCGATGGCGGCTATTCCACTAATCTGCCTCTCCACCTCCTCCTGGACGATGATGTGCTTTTCGCTTATGGCCACGATGGCCAGAACCTGACCCCGGAGCATGGCTGGCCCCTCCGGTTGGTGGTGCCCAAGAGATACGCCTGGAAGAGCGCTAAGTGGGTGCGGGGGTTGGAGTTCATGGAACGCGACCGGTTCGGCTACTGGGAACAGCGGGGTTACCACAACGATGGCGATCCCTGGAAGGAGGAGAGGTACGCAAACCAAGGTTCATAAGGCTGCAAAAAGAGGCCAAACTACAAATTGGCCTCTTTTCTTATTAAGGGATTTACTCCTTCGGCGCCTCCTCATCCTCGGGGTAGATCACCTCACCGCCATATCAAGCCACGACCTCGATTTTATCGCCTTCTATCACCTCCCCTATGACCCAGTGCTCCTCGCCTCGCTGGGTGAGGAGTTCTTGCAAGCGGGGCAGTTGGTCGGGAGGTAGGGCGATAAGCAGGCCTCCCGAAGTCTCGGGGCAGACGAGAAGATCTATCATCTCCTCCGAGAGCCCCTCTGGGAGCACAGCCCTATCGTTTTCCAAGATATAGTGGCGGTTGCGCACTAGCCCTCCGGGGATGAACCCCCGGGCTGCATAATCTAGGGCTCCAGGGAGGAGGGGAAGGGCGCTCACCGAGATCTTCAAGCCAACCTTGCTCCGCTGGGCCATCTCCCAAGCGTGGCCCAGGAGGGCGAAGCCGGTTATGTCGGTGCAGGCGTGCACCCCCACCTCCTGCATAGCCTGAGCGGCGGCTCGGTTGAGCCTGAGCATGCTCTTTACCGCCGCCCGCGCATCTTCTTCCTTCGCTGCCTGGGCTTTGAGGGCGGTGGCGACCAAGGCCACGCCGAGGGGCTTGGTGAGAACGAGGGCATCCCCTACCTGGGCCCCGGCTTTAGTGACCACGCTGTCAGGGTGGATTATCCCCGTGACGCAGAGGCCATACTTAGGCTCGTCATCGAGGAGGGTATGGCCGCCGACCAAAAGCCCCCCTGCCTCGGCCACCTTCTCCGCCCCTCCCCGCAGGATCTCATTTGTGATCTCCACAGGCAAGGTGTCGGGGAAGGCGGCCACATTGAGGGCCAGAAGCACCTCTCCTCCCATGGCATAGACATCGCTCATGGCGTTGGCGGCGGCGATCGCTCCATACTCGTAGGGGTCATCGACGATGGGAGGGAAGAAGTCTACCGTCTGGATTATCGCCAGCGCTGGGGTCAAACGGTAGACGGCTGCATCATCGCCTCCCGCCAACCCCACCAGAAGATCGGGGTGGATATGCTCCTCTATGGGCAACAGGAGTTTCTCTAGGTCGCCCGGACCCATCTTAGCCGCTCAACCGGCGCAAGAGGCGAGAGCGGTTAACCTTATCTCCTCGCGGGTCAACACTTTTCTCCTATTCTTATTCTATACATCAAGCGGATATTATAGCCCATCTGGCAGAATGGACAAACTGCAGGGCAACACCACACCTTTCTATCCTCCATCACTGGATGATGGTCACCACCACATCGTCGGTGGCTGCATCGCCTTCGTCATCGATGGCCCACAAGCGGATGATCCACGGCCCCAGATCCCCTTCCCTGGCTATCCAGGGGCTGGTCCAGACCGGCTCCTGGTTCCCCTCCACCAGCATCTCTCCCCGCCGTTCCTCTTGCCCTTCTGGGGTCCCTACGATCTGCCAGTCGTAGTTGACGATCCTCCCCCCATCAGGGTCATGGGATAGAGAGCCGTCGAGGAGTACCGGCTGGCCTGTATGTACAGTCACATCAGGCCCAGCGTTAGCCACGGGAGGGACTTTGGTCGCCAGGCTGCAACCTGCTAGCAGGAGGGTAGTCACTAAGAGATACCAGTTTCTCATCGCACCCCAGGGGCAATTATATGGATACTCCGCTTCCTGGCAAGGTCAGGGTAGAAAAGGTCGCTTTCGGGTAGAGGCGGCAGTTCAGCGGTCTAGGCCCCTCCTTCCGTCAGATGCACTCCGACTTCCTTCACCCACCATCTCACGGAAGGTGATCAGGCCCGTAGCCAGCGTCAACCTACCCCATTGATGCCCGTGTAACGCATTTGCAACAAATAACGCCAAAGAATTTGGCCTTCCTTTGGCCGACCAACTTTCGTAACTACTATATCTATTTTGTCAACCCCTCAAGGCACCTCTGACAATACCCTTTCAGATCGACATGGGCCCCTGTGACTTGGAAATGGTGGTCTTGGGTTATCTGGGCCTTGATGCGGTCGGTGAGAGGGCTCTCGAACTCGATGATCTCCCCGCAACCCAGGCAGATGAGATGGGAATGTTCCGCTCCCCTCCTCTTGATCTCATAATGATGATGTTCCTCATCGAAATGCAACTCTTCGATGAGATCCATCTCTTTGAGGAGGTTCAAGGTACGGTAGACCGTGGAGAGACTGAGACGCGGCTCTCTTTCCTTGGCTAGAAGGTAGAGTTCATCCGCATCCAAGTGCCCTCCATGTTCCTGCATAACCTCGAAAATGAGCAACCTCTGGGGGGTGACTCGCTTCCCCTGGGAACGAAGTAGCCTCCTAGCCTCTTTCAACTCGGTTGACATCTTCCCCCGTCTTTTTGCAACTCATTTGCAATTATATTACCATACAACTAGGGGGTTGTCAATCGCTCTGCTAGCCTAGGCACCACCTCGTAGAGGTCTCCCTCTATCCCGTAATCGGCTATCTTGAAGATGGGGGCCTGAGGGTCTTTATTGATGGCCACTATGATTTTCGAGCCC
>DFBK01000008.1:27973-49681 GCA_002366595.1 Anaerolineales bacterium UBA3082 | reverse complement strand
TCCCACTATGCTAAACGAGGAGGTGTTTTTCAACAGCCTCGAGGTGGAAGACACCGGGCTCTGTGTCCTCCACTTACCACACCTTACTGAGGGAATAGAGACCGCAGCGAGAGCCTATTCCTTTTCCAGGTCTTCCAGGAGATCGGTGAAGAGTTGGCCGTGATAGATCTCGTGGTCTCGGATGCGGGTCAGGAGCCTTTTCAGTCCCGGATCTTCGACCTCGTCGATCTGATGGGTGTACTCCTTGGTCACCTCTCGCTCCACGGCGATATCGGCTCGTAGCATATCGCCGGTCTCCTCTGAGCGGTCCACCCCGGTCTCTTCTATCTCTGGGCTGCCATCGGTTTCTGTCATCTCCTCCGCTAACCAGCCCAGGTGTTGCATCTCGTTGATAGCCTGATCTTGCAGTTCTAGACTGACCTCCTCATCGGGGGTCAGATAAGAGTGGTAGAGGTACTGCAAGATGACGGTGTATTCGTGGCGGATCCCCCAGTTCAACATGTCGATGTTCTCATCCCTCTTCTCCGAGAGGAGCGCCCCTTCTGGGGCTATTTTCTCCCGCTCCGATTTCTCGACCATATGGCTGAAGGCTCTGTGGTGGGCCTCCTCGTCGGAGAGGATACGGCGCAAGAGCCGCTTTATCTTAGGGTCATCGATAGCCTCTATATGCTCCCTGTACATGGTGGTGGCATCCTCTTCGGCCTTGACATCGCGCCGTAGCCACTCCGCTGGGGTGGCGCCTCCCAAATCCATCTCTTCCCGCTCCAGAGTGGGTTTGCCCCCTAACTCCACCACCTTCTCCGAGAGCCAATCGAGGTGACGCATCTCCTCCCTGGCGATGGCCTCGATCTCGCAGGCCATCTCTCCCTCTCCTAAAGCGTAGGCGTGGCGAAGGTATTGCACGATTGCCATGTGTTCGCCTTTGACATCCTCGTTGAGGAGGGCGATTATCTTTTCGCTCATAGTCTCCTCCTAACCCCACTTCCCTTTGCCGATGTGGGTCTGGATCTCAGCCTTCACCCTCTGCTGGATGAGTCCGGCCGTTTCTTTGGCCTGGGCGAATATCTCAACGCATCTGGGGTCTAGGTTGTCTTCCACCCCCTTCTGGGCTGCCTCGGCTACCTCATCGAGCAGGGTGTAAAGCCTGATGTGAAGGCCGTTGGAGAGGCGAGACCTCTCGATTAACTGCGCCGCCTTCTCCTCTAGTTTCTCGAACTTCTCCTTGGGAGCCCCGCAATTAGGGCATTTCTCCGGTGGGGTATCCCCATCGTAGATGTAGCCACATACCGTGCATCTCCACTTTGCCATCTATCGTTACCTCCCTGGATTCTTAAATCTCGCCACTGGTCTGATTCACACCCGTAACATCTCTTCGTCCCCCTTTCTAGCCGTTCAAAGTAAGGTCTTCAAATCGAAATCTTCATCCAGTAACCTATCGAGGTAGGCTGAAACCTCTATTTCGCTCATGATCAACCTGCTCACAGGGGCCGCGCTTTTCTTGTCGCCTAACAAAATCGCCCCGACCACCCGTCCCTCTTTCAAAACCAGTTTCTTGTAGACTCCTTTTTTCTCGTCGGCTTTTCTCAACTCTTGATACCCTTCTCCCCTCGGTTCGATGACCCCTATGGAGGTGAGATCTACCCTTGTCACCTTTAGGGTGGTGGCGGGTAGGGTGCCTTGGTATCTCACCGATTCTTGGCCAGACATGTTGAGAGAGGCCACTCGTGACTGCTCCAAGGCAACGGGGATGATGCCGTAGACCCTCCCCTCGAATTGGGCTACGTCTCCTGCGGCATAGATGTTGGGGAGGCTGGTTCTCATATATTCATCCACTACGATGCCCCGTTGGACCTCTATGCCTGCCTCTTCCGCCACCTGGACGTTGGGCGTTGCCCCCGCACAGATGAGGAGGAGATCAGCCTCTAGACTCCCTCCATCCTTCAGGGTGAGGTGATGGGCCGAGCCTTTCCTGGATATCTCCTGGACAGCGCTACCCAACAGCACCTCGATCCCTAAAGCCCCAATCCACTTTTCCAAGATGGGGCTTCCTTCCTCATCTAATTGTTTCGGCAGAAGCCGGGGCAAGAGTTCCACCACCGTGACCTGGAGCCCCAGTTCTCGTAGAGCCCTGGCCGCCTCCAACCCCAGGAGCCCCCCGCCGATGACGGCGGCCCGTTGGGTCTCCCGGGCCCGTTCGCTTAAGGCCAGAGCATCATCTAGGGAGCGCAGGGTGAACGCCTCTGCCCTGTCTAGGCCCTTGATAGGAGGTCGTATGGGGCTGCTTCCCATGGCTAAAAGCAGTCGCTCGTAGGTAGCCTGGCGGCCATCAGCGAGGGCGAGTTGCTGCCTCTGAGGATCGATCCTCATAACCTTGGAGGCCAGATGGACCGCAATACCCCTCTTTTCATACCACTCTTTGGGGTAGAGGTAGAGTTCTTCTTGTTGGATCTCTCCTGCCAGGAGGTGGAGGAGGCGAGGGCGGGGGTAGTATGGGTATGGCTCCTCAGCGTAGATGTCGATGGTCGCTTTCGGTTTGCTTCTGGCCAGCGTACGAGCAGCGTTTATGCCGGCTACCCCGTTGCCGATAATGGCGAACTTCATAGTTTGGCTAGTCCCCATAACCCATGGGCCATTACAAGGCCTTCGCTATCTTACTCCCGAACTCCCGACAACTCTCTAGGTCCTCGGCCGTGGGGACGAGAATAGCCCTCACTCCAGGCTCTGGGACCTTGAATTTCAGGTTCCTCAGACGTTCCTCAATGAGGCCCACCGCTTCCCCGCTCCAGCCGTAGGAGCCGAAAGCGGCTCCTATCTTCCCCCTCACCTTGATGGTGGTCAGGCTGGAGAGGAGGTCCCAGATGGGCTTTATGGCATCCCCGAGGAAGGTGGGAGAACCGACGATGAGAGCATCTGCCTCTTCGATCTCCTCCAAGACCTCGGCCGGCACGACCTCCTCCAGATTGAGGAGTGCGACCTCTACCTCTTCCTCCTCCACCCCTCTAGCGATCTCTTGGGCCATCCTGGCGGTGTTGCCATAGGCGCTGGCGTAGAAGATGAGAGCCCTCTTTTTGACCTTAGGCTTGGGACCGCTCCATTCTCGATATAAGTCGATGTACCTTTGGGGATCGGTGCGCAATATGGGGCCGTGGGAGGGGGCGATTAGCTCTATCTCCAACCCGCTGATCTTGTCCAGGGCCTTGAGGGTATACTCCTTGAAGGGGCGCATGATGGTATCGAAATAGTAGTGGAACTGATGGCTAAAATCATCCACCAGATCGTCGTAGAGCCGCTGGTCACAGAAGTGGCAGCCTAAAAAGTCGCAGGGGAAAAGCACCTTCTCTTCAACGAGGTAGGTAAACATGGTGTCGGGCCAGTGGAGGAAAGGAGCCCAGATGAACTGTAAGGTCTTCCCTCCTAGGTCGAGGGAGTCGCCATCACCCATCTTCAAAGGCTTCACCTCCCGGTTGAGGAGGTTGTTCACAAAATGCTCTCCGCTCCGGGAGACCACCACCTCTGCTTGGGGGGCTTCGGCGAGGAGGGTGGCCAGAGCCCCGGAGTGATCGGGCTCTAGATGGTTGAGGATTACATAGTCGATCTCCCCTGGATCGATGAGAGATCTGATGTTGCTCAGGAACTCCCCCTCGAACCCTATCTTGACCGCCTCTATGATGGCTATCTTCTCTCCCTTCACCAGGTATGAGTTGTAGGTGGTCCCTCGGTCTAGGGGCATGATGATATCGAAGATGCGTCGCTCTGGATCTAGAGCCCCGATCCAATAGATGTCGTCCTTTATCTTCACCGGCCCCATCTCACTCCTCCAGTTTCTCGAACATCTCCTTCGCCGCTCCACACTCGGGGCAGACCCAATCATCGGGCAACTCCTCAAAAGGCGTGCCCGGCGGTATCCCTCCCTCGGAGTCGCCCTCCGCTGGGTCGTAGATATAGCCGCAGACGAGACATTCCCACTTTTCCATCTTTGCGCTCTCCTCCTGATTGGTGTGGTGGTTTCGGGGGAAGAGGCGACCTCCCCCGGGCTAGAACTCTACATACTTTTGGCGCTTAGCGCCACAGATGGGGCACTTCTCTGGGGGTTCGCCCTCTACCGTATGGCCACAGACTGAGCAGGTGTAGACAGAGCCTATCTCCGGGTCCTTCCCCGCCTCTGTGGCCTCCTTAGCCTTCGCATATAGGGCGGCATGGATCTTCTCCGCCTCCAGAGCATAACCCATAGAGCGTTGGGCCCCCCTCTTCTCCTGGAGTTGGGCCACCGCTAGGTAGGCGGGGTACATCTCGTTAACCTCGTAGGTCTCGCCGTCGATGGCTACTTGTAAGTTCTCCGCCGAGGTGTTAATGCCTCCTAATTCTTTATAGTGGTTGGTGGCATGGACCTGCTCCGCGTAGGCGATGGCCCTAAAAAGGCGAGCCACGTTGGCATACCCCTCCTTCTCCGCCCTATCGGCGAAGATGAGGTATCTCATATGCGCTTGGCTTTCACCAGCGAAGGCGCTCTGCAGGTTACTCTCGGTCATGCTCATTTTATTTCCCCTTTCTCTTTCTGGTCAATCAGCGCTTGAGGAACGGCAGTGGGGACAAAGACCATAGAACTCCAGACGATGATCGGTGATGAGGAAATCGGTGGCTTTTGAGGCTTGCTCCTCTAACTTGTGGGCCTGTCCTGGCGCATGATGGGCCAGGGGTAGGGACAGAGGGAGGTCGTCGATGCGGCCGCAGTTGGTGCAGACGATATGGGGATGGTTTTCCGTGTTGGCGTCGTAATGGCTGAGGGAACTGCCGTAGTCGAGTTCGCGGAGAAGCCCCGCTTCTTTTAATACCCCCAGGGTGCGGTAGATGGTCCCCGGGCTGATGTGGGGGATCTCCTTGCGCACCTTCTCGTAGATCCAGTTAGCATCGGGGTGGCTCTTGGTGCTCTGGAGGGCCTTGAGCACCGCCAGCCTCTGCTTGGTAAGGCGGTACCCTTTGATATTTAGCCGCCGGCTTATCTCTTCCTGCTCAGTGATCATTTGCATATAACCATAATGATAATCGTTACTAATATTATAACATAAAATGGGGATTTGTCAAGGGGTTGCAATGGGAAGAGGGGGGTGATATACTCGGTCTTGTCTTCAGAGGGGGTGTGAGCGTGGTTCTCTTCCTCTTTTTTCTATTCGCCATGTGGCTGCTTGCCTTCCTGGGGGCTTGGCGACTCTACGCCCAAGGGCGATTGAGGCATGATTACCATCGTGATCTCCTAGCCCTAGGCGCTCTAGCCCTAGCCACGGTGGGCTTCTTCTGGCGACTTCTCTTCACCCCGGTCTGGATGCCTGCCGATGGCGGCGATCTCCTCTCCTTTCTCTTCCCCCTCTACCGTTTCGCTGCCCAGAGCCTGAAGGGAGGAGAGATGCCCCTCTGGAACCCTTATCTTTATGGAGGCGCTCCCTTCGCCGCCGATATCCAAACGGGCCTCTTTTACCCCATAAACCTTCTCTCCTTCTTCCTGGTGCCCAAGATCACCTTCCGCACTCTGGAGTTGATCTCTGTTCTCCACTTCTTCTTAGCGGGGGCTTTCATGTACCTCTGCCTCCGCTTCATTAGGAAGGAAGGACATATCGGTCGCTTGGCCTCTCTGGCTGGGGCCATAGCCTTCATGTTCTCCGATCTCTTCATCATCCATTTCGGGAACCTCAACATGATCGCTGCCGCCAGTTGGCTACCTCTGGTGTTCCTCTTCTACCATCGGGCTCTTACGGAGAGGAGCGTTAACTACGCCCTCCTGTCCGGACTATTCTTGGGGGTGGCCATCTTGGCTGGCCATATTCAGCCCATCTTCCATATCCTCTTCCTTCTGGGCCTCTATCTTCTCTATCGCCTTTACCTGGCGTATCGAGGGGATGGTAGGGCCATACCGCTTCTTTTAGGTCTCACAGCCTTGACCTTTGTTATCGCCTTGGGGGCCACGGCTTTTCTTCTCCTCCCCGGCTATGAGATGATGCAACTCTCGGTGCGGGCGCAGATCCCCTATGAGGAGGCGGCTAGATTCTCCCTCTCTCCCGCGCAATTGATAGGGCTTCTCAGCCCCGGCTTTTTCGGCCGCGGGCCACGGCTTTCCTGGGGGCTCTGGGACAGGGTGGAGGTGGGGTATATAGGGGTTCTGCCCCTGGTTCTCGCTTCTTTGGCCCTGCTTTTCCGACGAGATGGTTTAAGCCGCTTTCTCCTGCTCTTGGCCATTATCTCCTTGCTTTTGGCCCTGGGCGATAGCGCTATCCTTCACGGTTGGCTTTATGGCTTGGTTCCTGGATTCAAGCAACTCCGCGCCCCGGCCCGGTTTATCCTCCTCTTGGATTTCGCCTTGGCTTTCCTGGCTGCCTTGGGGCTGGATGCCATCTTGCGTCCCTTAAGGCCTAGAGAGCATGCCCTCTTTAAGCGGGTGCTCAGACTCTCCTTTCCCGCCTTCTTAGCTGTAGCTTTGTTGACCGTGCCTCTCGCTTATGCGGTTCTCATCTTCAGCCAAGACAAGGACCCGGTGATATTGCAGCGCATAGCCAACGCCACCCGGGGACTGGTGCTTTTCCTTCTCTTCTTGGGCGGGAGCCTCTTTCTCCTTTACATCCGAGGGCATCGGTGGGTGAGGCCGCAGATGGTGGGTTTTTTGGCTATAGGTTTGATATTCATCGATCTGGCAGCGACGGGGGCTTACATCGATATGGCCACCACCGATCCCATGAAGGGGTTCCACCATTTGGCAGCCATTGAGTTCCTCCAGGGAGAGGAGGCTTTCTACCGCCTTGAGGTTCCCCAGGAGGTATGGGGGGTCTGGCAGCCCGACCTGGCTCTCATCCACCGGCTATTCGACATAGGGGGGATATATACCCCTCTCGAGTTGGCGGACTTCGAACGGTACCGGCAAGCGATAGGGAGCCGTTCTTCGCCCCTGTACACTTTTCTGAACGTGAAATATTTGATAACGCAGAAAGGTGCCTCCCCGATAGAGGGTTATCTCTTGGCTTTTGATGGCGACCCCAGGGTGGATATCTACCGTACAACCGCCTTTTCCCGTGCCTTTATCGTCTATCGGAGCCAAGCAGTAGCGGATCACGAATCGGCCTGGGCCGCTATTCAGGCTCCAGGCTTCGACCCCGCCGAGGCCGTTGTAGTGGAGGGAGGAAAGGCCCTGGAAGGCGATGCCTCAGAAGGGAGAGCCGTTATCACCTCTTATTCCCTCAACGATATAGGGTTAGAAGCCGAGGCTGCAAGCGAAGGGTACCTTGTCCTGAGCGAGGTCTATTATCCGGGGTGGAGGGCCTATGTCGATGGCACCGAGGAGCCCCTGCTGAGGGCCAATTACGCCTTCCGGGCGGTATATCTTGAGCCCGGCACGCACGAGGTTCGCCTGGTCTTCGCGCCCACCTCGTGGAAAGTGGGGCTTCTTGTAGGGGCTGGCACCTGGTTGGTGCTGTTCTTCTGGGGCGCTAGGCAGATATGGAGACGGTGGCGAGGAAGATGAGTCTTGTCTTGCGAGAAAGTAAAAGCCCTTTCCGACCGGGGAAAGGGCTTTTAGTGGGGCTAAGGCCAGCGATCGGCCTTGGGCTGCCGTCTTTCGGCCACTCTCGCCCCTTCCAAGGCTCGCCGGGCGAAGCCGAAGAAGAACCGCTCTACCCCTATGCCGGCTAGGGAGCTGGTTTCGTAGTAAGGCCCGGGTAGGGAACGGGCGAAGGCGATAGCCTCCTCGCGGGGGACGGCTCGGGGGAGATCGATCTTGGTAGCCACCACCAATAGCAGAGCGGTTGGGACGACCCGCCACACCTCGTCCCGCCAACGGGGGAGATCGTAGAAGGATTTAGGGTCGCTTACATCGTAAGCCAGAGCCACCGCCCGGCTGCCTCGGTAGAAGGAATCCCTTACGAAGGCGAACCGCTCCTGTCCGGCGATGTCCCAAACCGTGAGTTTGACCCGCTCGCCACCCAGATCGATAACCATCGTTTGAAAATCTACGCCGATGGTCATTACCCTCGATTCCTGGAAGAGGCCGGTGCAGTAGCGGCGGAGGAGAGTCGTCTTCCCCACGAAGCCGTCTCCCACGATAGCCACTTTCAAGACGCGCAACTTTTTCTTTTCTTCCTGTCTCGTTTCCATCGTTTAACCAAGATGCTCCAACAAACTCTCTTGTCTCAAGATAACGCGGGGGGTCATTCGAGGACGGGGCGGTGAGGGAAGACCAGTTGCCAGACCTGGGACCCTCCTCGCTCTAGGATCTCTTCATTGGCCGTCTCGAAGTCGCGATGTACATCCTCCAGGGCTCTTAACTGAATCGGGGAGGGGTCGCTGGAGTAGAGGGCCACAAGGGTTGTGTACCTGCCGGAGACGAAGTAGAGGGCTTTCCCATCCTCCACCTCCGTCTTGCGAAGCCCGGAGCCCAGGATCTCGGCGGAGGCGGAACGGAAGCCGCTCAGCATCCCTACCACCAACTCGCTCTCCATCTTGAAGTCGCCGAAGGTGTAGAGGGGGAGGCTGGTGTCGTTGTCGTAGATGGAGTAGGCTATCACCTTGGCTTGATAGCGGCGCCTGATGGCCACGCTCTGCCCCTCGGTCACTGCCGCCCGCCACATCTCATCCTCTGGATAGATCTCCAGGAGTCGCTCTATCCTTGCCCTCTCTGTCTGGTAATGGGTGTAGAGTTCTTCAAATTGACCCCGATTGATAAGTCCCTGTGCGAAATCCATAGCCGTGCGCTCCATTTTGGCGCGCAACCTCTTCAGATAGGTTCCCCCATCCTCGTCAGGAACCCCTGCTTCGGCCTCGTTAGGGGCTTCTTCCAGGGGTTCGCTCACCGTTTCTGGTGCCGCCACCTTAGGGGGTGGTGCAGATACCGGTGCGGGCTCTTTCTCAGATTCTAGAAGCAGGTTTTTCAGCAACCGCCTGAGTCCACCCTGGCGAGTCATAACCCCCCTCTGGAATTCAATTCGTTTTATCTTAACATCTATGGGCGGAAAAGGCAAAGGTATCACCTCCTCCGTCAGCGGGTAGACTGATCAGCCCTCTCTCGAAGCAGGATCTCCTCTACCAGTTGAAGGGCTTCTTCTTGGCTCGTTACCTTTCCTTCTACCTGAGCCTCGCGGACCGCTTCCAGCAGGTGACCGATGAGAGGCCCGGGCTCAAGGTGAAATTGTCTTTGGAGATCGTTCCCTGTGAGTAGGGTGGGGGGAAAGATCCGCGTCTTTTCTTCGCCGAAATAACAAGACAAGATGACCCTGGTGCTGGTCAAATGTCCCTGCCACTCTGGAGATGACATATCCCCTTCTAGGGTGGCTAAGCGGTCCGCTAAGGATAGGAGGAGGGCCTCAACGCCCGCTCCTTTTGTCTCCCTGAAGAAGCGATAGAGATCGAGGGGGGTCTTAAAGGTCAATCGCCAAGCGAGAGGGTTTCCCAGGGATATCGATTGGCCCAGGCGCACTTCCAGGGTAGCGAAGCGGAGGCGGCGAAGCATCTCCCCTAGGGAAGAGGTGTTTAGAGCCTTGGAAGGAGGGTGCTTGTCAGCCTGTCCAAGGTGGTGGAGCAAGGTGGTCAACTTCAATAGTATGAGGCGGCTTCTATCGCCGGCCGTTGGTTGGGCCAAATGGGAGAGGAGGCGGGGGAAGAAGGGCCATTCTCTCAAGGCGGGAAGGATACTTTCCAGGCTCTCCAGGGTATCCAGCGGATGCTCTATCTCTTGGAGTTCAGGTAGGGCTGCGCTCAGGATGCCCGTTCCTTGCAAGTGGCGGAGGCTGGTGGCGGAGCCTTCTAGGGCCAGGATCTTACAGAGTTCGTCTCGCAACCGCTCTGGGGAGACGGTGATGACAAGAGGGGCGTGGTGGCGCATCCACCTCTGGGTGCGACTCTCCACTCGGAAGCCCAATTCCCCCGCCAGCCGTACCCCTCGCAGGAGGCGAAGGGGGTCATCTTGGAAGACCTCTTTGGAGACCGCCCGCACTACCCCCTCTTTCAAGTCACGCTGGCCGCCATGGGGGTCGATGAGGTGGGCTTCTGGGTCAAAGAGGTTCATCGCTAGAGCGTTAATGGTGAAGTCACGCCGGGCGAGATCGGCTTCCAGGCAGCCACGCATCTGGGAGAGGTCGACTAGGTAACGCTCCCCTTCCGCCTGGAGGATGATCCTTGCCACTCCCCTTTCCTCATCCAGGGGGACGAAACTTCCTCCCAGGTGATCCGCCAGTTGGCGACCTAGCGATAGGGCCTCTTCTGAAACTAGGAGATCGATATCTTTACTCTCTCTGCCCAGGAGTTGGTCACGGAGGTAGCCGCCTACGATATAGGCTTGGGGGGTATGCTCCCTCATGAAGAGGCGCACGCTTTCCAGAACCCCTGCGGTCTCAAACCAAGAAGCCACTCTTTCTCCTTTAGAGCGACGGGCGCATCTATTATCGCTGCCTATAGAGTGAGTTTTTGACCCGAGGGCAGGACCGAGCATCTAACCCCCATCTCCTCCACTCTTTTGGCGAAGGCGTGGGGGTCCTGTTCCACCAGGGGCCAAGTGCCATAATGCATAGGGATGACAAGCCTGGGATTTAGCAACCCCACCGCCTGTAGGGCATCGTCGTCCCCAGCGAAGTAGATCCGTTTTTCTTCTATGTCTAGGAGGAAGCCAGCGGGGTTACCGCCGGGGCTGCCGTCGGGGAGGGTGGAGCCATGATGGGCGATGGTGAGTTTCACCCGCCCGAAGGGGAACTCCCAGCCGCCGCCCAGATGCAAAGCGTGGGCTTTAAGCCCTTGATTTTCACAGTAAGTGGCGATCTCGAAATTGGAGATGACTGTGGCCCCTGTACATCGAGTGATGGCCACCGTGTCGCCGAAGTGGTCGCCGTGGCCATGGGAGACCAGGATATAGTCGGCCTCTACGGAATCGGCGCTCACATCGGCCAGGGGGTTATTGGTGAAGAAGGGGTCGAGGAGGAGGGTAGCCCCGCTCCCTCTGAGGGTAAAACAGGCGTGCCCGTGAAAAGTCAATTCGACAGCCATATCACACCTCCTTGTGAAGATATAACTACATCTCGTAGGGAGTATATCTTATTCTCTCTAGGGAGGTCAAGATGGCCCTTGACATAGAACATTAGTTCATGGTATAATATGCTTAGTCTTTGGAGGAAAGGGGATAAGAGATGGCTCTCTCGGAACGGCAGAAAGGGATCTTGAAATTCATCGCCGATTTCATGCGTCGCCATGGCTACCCCCCTACTATTAGGGAGATCGGGGCTAAGGTGGGCATCTCCTCCACTTCGGTGGTGAACTACAATTTGGGCATCTTGGAGCGGGAAGGCCACATCGAGCGGGATCGGGAGATCTCCAGAGGCCTCAGGCTGCCTGGAGGACTGGCTAGCCTTAGCGATCTGATCCAGATACCTCTCTGTGGGCGGATCGCGGCCGGTGACCCCATCCCCGTCCCCGATGATATTTTTCCCACGGAGACCATCGAGTTGACCCGAGACATCCTCAAGGAGGAGGAAGGGCTATACGCCCTGGAGGTGAAAGGGGATTCGATGATCGATGCCTTGGTTCACGATGGGGACATCGTGATCATGAAGCACCAGAATGAGGCCGAAAACGGGGAGATGGTAGCGGTTTGGTTGCGGGATAGGGGGGAGACCACCCTGAAGAAGATATATCATGAGGGTCAACGGATCCGCTTGCAGCCAGCCAACCCCCTTCTGGAGCCTATCTATGTCCATCCCGCGAATGTGGAGATCCAGGGCAAGGTGATGGTGGTGATCCGCCGGCTCGGTGCGCACGGCGAGCGGGTAGCGTGACCTCTTTGACGCGTTGGATTGTCCTCTATAATGTCAGTTGCTGGGCCAGAGGGGAATCATGCAAGTCAATAGCGAGCTAACCAAGAGCCTATTTGCATCGAAGGAACCACTGGAGATCAAGACCTCATTCTCTCTTGAGAACGACGCGACGCTTTTCCTTGGCGATTGCATGGACCTCTTGAGAGGGATACCGGATAACAGCATCCAACTTGTGGTGACGTCACCCCCATATAACATCGGCAAAGAATACGAGGAAAGGCTTGACATCCATACCTATGTGTCGCAACAAAGGATAGTCATAGATGAATGTTGCCGCGTCCTCAGGAATGAGGGGAGCATTTGTTGGGAGGTAGGTAACTACGTCGACAACGGCGAGATCATCCCACTCGATATACTACTGTACGACTGCTTTGGAGAGAATGGCTTGAAGTTGCGTAATCGTATCGTGTGGCATTTCGGGCATGGGCTTCATTGCTCCAAGCGCTTCTCCGGGCGCTACGAGACCATTATGTGGTTCACCAAGAGCGATGACTATGTCTTCAATCTCGACCCGGTGCGCGTGCCACAGAAGTATCCGGGCAAGAAATACTACAAAGGTCCGAATGTAGGGAAGTATTCCAGCAATCCGAAGGGAAAGAACCCTTCCGACGTGTGGAATATACCGAATGTAAAGAGCAACCATGTTGAGAAGACGGCTCATCCGTGCCAGTTTCCTGTAGCGCTTGTTCAGCGGCTGGTGCTGGCACTCACTAACGAAGGTGACATAGTGTTGGATCCGTTTATGGGTGTGGGTTCTACAGCCGTAGCTGGAATCATCAACCAGCGAAAGGTAGCAGGTTCGGAAATCGTGGAAGAATACCATGACATCGCCGTTAAGCGTGTTATGTTGGCATATGAGGGACGGCTGAGGATTCGGCCGGACAAACCGGTCTATGAACCACCGGAATCTTTATCCCTGACGAGAAACCCATTCACGGAAAGGGGTCGAGAAGCGTAGATATGCGACTGGTTGAGAAGCATTCGCATCTGAATGGCGAAGAGTACCTACTAGTCCACCACAAGGAGGCATATGAGGAAATCTTGGATGTAATTCAGCAGGTAGATGCTGAGGGGCTCCAAACGAAAGTCAGCAAAGAAAAGACCATGCGGGGAAAGCTGCTGTATAACCCCACCGCTTTGAATGGCGAATTCAAAAGGATATTTCGAGCCAGGAACTGGCAGGAATCGAGATATTCGTATTATGTGACGACAGACTACTTAGTTATGCAGGAACTTATTGGGCGGTCTCTCGAGGAACAGAAACAATACCTGATGCAACAGGGTGTTAAGAGTCCGATTTATTCATACAAGCAGACGGACTTTGTCAAGGAGGGCATTGCTATTGAAGTCCAATTTGGTAAGTACCCCTTTGTCGCGTACGATCTCTTTGTCAAACACTTGCTGTTTTACAGCGGTGGTATAATCAATGTTGGTGTTGAAGTCCTTCCCATGAAATCTATGCAGTCGGAGATGTCTTCGGGCGTAGCCTATTATGAAGGTGAAGTATATAACGTCTTGAGGCACGGCCGAAACAATCCCCCAGTGCCTCTTCTCATTATGGGGATTGCTCCCTAACGATTCTGTAGGGAAAGATTCGATAGAGCGCCCGCTTCCTGGCGAGCGTTTTCATTTCTAGGCTCTTGAGGTGCAAAGTTCTATAGCCAAAAGGTCCAGGGCCAGTTGTGGCTCCATCTGGCCGGTCTTTATGGCGATGTCCACCTCCAACAGTCGATGGTGGATGGCTTCCAATCGGCTGCGGGAGAAGTTCCCTGCTTGTTCGGCCAGTTTCTGGGCCACGAAGGGGTGGAGCCTCAGTCTCGTCTGGATCGCTTGCCAGCCAAGACCCTCGATCTGTAACTCCTTAGCCTGTAGTAGGAGGCGAAACTGGCGAGTGATCATGAAGAAGATATAGAGAAGCGGCTGGCCCGCATCCATCAGTTCATGTAGGTATAGAGTGGCCTTTCGGGAATCTCGGTGGCCTAAGGCGTCGACCAAGGAGAAGATATTTGCCACCTGAACCTGGCTTACCAAGAGGTGTATATCCTCTTTCTCGATGGGGCGCTCCCCCGTGTAGGTGAGGAGTTTCTCGATCTCTTGATCCAGGAGGCGGAGATCGTTCCCCAAGAAGTTAGTCAGTTCTTCCACGGCTGGAGGGCTAATCTGGCCGCCTTTCTCCCTTACCCGCTCTCTGATCCATTCTCGAAGGCGCTCGCCCTTGGGCGGTCTAAACTCCCTGACGAAGCCCCCTTCCAGTTGGGAGGCCAGCCTGTGCATGGGGTTCGATTTGCTGATACGCCTCCCCTCGATGAAGACTAATCTTGTGCTCTGAGGCATCTGAAGGAGGTACTCTTTGAGACCCTCTACCAGTTGTCGCTTGGAGGGTGGCACCCCCCTCTTTTTTGCCCCACGCCGGGGTTCCAACTGAGATGCCAGGTCACGCACGATCACCAACCGCCTTTGGGAGAGGAAGGGCGGGGCATCGCAAGCGCGGATTAACTCCTCCAAAGTGAGCGCCTCTCCATCTAGGCTGATGATATTGAGTTCAGAGATGGAGGGGTCTCCTACCTTGGCCTTCATCTCGGCCAGGGCCAGAGTGCGGGAGTACTCGTCCTCGCCGTGGAATAAATAAAACATATCCATAGATTAGGCTGGACTTATTTCTACCTTGTGGATCACCACTCCGCCCACTTTTTGACGGGTGACGCCTTTGATGGTCACTCCTTCCAAGTCCGTTGAGGTGGTGATGCGCTCTTGCACCAGGAGACCTAGGGGCTGGGCGACTATGACGGCGACTGTGGCGGCAAGTAGGAGACGAGGGAGTTTGGTGAGCCTGCGCCCCTTCCCGCCCCAGACCAGGAAGGAGGAGAGGCCGGCCAGGAGGCCACTCACCGCCAGATTAGTACCACACCGAGGGTGGATGGCCAACTCATGCTCCCCAGCCCGAAGCCGGGCTAAGGCCTCGCTGGCCGCGGCGGCCACATCTTTGGTCTCTACCGGCCCGTAGATATAGAAGCCATCGGCGGTAGTCCTCCCCATGACCTGCCTATAAGGGCCGCGGCGGGACAAGAGATGAACAGTGGCGTGCTCCAGAGCGTGGTTACGCCGAATGGTGGCTATGATGGGGGTTTCCAAGATCTTCATGGGGCTTTTCCTTTTCACAACGTTACGCCCTCTCTTCTGGAAGCGTTATCCCAGCCTCCAGGGAGTCTAGAGGTAGAGTCGATGCTTGTAGATATACTCCTCTACCTCGGGAGGCACCTGATACTTTATGGGCAACCCTTGACGGACTCTCCTTTGGAGGTCTGTGGAGGAGATCTCCACCTCTGGCATATCTATGATCTCTGTGCGAGCGGTGATCCCCGGCACGGCCGCCTCTAACCTCTCCAAGTCGGGTATGAAGCCAGGCCTCTCCACCGCCACCAAGCGGCAAAGTTGGATCAACCTCTGGGGCTCACGCCAGGTGTCGATCTCCATTAGGGAGTCCATCCCCATGATAAAATATATCTCCTCCGTCCGCTTTTGTCGCAGGAGGGCGATGGTGTCCACGGTATATGAGGGGCCGGGCCGGTCGATATCGATGCGGGAGAGAGAGAAGTGGGGGTTGGAGGCAATAGCCAACTCCACCATGGCGTACCGCTCTTCCGCCGGGGTTATCTCTTCACCTAACTTATGAGGCGGGATCCCGGCCACCACGAAGATCACCTCTTGGAGGCTTAGTTTGGCCCTCGCCTCCTCGGCTGCGGCTAGGTGACCATAATGGATAGGGTCGAAGGTGCCGCCCAGGACGCCGATCCTCCTTACTCCCACCATTCGAGTTCCATATCTCCTATGTAGACGGTATCCCCGGGCTGGACTCCCGCCTCCTCCAAGGCCTGGGTCACCCCCATAGCCTCCAACTCCCGGTGAAGTTTCTCGATCGCCTCTCTGTACCGCCAATCGGTCATAGCCACCGCTCGCTCCACCCTCTTACCTCGCACCCGGAAACCATCGTTCTCGTGGTCTACTCTAAACTCTTCTTCGGGGAGGCGAAAGATGGCCACCTCCTCCCTCCGGGGTTCAGGAGGGACTTCTTCTAGGAGTTGGGCTGCTCGATAGAGCAGTTCCTTCACCCCCTGGCCTTTGAGGGCGGATAGGGCCAGGATCTCTACATCTCGCTGCTTCATCTCCCGCTGCAAGGTAGCCCAGATCTTTTGAGCCTGGGGGAGATCCAGTTTGTTGAGAACCGCCAATTGTGGCTTTCGGGCCAAAGCGGGGTTAAAGAGGGCCAGTTCTCTATTTATATCCCCGTGATCCTTGAGGGGGTCTTTTGAAGCCCCATCGAGGAGGTGGATTAGGACCCTTGTCCGCTCGATATGACGCAGAAAATCGTGCCCTAACCCCTTCCCTTGATGGGCTCCCTCTATGAGGCCCGGTATATCGACTAAGACGAAGGAACGGTCGTCAAGGTCCACGATCCCTAGGTTGGGGGCTAGGGTGGTGAAGGGGTAGTCGGCGATCTTGGGCCGGGCGGCGGTGCAGACGGAGAGGAGGGTGGATTTCCCGGCGTTGGGACAGCCTATGATCCCCACATCGGCGATCAGTTTCAACTCCAAAAGCAGCCACCGTTCCTCACCTGGTTCTCCCCGTTCGGCGAGGCGGGGGGCCTGATTGGTGGGGCTGGCGAAGGCGGCGTTTCCCCTTCCCCCTCGCCCCCCACGAGCCACTAGAGCCTTCTCTTCTTCTTCGATCAGGTCAGCCAGATGTCCTTTTGTCTCGGCGTCGCGCACCACTGTCCCGGGAGGGACGCCGATCTCTAAGTCCTTTCCAGCCTTTCCTTGCTGATCTTTTCCCTTCCCGTGGTCGCCCCGGCTGGCCTTGAAATGGCGACGCTTCCGGAAGTTGATGAGGGTGTTTTGATGGGGATCGACCACCAGATAGATGTTACCTCCTCGGCCGCCGTTGCCCCCGTTTGGCCCTCCCAGGGGGACATATTTCTCTCGGCGGAAACTGACGCAGCCGTTGCCGCCCGCTCCCGCTTGCACGTGGATCTTAGCCTCATCGAAGAACAACTTCACCCCCGAGGAAGGATATATGAAGGGCTGGTGTGTGTCAAGAAGATATGAAGGCTGGAAATGCACCGCCATGGTCGGGGACTTTGATTTCACCTCGTCCAGGAGATGACCCTCTCCAGGCCGGATACGCTCTGTGCCATCGGGGTAGGAAGAGGCTCTACGGGGATGAATGGGGGGTGGCGGGAGACAGGGGTATGATGGTAGGCGTCGGCGTGGGAGCCGGGCTACAGCCGGGAAGAAAGAGAGCGGCAAGGGCTAGAAGGATAAGAAAGGTAGGTTTTCTCATATTTGATCTCCGACCGATGTGGCCTAACGTTTCCGGTGTAGCCGAAGTCCGTCAAAGGCGGCTACACCGTATTATGTGAAGCCGCCGTGTCTGCCTTCTTTTCAGACATTTCTACAAGCACTTTCAGTGCTTGGGCGGTGTAGTTGTTAGCACCATACGGAAGCAGTTTCTCAGCAATTTGAGCCACATCAGCCCAATCAATGAAATCACCGTCACGCCGGGCGTGGATATGGTGCTTGGTTCCCAGTTTTACAACACGATTGGGCTGGTTGCCGAATACGGGAGCAAACAAGTCTGAACTGCAGAGGTCGGCAATGTTTTGGGTACGCCGCAGTTGCTTACGGTCGAAGGGAACCGTAAACTTCACTTCCAGCCAGACCATCAGTCCGTTGCAGATCAGCAGGAAATCTGGCTTTGCGTTAAACAACGCTGAAAACTCGCGATAGAACAGCTTGTCGTCTTCCGTGTCCGCCAGGTACTTCGAGAAGTCTTTCGGGTGGATGCCTTGAAGCCGTGGCAATAGACCACGGATCGGCGTCGGGTTGGCGATTCTACCGTTGTATTGCTCCCGTATCATTGGCAAGAATACATCATACAAGGCCACAAGAAACTCTTGAGGGTTGGCGTGGTAGTGATAAAAGTCGCGGAAGGCAGCAACTTCGGTGTACAACTGGGCAGCAGAAACCGTTTTGACGTTGAGGTTGATGGGCAAATCGATCAAAGACAAAAACAGGCCCAAACCGCTATCTTTGCCCCCATCCTCTTTCTTGTGGCAGAGAAGGCGAAAGAGATGGTTACAGAAGTGGCGTTCCTCACGAAAGATGTCTTTGAACTCCATAGCTTTCCTCCAGCGGCGATTTGAGATAGCGTTGCATTTGCGCAAGAGTGTGCGCAAAACCTGGAAAAGCTTGATCCGCGTTGCATTTTACCAAATCGTACATTTGATGCCCATTCTCCTTTTCCGAACGCGACCGGGAAGCCGATGTCGCCTCGCTATTCGTAACGGAGGGCATCTATGGGGTTGAGGCTGGCCGCCCGACTGGCCGGGTAGGTGCCGAAGAAGAGGCCCATGCCGATCGACACGCTCAGAGCCATGATCACACTGCTCGAGGAAAGGAGGACGCGGGTGCCCCCTAGCAGGGGGGTAATCACCTGCGCAACGCTGTAGCCCGCCAGGATACCGATAACCCCACCCAGGAGGCTGAGAACCACCGCCTCGGCGAGGAACTGAGCCAGGATGTCCCTGCGCTTGGCCCCCACCGCCTTGCGGATGCCGATCTCCCGCGTCCGCTCCGTCACGGACACCAGCATGATATTCATGATGCCGATGCCCCCTACCACTAGGGAGATGGCGGCGATGCTGCCCAGGAGCACGGTGAAGATCCCCACCACTTCCCCTACCGTCTCCACCATTTGGGTCTGGTCAAACACCGTGAAATCGTCAGACTGACCCGCTGCCAGACCGTGACTCGCTCGCAGGATGGCTGTCAGTTCCGCCTTGGCCCATTCCATCTTATCCGTCGAGACGACCTGCACGTCGATAGCGCGCAAGGAGGTGGTGCCCGCTCCCCCGAACTTGATTTGGGCTGTGCTCAAGGGGATGAACACTTGGTCATCCAGGTTTTGGAAGCCACCGAGCCCCTTGCTGGCCAGGAGGCCCACGATTTGATAGTTCTGGCGGTTGATCTTGATCGTCTTACCCAGAGGATCAAGGAGGGTTTCGCCAAAGAGATCTTCGGCCACTGTGGCTCCCAAGACGGCTACCTTGTCCTGATTCGTAAGGTCGAGGCTGTCGATAAAGCGGCCGCTCTCAACCTGGAAATTGCGCACCGTCAGGTAGTCCGGGGTGACCCCCAGCACGGTGGTCTGGGTGTTCTTATTGCCATAGACCACCTGGGCGTTGACAGAGTACTGGGGCGCGATGGCCGATACGGAAGTGGCCAGTTGAGCGATGGCCTTCACATCATAGTTGGTTAGGCTCTGGGCGCTTGCTGCCCCCAGGGACATACCACGGAAAGAGATGGCCCCTGACGAGATGGTCAGCAGGTTGGAGCCTAGACTCTCGAACTGCTCGGTGACTTGTGCCTGGGTGCCGCTGCCCAAGGCCACCAGGGCGATGACAGCGGCCACGCCGATGACTATGCCCAGCATGGTGAGCCCTGAGCGCATCTTGTTGGCCGCTAGAGAGCGCATAGCCACTCGTGCAATTTCGATGATGTTCATTCTCGTCTCTCCGTCTCCGGTCCTCCCCCACCAGGTGAGACGCCCCTCATCATAAAGAACCCGCCCGTCTCCTCGGCCGGCTGGTACTCGATCACCACTTGATCGCCCTCATTCAAGCCTCGTATGACTTCCACATATAGGCCGTCGCTCAACCCCACCTCTATCCGCGTCGCCACGGCAGGTCCCTGGGGAGAGTCCTGCACCATCACCACGTTCCCTTCCTCACCCTGCTGCACCGCCAGGGCCGGCACCAGTAGCACATTCTCCCGCTGGCCCACGATGATCTTAAGATTGGCGGTCATCCCCGGCTTCAGGGGCGCCTCTTCGGGCCCCTCCAGGCTCATCGGCACCTCATAGGTGAGGATGTTCTGCACCAGATTCCCCTGCAGCGGCACCTCCAGCACCTGTCCTTGGAACTGTAGCCCCGGGAAGGCGTCGAAGGTGATCTCCACCTCCTGACCGATCTCCACCTGGCTGATATCGGTCTCATCCACAAAGGCCCGCACCTCCAGGTTCGAGAGGTCGGCCAGGGTGACCACAATAGTGGTCGGATAGACGAGGTCTCCCACCTCGGCGCCCGTCGAGATGATCGTTCCGTCAAAGGGAGCGACCATGGTGGCCGCTTCTAGGGCGGCCTGGGCATCCGCGAGATCGGCTTGGGCGCTGGTAACCTTGGCCTGGGCCACCTCGACATCTTTGGGGTCGGGGCCAGCCACCATCTCGGCCAGGGTGTCCTGAGCCTTTTGCAGGTTGTACTCGGCCTGGGGCACCTGGTCTTGGGCGTTGGCGAGGTCTATCTCGCGGTTAAGGAGGGCCCTCTCCAGCCGCTCCTTGGCGGTCACCAGGCCATTCCAGTCTAGGTCGAGTCTCTCCTTAGTGATGCGGCCGTTTTCATACTTTGTCAGGGACTCGCCGTAGTTGGCCTCATACCAGTTAACCTCGTACTCCAGGCCACGGATCCTTTCGGCGTTGTCGGAATCGGTTTGGACGAGGCGTAAATTCTTCTGGGCATTTTCCAGGGCCACCTGGGCCTGGGTCACGGCCCGCTGGGCTCCAGCCAGGTCTAGATCGGTATAGGGGTTTTGGACCTCCTCCAATTGACTTTGGGCGATGGTCAGGTCGGCCTCAGCCTGGGTCACGGCCCGCTCCAAAGTCTCGGTATCGATGCGGGCCAACAGGTCCCCGGCCTTCACCTGCTGGCCCGGGGCCACTTTCAGTTCGGTCAGTTCGATCTTGTTGACGTCGAAGGTCAACTTCTCCTGGCGGGGGGCGTAGACCTCGCCGGTGGGGGCGATGGTGGCCGTTAGATTCCCTCGCTCCACCATCACTACTTGGGTGAGGCTGGTGGTCTGGGGCGCTTGGTTTCGGGTCCACAGCATCCACCCGGCTATCCCCGCCACCGCGACCACTAGAACCAGGGCTAGCCACTTCAACAAACGCTTCAGCCGTTGCATTTTCATACCTCCCTCAGGGCTTATGGGGCCGTGGAGATTCGGATGGACCGAGCGGTGATGCTGCCATCATCGTTCCGCGAGCCCGAAACGACCACCTGCTCGCCTGCCTCCAGATCCTCGACGCCCACTGTCATAGACTTCTCGATGAGGGTGGTGTCGGTGGTTTGCACCCGGATCTCTCCCTCCTCGCTGCTGACGACGAGGGTATCCCCCTCGATCGCTTCGATGGTGCCCATGATGCCACCACCAAATCGCTGGGCTTCTGCACCTGATGGGGGTGTCCCCACCATCTCTAGGAATTGGCCACCTCGGCCGCCCATCCCTGGGAACTGGCCACCCTGGCCTGCCATCATCTCCATTAAACGGGCGGGATCCTGCATTAGCCGGTTTTCCCCCACCCTCATCCCGGCCCAGAAGGAGCCAGCCCCCACGGCCAGGACGAGTAACAATACCCCTATGATGACCAGAGTCTTATTCATCGCTTTTCTCCTCTAGTTTTGGTTTCATCACTCCCTGGCTGGCCCACGATGCGCCCGTCAAAGAGTTGTACGATACGGCCAGCGCGGGCGCCTATCTGGGGGTCATGGGTGACCACTATGACTGTGATGCCCCGCTCCCGGTGTAGTGCCTCGAAGATGGCTAGGATCTCCTCGCCCGATTTGCTGTCGATGTTGCCTGTGGGCTCATCGGCCAAGATGATGGCTGGCTCATTCACCAGAGCGCGGGCGATGCCCACCCGCTGCTGTTCGCCGCCCGAGAGCTCGTTGGGCCGGTGGCGAGCGCGATGGGCTAGCCCTACTGTCTCCAAGGCCTCAAGGGCCCTTTTCCTGCGATTGGCAACCGCGGCGTAAACAAGGGGC
>DFBK01000008.1:0-27958 GCA_002366595.1 Anaerolineales bacterium UBA3082 | reverse complement strand
CTTGCGATTCCGAATCTCAGCCAGCTGGTTGTCATTAAGCCGGCTAACGTCGATGCCTTCCAGAGAATACGACCCCGAAGTCGGCTGGTCGAGACAACCGATGATGTTCATCAGAGTGGACTTGCCGGAGCCGGACGGGCCCATGATGGAGATGAACTCCCCCATCTCTATCTTCAGCGAGATGTCGCGCAGGGCGTGGACCTCCACCTCGCCCATCCTGTAGACCTTGGTCACGCCTTTTAACTCGATCATCGTGCCGCTATTCCTCTCATCTCTTTCTCTTCTCTGTAGCACGAAAGGTGCGAATAGTATGATATGTTTTACAAATCACACGAAATTATATCATATTATTATCTTACCGCAAAGAGATGAAGAAATTGTGAAGGGCCGATAGAGAATAGATGAAATTAGAGCGCCACAAGACCTCCTGGCGCTCTCACAACATCTTCTGCGCTGCCCCTTTTCCACAGTAAGGGCAATGAGCCCATGTAAGTCCCTGGCTACCCATAAAAAGCCTCGGCTGGGCTTTATTGATCAGATGACTATTCCAATACAGGCTGATGTCGCCGACCCTTCTACCAGATGCCAGGAAATGGGTGATAGCGTACCCGCCTGGCATATTCTTTGTACCCGTTGAGCTCATCTTGCAATGTTCTATCTTCCGGCGCAGTTCGGATAATAACAATCAGCACCGCGAACCCCCGGGGATAAGCCCCCATAGGGAGCCAGGCAGTGAGGTACGCCCATCGTAAACATGATCATCCCAACGTTGCCGAGATCGCATACATATACGGCGTTTTCTACGCGCAAAAATGTACACAAAACCCGGAGAAAAATGTCAATCGTATTTGCCGAGTTCCACGGACCTCAAGTCTACGAGATCCGGTCCTGGCGGCTGACGCCGCACGAATAACGGTTGAGAGCTCTTCTATCGGCCCTGGCAAGGGAGGGTGAAGACGAAGGTGGCCCCCCGGCCCACCTCGCTCTCCGCCCAGATCCGTCCCCCATGGGCTTCCACCAACTGTTTGGCGATAGCCAGACCCAGCCCACTTCCACCCTGGACTCGAGAGCGGGACTTGTCGCTGCGATAGAACCGTTTGAAGAGGTAAGGCATCTCCTCTGGGGGGATACCAGGGCCCGTATCGGTAACCCTCACCTCCACCCAGCCATCTACCTCCTCAGCGGCCACGGTTACCTTGCCCCCTGATGGCGTATAGGTGACACCGTTGGAGAGGAGGTTAGAGACCACCTGGTTGATCCGCTGGGCATCGGCCCTCACCTCCGGAAGCCGTTCGGGCACCTCCTCCACCAAGAACACCCCCTTCTCCGAGGCTTTCTTTCTCATGCCCGTCACCACCCTGGAGATGAGAGCCTCCAGGTTCACCGGACCCCTTTCGATCTCCAATTGGCCGGCGTCTGCCAAGGCCAGTTCCCGCAGATCGTCGACCAGTCGAGCGAGGAGAAGAGTCTCCTCATGGATAATGCCTATATTCTCCTGGGTAGGGGCAAAGACCCCATCCTGCAACGCCTCCAAATGGCCCCGTATGACGGCAAGAGGAGTGCGGAGCTCATGGGCTATATCGGCTACCATGTTCTTCCGCAACTTCTCGGCCCTCTGGAGACTTTCGGCCATCTCGTTAAAAGCCCGCGCCAACTCCCCTATCTCATCGCCAGAGTCCACCTCCACTCTCTGGGAGAGCTCCCCCTGAGCCAACTTCCCAGCCGCATCTTTAAGCCTCCCCAAGGGCCTAGTGATCTGCATGAAGAGGAGCCCTCCCAGGAGGAGGGCTATCACCACCCCCAAAACCCCAGCCAGGATAACAGAGAGGTTGACTCGCTGCAGGAACGCCCTCTCCAAGACACCCATCCTCTCCCCCGGGCCCTCAGTGATGAGGAGAGCCACGGTCTGGCCCTCAGGCTGGATGGGAAGGCCCCGTTCCAATTGTTCCCCCTCCATCCTCTCATTCCGCTGCCAGGAATCGAAGAGTACGCTACCGTCCGGCCGGGCCAGGATGATCCGCTCTCCGGGCATCCCTCTGGGCCCCGCCAGCACCCCACGAGAGAGCAGCCACTCCACCCCCTCCCAACCTCCGTGCTCCCCATAATAGTCTGCCAAGGCTGAAGAGAGGTCCTGAGTCTCCTGTATGCGTCCTCTAACCAGGAGGCGTTGGAACTCGACGCCAATGGCCCGATAGGCCACGAGGGTAACCCCAGCCAGGGTCACCAGAACCACCAAGGCGAAGCCGCCCGTCAACTTAAAGAAGAGGCTACCTCGCATCCTTCTCCTCCGCAAATTTGTACCCCACCCCATGAATGGTCAAGATATAGCGAGGCTCATGGGGTTGGGGCTCTATCTTCCACCGCAGATTTTTGATATGGACATCTATGGTCCGTTCATAACCTTCGTAGGCATACCCTTGAACCATCTCCAAGAGTTGGAGGCGGGTGAAGACCCGCCCTGGATGGCGCATCAATGCAGTCAAGAGGTCGAACTCGGTGGGGGTCAACCTCACCTCTCTACCCCCTACCTTCACCATATGGCGGCCCTGGTCGATGGTTACCTCCCCCAGGGAGATTATCTCTGGCTCTGAAGGCCTCTCGGCACGTCGGAGGACAGCCCTCACTCGGGCCACCAGTTCCCGCGGGCTGAAGGGCTTGGTGATGTAATCATCGGCACCCAATTCTAAGCCCACCAACTTATCTGCCTCCTCCACACGGGCGGTGAGCATGATGATGGGGATGTCGGATTCCCGACGCAAGTGCCGACAGACATCAAGCCCATCCATCTCCGGGAGCATTAGGTCCAAGATGACCAGGTCTGGCCGCTCCTGCCGAGCCATGAAGAGGGCTTCGTTCCCATCGTAGGCGGTCAGCACGTTGAGGCCTGCCCGTTCTAGATAGGCTCGCACCACCTTGACTATCTCTCGATCGTCCTCCGCTATTAGCACCCTCTTGCCCATAGTTATCTAAGGATAACCTAAGGCTAGGTTGCTGTCAAAGAGAAGGGGGAACGAGAGTTTGCCTCGTTCCCCCCGGAGAGTACGCCCAGGGCCTGCCTCCCTCACTAGCGCGGCCGGCCCTCCTCAACCGGCCGCAGGGTGGATGAAGCACAGCGCCTTTAGAGCGAGGAGGAACTGGGCGCCACGGTCACTGGCCCGCAGGAATGCAGCCTCGGCCCCAGCCGCGGCCAAAGCCCCGTCCCATAGGGAAGAAGCCCTTTTCAAGCCCCGCAAGCATCCAGTCGGCCTGGTCCTGACTTATGTTTCCGTCTTCCACGGCCTGCTGGATGGCCTGTTGCATGGCCTCGGCTCGCGCGGCATTCATGGCTTCCTGCATCGCATCCATCTCGATGCCTTGCTCCTCAGCGATCTCGTCCAGGCTCTTGCCTCCATGCGACTCGGCGAAGAGCCCTTCAGGGGTCAGCCCCAGGGCGTCAGCGGCGGCGTCAAACAACGCCCACATGCCACCAGCCCGGCCAAAACCGAAGCCGCGGCCTCTGCCGCCCCAACCAAAGGGAGCAGGGGGCGTAGGCTCGTCAGCGAACACAATTGTCACTCCGGCCACGCCTGCCAGTAGTAGCACTATCAGCGCCCCGCTGGACAGCAGGATAAGCCTCTTCTTCGTCATCGGATTCACCTCCTTTCTACCACTATCTTACCGAAGAGAAGTGAAGAAATTGTGAAGAGCCGATAGAGAATAGATGAAATTAGAGCGGTACAAGGTTCATAGCGCTTCCACCAGGCTGAGGCAACTAGGGAGAGAAAAGCGAAGGAGGCGAGGGGTCACCTTTACCCCCAGAGCGATGAGGATCAGATGCCAGACTAGAAAGGGAGCAAGTCGCTCCTGCTTCACCTACATAGGGTGTATCTTTTGTCAAAGCCCATTGCCAGAGCGGCAAAAATATGGTATTATAGTAAGTGGTATTTTTCACAAAAGGGACAGATTTAGGTTGAGGAGGATGGCAGGCAGGAAGAAGGTTCCCCGGATCGTAGTCCAGCGTCTACCCCTATATCTTCGGGCCCTCTCCACTTTGGAGGAGGGGTCGCTGATCACCTCTCAAGAGTTAGGGGAGATGTTGGGGATCAGTTCGGCCCAGATACGCAAAGACCTTTCTTATTTTGATGGCTTTGGAAAGCAGGGAACCGGGTACCAGGTGGGATTTCTCCGCCAGAAACTGCGGGAGATCCTGAACGTGGATAGAGAGTGGGGCATGGTCTTGGTAGGGGTAGGCGATTTAGGGCACGCTATCGCTCGCTATGGAGGTTTCAAGAGGGCAGGTTTCCACGTGGTAGCCGCCTTCGACGATGATCCGACGAAGATAGGAAAACGGGTCGGTGGTCTAGAGATCATGGATGTAGCCCTTCTGCCTGAGGTTGTAACCCGGATGGGTCTGCGGGTGGGCATCATCGCCGTCCCGGCCAGTAATGCTCAGGAGGTGGCTACGGCTATGGTGACCTCGGGGATAAAAGCTATCCTCAACTACGCACCTGTGGCCCTCAACGTCCCCGAGGAGGTACAAGTCTATCAGGCCGATCCCCTGGTGGGCTTGCGGAGCATGACCCACTACTTGGAGGGTTCCTAAAGTTCAGGTAGGCTCTTCTTGAGGAGGTGATAGTTCTCCAGGGCCTTTCCAGCGCCTAGAGCCACGCAAGCCATCGGTTGATCAGCCAGATAGGCCGGGATGCCGGTTTCTTTGGCCAGGTAGCGGTCCATGTTGCGGAGGAGGGAGCCACCACCGGTCATCACCATGCCCCGATCGATGATGTCGGCCGCTAATTCGGGTGGGGTATCTTCCAGGACGGATTTCACTACGGAGACGATGGCCGCCAGGGGCTCGGCGATCGCTTCGGTTACCTCTCCAGAACTGACCTCGATGATCCGTGGCAGCCCCGCTACTTGATCTCGTCCCCGGGCCTCCATGGTCAGTTCCTCTTCTAGGGGTAGAGCGCTCCCTATCTCGATCTTGATCTCCTCTGCCGTACGCTCCCCTACCATGAGGTTGTATTTTCGCCTCAGGTAAGCGGCGATCGCGTCATCCATCCGGTTTCCCCCCACACGAACCGACCCGGCGACCACGATATCGTTCATGGAGATAACGGCGGCCTCGCTTGCCCCTCCGCCTATGTTTATGACCATGTTTCCCGTGGGTGTATGGATGGGCATCCCCGCGCCCAGGGCCGCAGCCAGAGGCTCGGGGATGAGGTGGGCGTTTTTGGCGCCGGCTTGGATGGCGGCATCATGTACGGCCCGGCTCTCCACGGTGGTTACCCCCACGGGGACGCTGATCATCACCTCTGGGCGAAAGAGACGGAAACGCCCCACGATCCCGGAGATGAAATAACGGAGCATCGCCTCGGTGACCACATAGTCGGCGATGACGCCGTCGCGCATAGGGTGAAGTACCTCGATGCTCTCTGGAGTGCGGCCCATCATAGCCAAGGCTTCCCGTCCAATGGCCACGATCCGGTTATCGCGGATGGAGAGGGCCACTACTGAGGGTTCTTGGAGGACGATCCCTTTGCCCCCCACATGGACTAAAACGTTTACCGTGCCCAGGTCCACCCCGATCTGTTTCTCAAACATCTCGCCTCTCTCTAGTGGCTAAATTTTCTCTTCGGGAGGTCTCACCTCCCGTGGCCTGCGCCTGCGACGAGCCACTTTCAATCGGATTCGGGAGCGACGCAGGGCTCCCTCTATACCCGCCAGATCGACGCCGTCCGGTCTCTCCCTTAGTAGTCTTTCGGCTCTCTCCCTGGCCGCCTCTGCCCTAGCGGTATCTATCTCCTCGGCTCGCTCGGCGATATCGGCTAGGACTATCACCTTGTTGGAACGGACCTCCATGAAGCCGCCGCTGATAGCCACGGAGATCTCCTCCTCATCCCTCTTGATCCGCAACTCCCCCACCTCCAAAGCGGTGAGCAGCGGAGCGTGATGAGGGAGTATCCCCAATGTCCCCAAGGCGCCAGGAGCAACCACCATATCCGCCTCGCCGGAGAAAACGACGCGCTCCTGGCTGACGACATCTACCTTGAGTTTGGCCATCATCCCCCGCTTATCTCTTTCGCTCTCTCCACCGCCTCCTCTATGGTGCCCACCATATAGAAGGCCTGCTCCGGGAGATCGTCGTGCTTCCCCTCTAGGATCTCTTTGAAGCCGCGCACCGTCTCCCGCAAGGGGACGTATACCCCGGGCCTTCCAGTGAAGGCTTCAGCCACGAACATAGGTTGGGAGAGGAAGCGTTGAATCTTCCTGGCTCGGGCTACGGTGACCTTATCCTCCTCAGATAACTCGTCGATGCCCAGGATGGCGATGATATCTTGGAGGTCCTTGTACCTTTGAAGCACCCTTTGGACCCCTCGTGCCACCTGATAATGCTCCTCTCCCACTACACCGGGGTCCAGGATGCGGGAGGTGGAGGCTAGGGGGTCTACCGCGGGGTAGAGCCCCTGCTCCGAGAGGGAGCGCTCCAGGGAGATGGTGGCGTCTAGGTGGGCGAAGGTGGCTACGGGAGCGGGGTCGGTATAGTCGTCGGCGGGGACGAAGACCGCCTGGAAGGAGGTGATGGAGCCCCGCTTGGTGGAGCAGATCCGCTCTTGGAGTTGGCCCATCTCCGCCGCCAGGGTGGGCTGATAGCCCACCGCTGAGGGCATCCGTCCCATGAGCGCCGATACCTCGGAGCCAGACATGACGAAACGGAAGATATTATCGATGAAAAGGAGCACGTCCTGACCGTGGTCGCGGAAATACTCGGCCATGGCTAGCCCCGTGAGGCCCACCCGGAGGCGGACCCCTGGTGGCTCGTTCATCTGGCCGAAGACCATGACCGTCTTATCCATCACCCCAGTGCGCCTCATCTCGTACCAGAGGTCGTTTCCCTCTCGGCTTCTCTCGCCGATGCCGGAGAAGACGGAGACGCCGCCATGCTCGAGGGCGATATTGCGGATTAACTCCATGATGATGAAGGTCTTCCCCACCCCAGCCCCGCCGAAGACGCCGGTCTTGCCGCCTTTGGTGAAGGGGGAGATGAGGTCGATCACCTTCAGGCCGGTCTCGAAGACCTCGACGGTGGTGCTTTGCTCCTCTAGGGAGGGGGTGGGTTGATGGATGGGGCGGTATTCCTCCGCCTCCACTGGGCCTAACTCATCTATGGGTTCGCCCAAGACATTGAAGAGGCGGCCCAGGGTGGCGGGCCCCACCGGCACCTTGATGGGGGCCCCGGTATCTATCGCCTCCAGGCCCCGCCGCAGCCCATCGGTGGTATCCATAGCCAGGCAGCGTACCCACTCATCGCCGATATGCTGCTGCACCTCAAGAACCAATTTTGAGCCATCCCGGTATATCTCCACGGCGTTATAGATCGCAGGCAGTTCCTCGGGGGGAAACTCCACATCCACCACGGGGCCGATCACCTGAACTACTCTGCCTTTTATGCCTTTAGACATAGAAGCCTCCTAGATGAACTTTCGGCTATTTGTCCCCTCTAATTTTCTCTCTAATCCAATCCCAGTCGTGATTAAAGAAACTCTTGAAATTGTCCTTTAGCCATTCATAGTAGTCGTTTTCCACATACTCACAGAACACTCTCACTAGATCGGATTTCTTGATATCCAGCGGGATTTCGATACCTGCATCACTAAGTTTGCTGTCGAGAAATTCTTCAACGACCGCTTGATCAAGCATGATATTTCACCTGAACTTCCATCGCATTATGATATCGTGTATCCGATGTAGGTATTTTCTCTGCAGTTCATTAACGACGCTATTGAAGGTGCGAATCTCTTGATCTCGAATAGGGGTGGGGTTGCCTGATTCGATTCGTTGCCACGCCACTGCTCTGCAAAAAGCTTCGCCAACCAATTCCGCAAGCATTGTTCTTCCGTTTTCTGTTTCCGCGCCATCGAGGCCCGGCCCTAAGTATTTTGCAACCACAGGGAACTCAACAAATATCTTGATTATGCCAGCCTCGTAGAAGGTCCTTTGTATCGGGTTATCTGTTTCGTCAGGAACTATATCCCGAACAAAACCACCAGCCTTAGCAACAAGTTTTCTTCGCTTGCGCTTCTTTCTTTGAGGCCCCACCTTCACTAGAGCGATGGCCTCAGTATCTGCAAATCTAGCATGCAAAGAAGCCTCTGCTCCCAGCACCCGGCCAACGGCATTGAATGTGCCATGGTAGAGGTTTGCGTATCTGAGGTGTCTCCTTAGAGACACTTCACGTGTCAGAATCTGGACATCGGGGTTATCTGATTCAACTTCAGCACGAGGGACTTTCACTGGGTTTACCAAATCTTCAGGAGCATAAATAGAAAAGGTTCGAGGCTTATCTATTTCGATATTGGCTAGTTCTGGTTTTATAATTAAGTCATATATCTCACTCGGTTCGATCGGAACTTCCAGCTCTTCGAGTTCATTATTAGCCAATCTGTTCAGCAAATTGCACAGGCGTCTAAGCATCTTCTTGGTAGAAGCAGGAGTTTCCTTGCGGGGGCCTTTCTCCAGTTCTTTTTTCTTCCTCTCAATCAAGGGTGCTAGTGCTTGCTCAACGGTACTTTCTAGTGTCTTGCAGAATTCGTGATGCCACTCTAGTCCTGCCCTGTTAGGATCAATTATCCCCCAATCCCCTTCTCTGATTCTATCTGCCAGCCCTTTGCATAATACTTCCCCGTAGAAATAGAAGGCAGCCGGGTCGTTCTGATATCTGAAGAGTTGGTTGTCCAAGATCGCCCCTTCTGTTTTTATGAGGAGACCGGCCTGGGCGAAGGGGTTATTTCGCGGTGGGTCAAACGGTTCGTCACTCTCGTAGATCTTGACCTTTACGGTGTCTCCATACCCTGGAAGCCTAAACTCCTTTTCTAGAACCAGTTCCGAGGGTGGACATTCATATCCTATTCGCGACTCATAGTAAGTCCTCTTATAGGAGTCGAAATGCAGCCATATTTCTCTGCGCGGGGAAGAGTTTATGTCCCTCAAGGCATAATGATTTTCTACCCGGGGCTTTAAGGTCTTGTAATCGGGCACCGATATTTTCTCATTAGTAACCTTGATTCTTACAAGCGTGCCAGAGCCGGTTTCTATCCCAATCTCTTCTCGCTGAGAATCGGTGGGGGGCATTTCTAGTATCGGACTATATTGAGCCTTCCGCTTGTGCGCATCCCACCATATCCGTGTTGCGCTCAGTCTGTTCGCTTGGATCGTGTAAATCTCTGCTTCGCCCAGACTAATGATCGCTTCTTTGAGCCCTCTCCCGAACAATCCCCTCACGCTACGACCTTTTTCAAATCCACTAGTTTCTCCGGCGAATTCCAACGCTTTTTCTAAGCCATCTGTGGTCATGCCTTGAGCAAAGTCCCAGACCTTCAGCTCTTTACACCTACCGCCTTTCAATCGGTACACAAATATATGTATGATCCCCGTGGTCTTATTGCCCTCCTGCTCCAATTTTCTGTAACTATCGTCGCTATTTGTTACAAGTTCCACTACAGCGTCCACTACGCTCCTAATGGTTCCCATTGCCATCTGTTGTATTATTCTCGGATTAATGGGTAGGTCCCGGCTGCCTTTGAACTCCATTTCGCGCCTCTGGCTCAATATCGCCTTTTCAGATCGAGTTTATCCTCGCAAGTACTTAGGAATTCGCGTAGATCCTCTTCTTCGCACTCTTCGGCTAGATTCTTACAATATTGCAGGCTCTGCTTTACTACTCTTAGCGGGGTTTCCAATGTACAGTGCAACATTCTCCTCAATTCAGTCTCACTGACTGAAAAGTGCTCCCTATCTTGCTGAAATCTTGCATACACCTCATTTTGCTTCAATGGATTTATCAATTTTGCTTCTTGGCCTTTCGCGAGCTTCCTGATCGGGCCAGGCGGCATCTTTCTGCCAGTAAGAGTCCTCTCTAGCTCCCGGGCTACTTGCTCTCCAAACCTCGTTACGGAGAAGACGGTTTTGGCACTGCCTGTAACCCACCCCTTCTGCCGAAGAGTCCTCAGAGCACGATCTAGTCTCAATGAGTCAGGCCATTCTGGGTAGCGGTAGAAACCAAAGGTCTTGGGAAATAGAGTAAAACACTCCTTGACAAGTCGTTCAAAAGAACACTCTTCACTATTCCTATTCACTGAGTATATTGCGAATACAATCTGCTTACCTATTTCAATTCGCTGATAGACTTTCTCATCAAATGGAGACACGATTTCTCTCCCTAAATCCCCTCTCTAAATAAATTCTAAGGTCTTTTATTGTCATCTTCGAATGACCCGATAAACAACTAACTAGGCAACCTCTTTTGCCACCCAAGATAGAAATACTTGCTTATATTCAGGGGTCATCTTAATTGCTTCGGAGCTTACTTCGTAAACCCCATCGCCCACAAATTCGGTGTCTCCGTAAATCCCGTCGGCTTCTAGCAGACCCACGAGGCAATCCAGATGTGATGCGCTCACTCCTGGAAACGCCTTTGCCACCACTTCATTGATATAGTCCTGTGGCTGTCCGCCCTCCTTTTCAAATCTGATGAAATCCTGATAGGAAAAATGACGTGCGAAGGTCTCAAGGAAAATTGGATCGATTATAAGGATTTGCGCAGAATCGACTACAAATCTTGTCTTGTTCATTATTTTTCTCCTAATCTACGCCACTGCCCTTACCTTCGCCAGCGCCTCTGCTCCTCCGGCGATGTCCATGATCTCCTTAGTTATCGCCTCCTGGCGGGCCCGGTTATAGGATAAGGTTAAATCCTCCACCAGCGCTTCGGCGTTCTCGGTGGCGTTCCGCATGGCCACCATGCGGGCGCTGTGCTCGCTGGCCAAAGACTCCAAGATGGCTTGATAGACCTGCAACTCCGTGAAGCGAGGCAGCACCTGTCCCAAGATAGTCCGGGGGTCGGGCTCGAAGATATACTCCAGCGCTACCTTGATTTCTCTCGCTGCCCTTATGGGCAGAAGTTGCCGCAGCGCTGGCCTGTGGACGAGGATGTTTATGAAGTTGGTATAGGCGATGATGACTTGATCGAAGGTACCCCCCAGGAAATCGTCTATCAGCGTCCTGGCGATGGGGGTAATGTCGGTGAAGGCTGGCTGGTCTGGTATCCCCGTGAACTCGGCGACGATGTCGCCTCCATAGCGGAGCATGAAATCTCTACCCTTGCGCCCCACGGTGACCAATTTGACGGGGCTCGTCGCCTCACCGATGAACTCGGCTGCCAGGCGGACTATATTATGGTTGTAGGCTCCGGCCAACCCGCGGTCGCCGGTGATAAGAAGAAGCCCTATGGTGTTCACTGAGCGGTAGGTCAGTAGAGGGTGAGGGGGCTCCTTGGCTGGCCTCTGGCTAGCCAGAAAGGTGAGGATCTCCCAGGCCTTCTCCGCATAGGGGCGCGTGGCCAAGACCTGCTCTTGAGAGCGCCTCATCTTCGAGGCGGCCACCATCTGCATGGCCCTGGTGACATGCCCGATATTCCTAACGGTCCGTATCCGCTTCTTTATCTCCCGCGGGGTAGCCAGGTTCCTCTCCTTCTTTTGCCCAAACTGCGGTCTTGAACTCCTCTATCGCCTTCCGCAAGAGGGTGGCGGTTTCTTCCGATAGGTCCTTCTCTCGAGCGATGGTCTCCCCGATCTGGGGGTGGTTCTCCTTCATGAAATGATGGAAAGCATCCTCCCAATCCCCCACCTCCTCCACAGGGAGATCATCGAGGAAATCATTGGTCACGGCATAGATGATCATCACCTGTTGCTCCAAGGGCATGGGGAGATACTGAGGTTGCTTCAATATCTCCGTGATGCGCTGCCCTCGCTCTAGTTGCTCCCTGGTAGCCTTATCTAAGTCTGAGCCGAACTGGGCGAAAGCCGCCAATTCCCGGAACTGGGCCAGTTCTAAGCGCAGTTTCCCGGCCACTTGTCTCATAGCCCGGACCTGAGCCTTGCCCCCCACTCGGGAGACGGAGAGTCCCACGTTGAGGGCCGGCCGGATGCCGGCGTAGAAGAGATCGCTCTCCAGATAGATCTGCCCGTCGGTGATGGAGATGACGTTGGTGGGGATATAGGTGGATATATCGGCCGCCTGGGTCTCGATGATGGGGAGAGCGGTGAGGGAGCCACCGCCGTAGTCGGGATGGAGTTTGGCCGCCCGTTCCAAGAGGCGTGAATGGAGGTAGAAGATGTCGCCGGGGTAAGCCTCCCTTCCTGGGGGACGCCGCAGGAGAAGGGAGACCTCGCGATAGGCCCAGGCGTGCTTAGTGAGGTCATCGTAGACGATGAGGGCATCTCCCCCCCTCTCCATGAACTCCTCTCCCATAGCGCAGCCGGCATAGGGGGCCAGATATTGGAGGGCCGCCGGATCGGAGGCGGTAGCTGCCACCACGATAGTATGCTCCATGGCTCCATACTCCTCCAAAGTGGCTACCGCCCGCGCCAGGGTGGCCCGCTTCTGGCCGATGGCCACATAGATACAGATGATGTCGCCGCCTTTCTGGTTTATTATAGTATCGATGGCCAAGGCCGTCTTACCCGTCTGCCGGTCGCCGATGATGAGTTCTCGCTGGCCGCGCCCGATGGGGATCATGGAGTCGATCGCCTTTATGCCCGTCTGGACGGGGGTATCCACCTCCTTGCGAAGGGTAACGTTGGGGGCGATCCTCTCCACGGGACGGAATCTATCTGTCTCGATGGGGCCTTTGCCGTCGATGGGCTGTCCTAAGGCGTTCACCACGCGCCCCACCAGGGCCTCCCCCACGGGGACCGAGACTATGCGCCCCGTGGCCTTAACTAAATCGCCCTCCTCAATATCGGTATAGTCGCCCATGATGATGACGCCGACATTCTCCTTCTCCAGATTGAAGGCGATCCCCATGACCCCGTTCTCGAACTCCACGAGTTCCGAGGCCATGGCTCCCGCTAGCCCCTCCAGCCGAGCGATGCCGTCCCCCACCTCCACGACGGTCCCCACATCCACAGATTCGAGGGGTGCCTCAAAGGCTTCTATCTCTCGCTTGATGGCTGCGGCTATATCCTCTGCTCTGAAGACCACCTCTACCTCTCTCTATGGCAGGGATAACTTTCCCCAGGCTTTTCCTCAGCAATTGAGATTATACCATACCGCGCTGGGGAAGCAACTCCAAAGGCCCATTGCGGCTGTTCTCTCATGATGGGCCTCTACGGACTAGGATGGATGTGTCCACCTTTACCTCTTTGAAGATGGTAGCCTCACCGATGAGGCGGCCGAAGACGGTGACCGGGCTGGCAGGGCGGACCTCGTCGCCGTGGCTGGCAGGGGTGGGGCCGAAGAAGATGCAGAAGGCCCTCCCCGGGGCCCAGTATCCCAAGTCGCCCACCTCCACCACCTCTTGCCCCCGCTCCGTCTCTAAAGTCACGGGTATGGAGAAGTAGATCTCCTCCCCCCACCTATTGGCTCGTCCCTCGAAGGGGAGGGCCTCCCAGATCGCTTGAGCCGTCTGGGTCTCGTTCAGTTCGGCCTGGGCGGTGATGTTCCCGGCCTGAATCTCGAGGTGATGCCTTGCCTTCTCCTTTACTTGCTCTGACATATCATAAAGGTATTTTCTGTTAGGCTTTACGGTCATAGTTGGCAGGGTGAATTCGGTTAGATATATCTTATCACCTCGCTCACCGGCATCCTCTCCGGGGCTTTCGGCTCCTGGGCGGGGACTCCCAGGGGGATGACCATCACCAACTGTTGCTCCGGAGGGATATCGAGCATCTGGCGCAATTCGTCTTCGATCACCAGAGGCGAGTCCATAACGCAGGCTCCATAGCCTAGTTCATGAGCCTTGAGGAGGAGGTTTTGAACCGCCATAGCCACGCTCTTCTCTACGGTGCGAATGAGCATCGCCTCCAGGTTGGGGCCGCCCAGTTCTTTCACCTTGGCCATGAGGGCGTACTCATCTAGGCCGAAGCGGCTGATGTCGTATCGCTCCGTGCAGGCTACGATGACCGCCGAGGCCTCTCCGAAGAAGCCACCATAAGAGCGCATGAACCGACAGAAGGCGGCCACTCTCTTCTCTCCTGCCTCGTAGGCTCGCTGGGAGAGTTCTTGGAACTTGTCGGAGACCGCTTGGGCCATCTGGGTTATCAACTCCCGTTGGGTGACCAAGATGAAGCGCCAGGGCTGCACATTGGTGCTGGAGGGGGCCCAAGTAGCGGCCTCGATCATGGCTTCAATATCCTCTTCAGGAATGACCGCACCTTTCTCATATTTGCGGATGCTTCGCCGTCCCTTTATGGCCTCATCCAGTTCCATCTTCCTCCTCCTCTTTTATACCTACTATAACACGTACCCTGCTTCGCTCGCTCCTCTCTTCCTCTTCTTGGAGTTCGAGCCCTGTCCCCTCTAGGGCCTCACATAGTTGGATTGGGGAACCATCGCCGCTGGTGACCCCCAGAGCCCAGTTGAGAAAGCGAGACCAGGGGTCTCGTCCCCAAAGCCGTCCCTCATTTACCACCACCAAACGCCCTCCAAGAGCGAGAACTCGAACCATCTCCCTCTGAGCCCGGAGGTCGAGGATGAAGGAAGAGGGGAAAGTAGAGACTAGGGAATCGAAGGCTCCATCTTGGAAGGGCATATCCTGGGCCCGAGCCTGGCAGAGGGGCGCTTTTACCCCTTTGCGTTTCAACTTTCTTTGGGCGATCCTCAGCATGGAGGGGGAAAGTTCCACCCCGTAGCAGAGATAACCTTGGCTCCTCATCTCCGAGAGGAGGTCGCCCGTGCCAAAGCCGGCCTCTAGGATTCTTGGCCCTCGGAGGTGAGGAAGGGCGGCCTGTTGCCACCGGCGCCACTCTCCTCTGGAGACGAGATGACTTACCCTATCGTAAGCCCAGGCGAATTCGTTATAGAGCCTACAGAAGGCGAAAGCCAAAAGGGTTCGCCAAAAGTTTTGTAGCGTGAAAGATGCCTCCTTTGTGAACTGCGGAGCCTTTTGCGGTTCCGCTCTATTCTACTTACCCCCTCTCCCCTGTCAAGGCGCGGTGTAGGTAGGCTAAGAGATAGTGGCCACTTTTCCGGGGTTATAGGGGGTGTCCTTGGCCTCTACCAGGAGGTGAGTAAAACTTCCTTGAAAAACTTACCGGCTATCCCTCGGGATCCCTGCGGGAAAGCCTCGACTCCTCTTTGAGTTTCTGTGGAGTCACCCCTCCAAGTGACGACTTCCCCCGTCGGGCTAAAGCCCGACGCTACACTTCGTAACGTCGCGCTTCGGGGCGACGATCTCCCCTGTTGGCTCGTCCTGGCTGTAGTGGGTCAAGGGCTTTAGCCCCTCACCTAGACCCGCCAGGACAGGCCGGCGCTACGTGTGACCTGAATGGGCGGGGGCTTTAGAACAAAACTACTTAACTGGTAGTTTTGCATTGGGATTTGGTCATTCAGGATAAGGAATGGTCACCATCCCTTGGCTCACCTACGGGTTGTGGAGGGTTGGCGGAGGTGATATAATTTAGAGGAGATGGGAAAGAGCGAGAAGGTTGTAGTAGCCATGAGTGGGGGCGTAGACAGTTCTATGGCTGCGGCCCTGCTCCGAGAAGAAGGGTATGAGGTGATAGGGGTCATGATGCGCCTCTGGACGCCGGAGGGGGTGACTAACCGGTGCTGCTCTCCGGAGGCTGCGGAGGACGCTCGCCGCATCTGTTACATCCTAGAAATCCCTTTCTACCTCCTCAACTTCGAGGAGGAGTTCAAGCGGCATGTGGTCGACTACTTTGAGCGGGAGTACGCGCAAGGACGGACCCCAAACCCCTGCTTGGAGTGCAATCGTCACCTCAAGTTCGGCCTCCTTTTGAGAAAGGCCTTGGCCCTAGGGACCACTTACCTGGCCACCGGCCATTACGCACGGGTAGGATACAATGGCCGCTATCAACTCCTGAAGGGGGTAGATGGGGCCAAGGATCAATCCTACGCTCTATATATGTTGGGTCAGGGGGAGTTGGCTCGTCTCTTGCTCCCTTTGGGCAAGTGTACTAAGGAGGAGGTGCGTTCTCTGGCCCGAAAGATGCGACTTCCCGTGGCTGAGAAGGCCGAGAGCCAGGAACTATGCTTCGTCCCCGAGGCGGGCTATGGCCGATTCTTGCGAGATCATAGAGGCTTGAAGCCTCAGCCAGGGCCTATCGTGGATTTGGCGGGTAATACCCTCGGCGAGCACAAAGGGTTGCCTTACTATACCATAGGGCAGCGTCGGGGGTTGGGGATAGCGGCTCCCGAGCCACTCTATGTCTTGCGTATCGATGTGGAGGGGAACGCCCTGGTAGTGGGCCGGGCTTCCGACCTGAGATGTGAAGGACTACTAGCCAGAGATACAACTTACGTGGCTGGGGAGGCTCCTCCGGGGTCGATGGAGGTGACCGCCAAGATCCGGTATAAGGCGACGGAGGCCAAGGCTCTCCTCAATCCGCTGGAGGCTGGAAGAGCCAAACTGAGTTTTCTAGACCCCCAGAGGGGGGTGGCTCCGGGGCAGGGGGTGGTCTTCTACCAAGGGGAAGTGGTCATAGGCGGCGGAATCATCGAGGCAGGATATTAGGATGTGCCCTCTTTTATCTCCCTCTCTTGCCTTTCTTTTCCTTTTAGCCAGCATATACACTGTTCTTTTCCACCTCCTTTGGGGGAGGGGAATGAGGGAATTGGTTCTCTTTTTTGTAGCGGCGGTCATCGGTTTCACGGTTGGTCAACTGGTCGCGGAGGCTTTGGGCCTCTCTTTCCTCACCATCGGCCCCTTGCACCTGATAGAGGGGACTATCGGCTCTTGGATGGGGCTTTTTATTGCTAAGCGGCTGAAGGTATGATATAATCTTTTAGAGGCAAAAGATGGCTCTTACCCTCACTCTAGTACGTGATATCGCTATCATCGTCTTGGCTTTGGAGTCGTTGGTCATCGGCTTTCTTCTCATCTTCCTGGCTATCCAGATCAGGGGGTTGGCTAAGATGTTGGAGGAGGAGGTCAAACCTATTCTCAATTCGGCCAGTGAGACGGTGAGTACCGTGCGAGGTACTACCTCTTTCGTTAGCGATACCGTGATCACTCCTTTGGTGAGGGCGGCGAGTTTCGCTACCGCATTGAGCAAAGTGATCGGGGTGTTAAGGCGAGGGCGGAAAGGAAAGTAGCGGTCTTAGATTAGAGGGAAAGGAGGTCTGGAATGGCTAATAGTTCTAAGGGCGGAGAGTTCCTAGCGGGCTTCATACTGGGGGGGTTAATCGGCGCGGCTATCGGCTTGCTATTGGCTCCCCAGCCTGGCGAGGAGACGAGAGCACAACTGAGGGAGAGAGGTATCGAACTCAAGGGTCGAGCGGAGGAGGTCTCGGCGGAGGCTCGTAAGAAGGCCGAGGAACTTCAGGAGAAGGGAAAGGTAGTCGCGGGAGAGCAGAAGGCCCGCTTGGAAGAGGCGATCGAGGAGGGAAGAGAGGCAGCCGCTCGGAAGAAAGAGGAACTTTTAACCAAGTTAGAGGAGGAGAAAGGGAAGAAGAAGGCCGAGGCCTGATCCTGATCCCAACTTTACAGGTCGCGCAGTAGCACTGCAGGAGAGGAACGCTATGAGGCACCAGATGGTCAATGGCGGTTGTCTATCGGCTGGTGCCTCTTTGTCTTTGTAGAAGCATGTTGCGGAGATTGGTCGGATTCGCAGGCCGCTGGACAGTTTGACGCTGAAGGAGGAAGGAGATGATCATATTGAGGATGGTAGCAAGGCATAATCGGTACGCCGGAAAGAGACAGTATCGAAGGAGGAGCCATAGATGAAGAGACGTTACAGCTTGATCAAGAGGTCACTGATTGCCGTAGGGCTACTGCTTTTGGTCTTTGTGCTGCTGGCCGGGCCTCTGCTGGCCGCTGAATTTGTGACTGGCGAGGTGATAGTCATTGACGAGGATGTGGACGATGACCTGTACGTTGCAGGAAGCACGATAACCGTCAACGCCACGATCCATGGCGACTTGATCGCTGCGGGTGGCGAGATAACCATAAACGGCACCGTTGAAGGCGACTTCATGGCTGTCGGAGGCAGGCTGCATATCAACGGCACGGTGAGCGATGACGTGCGCTTCGCCGGTGCGGACCTCCGTGTCGGCTCCGATGGTCAGGTTGGCGACGATCTCTTCGCCGCTGGCTTCGGCTTTGCAGCCGAGTCAGGGAGCAGCGTAGGTGGTGACCTCGTCGCGGTGGGCTATCAAGCCCAGCTTGGCGGGGACATCACTGGAGACGTTCAGGCTGCCCTTGCTGGGTTGGAGATCTCCGGCCACATAATGGGCGATGTCACGGCCGAGGTCGCGGAGGCGGATCCCGAGTTCGAACAATGGAGCACCTTCGTGCCCATGTTGGGCCCGTACATGCCGGCGATGATAGCTCCGGGGCTGAGGATAGCCGAGGGAGCCCAGATAGATGGCGAACTGACCTATACCAGCCCTGTCGAGGTTGAGATCCCCAGGGAGGTGGTTGGTGGCGTCATCGTGTACCAGACGCCGGTGCCGGAGGAAGTGGAGGGTATAACCGTGGAAGTGCCGCCGCCCCCCGAAGTCCCTGCCGGCATGATCACAGCAGGGGTCATCCTGCGCTGGTTCCTGCGTGCGGTGCGCACCTTCGTCACCCTGCTCATCATCGGCGTCCTGGTCCTATGGCTGGCAGGCAAGTGGCTCAAGGAAGTGGTTCAGCACTGGAAGGAGAAGCCACTGCACAGCCTGGGTTGGGGCGTGGCGGCACTGGTGGCCTTCCTCATAGTCGTACCACTGCTGTTCATAGTGATGATCATCCTGGATATCGTCGTCGGCCTGGTGACCCTGGGTGGGTTGATAGGCCCCATCACCGGCATCATTATGGTGGTCGAGGGTGCCCTGGTCGTTGGGTTCTCGATCATCTCCGTCTACATCACAAAGGTAGCCTTCAGCTACCTCATCGGCTGGCTGATCTTGAAGCCCACCGCCCCGGCGTGGATCGAGAAAGCGATGGGCCTGATACCGCTGCTGATAGGGTTAGCCATCTTCGTGGTGGTGAGGAGTATCCCCATCTTGGGTGGGCTCTTCAGCTTCTTGGTCACCCTCTTCGGGTTGGGGGCCATCTGGCTGCTGGCCTGGGTGCGGATCCGCAGGCCCAAGGAGGAAGCTCCGGCTTAATCGTAGTGGTGCTGAAGCTGTGCACCGCGTGATATTATGAGGAGATGGCGAGGGTGAAGGCACTCCAATGTCTTCACCCTCCTTTCTCTCAAGCCCGTTGAGATTGGTGAGCAAGTGGCCAAAGCGGGTTGCCGTCACTTTCTTATGGGCAAAGGCTACTTGCTGAGGAAATGAAGAAATACAGCATGCACGTGAAGGAGGGAAAGGGAAGAAGGCCAAGGCCTGATTCAACTGGATTGAGAAGGGGAGCGGAAGCCCCCCTTTTTTTCTATTTGAGGCTCTTTATGGCTTGGGGGAGGAGGGGCAGGAGATCGCCGGCCACCATCCCTGTCTCTCCCACTTCCTCGCGGACCATCTCACCGGCCAAGCCGTGGAGGAAGACCCCAGCGATGGCCGCTTGGTAGGGAGGGAGTCCCTGGGCTAGGAAGCCCACGATGGCCCCGGCCAAGACATCGCCCGTGCCTGCGGTGGCTAGACCAGGGTTGGCGAAGGGGCTGAAGGTGAGCCGACCATCGGGCGCGGCCACCAGAGAGTGTGCTCCTTTGAGGAGTACCACCTGTCCCCATTCTTGAGCCGCACTAACCACTGTTCCCACCCTATCTTTTTCTATCTCCTTCACCGAGGAATCGAGGAGTCTAGCCATCTCCCCCGGGTGGGGGGTGAGAATGGCCGGCCCGGGGAGAGATTTCCACCATTTCGGCGCTTGGGCCAAGGCGTTTAGCCCATCGGCATCTATGACAAGGGGGGGTAGTTCCAAGGAGGTCGGTTCCTCTCTCTCCTCCCCGATCATGAAGCCGATATGCCTCCTCACCCCAGCGGCGTGGAGCCCTAGGAGGCGATGGATGAAATCCATCGTTTGGTTCTCTCTGCCTAGACCGGGGCCTAGGAGCAAGGCATCATAATCTGGCAGGCTCTTGGCTAGGAGGGGGAGCGCATCGGGGACCAGGGCGCCCAGGTCGTGGGGCAGAAGGAGGAAGGTCACCTCATGGAGTTTGGAGGCCAAGATAGGGTGGAGGCTCTCGGCCAAGGCCAGGGTGACCAGGCCTGTTCCCACCCTCGTGGCTGCAGCACTAGCCAGGTAGGCTGCCCCCGTATAGTTGACCGAACCGGCCACGATAAGAGCCTTCCCGAAGGTTCCTTTGTGAGCGTTGAGCGGTCTAGGGGGGAGGATCTGGGCCACCATCTCGGCGGTGGCCAGGTAGGTTTTTATCTCTCGGGCCGAGGGTTCAGGTATGCCGATGTCGGCCACCACCAGTTCTCCTATGTAGGCTGCGCCGGGGAAGAGGAAGAGGCCTCTCTTGGGGAAGGCCAGGGTCACGGTGAGGTGGGCGGGGATTGTCGCTGGATCTACGGCTCCCGTATCGCAGTCGAGCCCCGTAGGGAGATCGAGGGCCACGAGAAAGGTCGGCTTCTCCTTCAACCCTTTTCGAACAGCATCCAGGAGCCCTTTTAGGGTTCCGGTGATGGGGCGCGAGACCCCCGTACCCAGTAGGGCATCAATTATCAGTTGTGCCTTGCTCAGAAGATGGCGGAGGCCAGCGAAGTCGGGGTCATCTCTGGCTCTGAGGAAGGGTATACCCCTCTTTTGAATGAGGGCAAAATTCTCGTCCTCTCTGATTTTGCGCTTCCAAAGGTAGAGGTTGACCTTTGCGCCGGAATCATGGAGGTGGCGGGCGGTTACCAGGCCGTCGCCCCCGTTATTCCCTGGGCCAACCAAGACCACTATCTCCTGACCTTCTATCTCTATGCGGCGTCCTATCTCTTCGGCTACGGCTCGCCCTGCATTCTCCATCATGGTGGCGGTGGAGAGTCCGCCAGCGTTGGCCTTTTCGTCGATTTCGTGCATCTGTGAAGAGGTGACTACTTTCATGGAACCACTCCCCTGGGGTTCTCTCTTTCGATTATATTACCCCCGTAGAGGTAAGGCAATGATAAGAAGAAGAGCCCGCATTGTGGGGCTCTTACCGCTAAGTGGGCCCACCTGGACTCGAACCAGGGACCAACCGGTTATGAGCCGGCCGCTCTGCCACTGAGCTATGGGCCCCTGGAGCGGGAGACGGGATTCGAACCCGCGCTCCTCTGCTTGGAAGGCAGATGCTTTACCACTAAGCTACTCCCGCTCACACCTGTCGGGGTGATAGGACTTGAACCTACGACCTCAGCGTCCCAAACGCTGCGCGCTACCACCTGCGCTACACCCCGCAATATTAGTATAGCCGATTCGGCCTCTTCGGTCAAGGTGGAGGCTTAGAGGGTGATGCCTTTGCTTCGCAGGTATGCCCCCGTCTTCGCTCTCAACCCTTGGACGCCCTTGAAATCGGTGCCCTCGAGTTCGGCCCCTTCGAAATTCGTGTCCCGGAGGTAGGAACCACGGAGGGGCGCTCCTCTTAGGTTCGCTCCCTCTAGATCTGCGCTCTCTAGGTACGCATCCCGGAGGTCAGCCCTCACTAGTTTGGCCCCCCTGAGGATCGCGCCTTGAAGGTTGGCTCCCTTCAAGTTGGCCTCACTCAAATCGGCTTTGGTGAGGTCGGCTATGCCCAGGAAAGCGCCGTGCAGGTCTGCTCCGACTAGATTCGCCTTCTCTAACTTCGCCCCTCTCAGGATGGCCCCCTCTAGTTTTGCCTCTCGCAGATTGGCCCCTTGTAGTTTAGCGAAGAGGAGGACAGCCCCGGTGAGATCCGCCCCTTGGAAATTAGCACCCTCAAGTTCCGCTCGCTTCAGGTTTATGAAGGGTAGTCGGGCACCCTCTAGGCTCTCGCCTCGCTTTACCTTAGCCACTATCTCGGCTTTGGGATCCTCGCTCTCCATCGCCTTTCTCCTCACTCTATCTTAGCAGGTTCAAGAGAAGGGGGCAAGAGGGGAGCGTCGTAACCGCATACTTTTCTGGGGATTAGAACGATAGGGGAGGACGGTTTTGGCGGTTGCTTATTCGCTCTCCTGGCCAAGGTATGTTATATTGGGTTCTACGAAAATCATCTCCTTGAAAGGCGGTTCCATGGCCCAGGTAGCGGTTGTCACCGATGGCGCGGCAGCCATGCCTCCTGAACTGGTGGAAGAGTACGACATCGCCGTTGTCCCTTTTCAACTCATGTGGGAGGGAGAAACCCTCCGCGATGGTATAGATATAACCCCCACTCAGTTCTATCGTCGCCTCAGGACGGCGAAGAGCCTACCAACCACTTCTCAGCCATTGGCTGGGGATTTTGTGCGTCTATACAGTGAGTTGAGCAAGAAGGCCGAAGCGGTCGTTTCTATCCATGTAGCCAAGGAGTTCACCGGGACCTACAACACCGCTCTCTTGGCGGCGAAGCAGGTGGCCACCGTCCCCATCGAAGTGATAGATAGTCGGACGGCCACCATGGGGCAAGGCTTTCTGGTCCTGGAAGCGGCTCGCGCGGCAAGGAGAGGAGCCTCCTTGTCAGAAGTGGTGGCCAGAGTGAAGAGCCTTATCCCTAAGGTGCACGTTCTCGCCACCTTGGATACCTTGGAGTATCTACGGCGGAGCGGTCGAGTTCCAACCTTGAAAGCCTCCTTAGGTTCCATTCTTAACATTAAGCCCGTCTTTCATCTTTATAATGGCCAGGCCAGACTCTATGCTCAGGTGCGGAGTAAGAAAAGGGCGGTCCAGATAATGGTCGAGGCTATACCTAAGACGGCGGAAAAGGAAAGTCTCCATATCGCTGTTCTCCATGCCGATGCCCCTGGTGAGGCTGAAGAGTTGAAAGCCCAGATCGTTTCTCGGTTCGACCCCCCCGAGGTCTATATTGCCGAGTTCTCCCCGGTTATGGGTTCCCATACAGGCCCCGGTCTTTTGGGGATCACCTTCTATGTAGATGGGTAGGGATGGGGAGGTGAGATGTTGAGCCCGGCCCTTCTCACCGTTGCCAAGGGTCTATTTTATGACCACTTTTGGTCCATCGGAGGTGCTGATGGGCGTTGACGCCTCCTGGCAAAGGACGGTCATTGATCGTTTTGAGGGCGGTATCTCGCCATATTGGGTGCGGTTCGCGGTGGGCCAGGGAGAGATAGAGCGGGCGCCTCAGACGGTGCTCTTCTCCTTGGAGGGGGCCAGGACAGGAGAACTCTCGGATGCGGAGATCAACGACCATCGCCACCATGCGCGGGAGAACTTTCCCTGGACACCCCCTTTGAGTATGGAGGTAAGAGCCCGCTTCTCCCACCCCGCGGGGGAACTTTTGGGAACAGCGGGTTTCGGGTTTTGGAACGCCCCCTACGACTGGGAAGGGGGGATAGGGGTGCCCCCCAACTGGGTATGGTTCTTCTACGCCTCTTCTCCCTCCGATGTCTCTCTAACCCCCGGTCAGCCTGGATGCGGCTGGAAGGCAGCGATGCTCAATGGAGGCAAAGGGATGGGGCCGCTCATGGGTCTGGTCGATCTGGTCACAAGGATGCCCCTCACTAGCAAGGTATTCCTAGGGTTGGCCTACCGTACCCTGAGCATGGGCGACAGGCTCCTGGACATAGATATGACAGGATGGCATACCTACTATCTCCAATGGCGGCGGGAGGTAGCCCTCTTCCAGGTGGAGGGGAGGGAGGTCTATCGGGTGGCCAACCCTCCTACGCTCGCTTTAGGTTTCGTAGCCTGGATGGACAACAACTCGGCCTCCATGACCCCTGCCGGTGGGCTAGAGACGGGATTGTTGGCGGTGCCCCACCGACAATGGCTGGAGATCGACTATATAAAGATCAGCGAAGAGTAGAGACGGTCATTCGCAGCAGAACATGCTCTTTCAACCGGGGAGCCGAATTCGGCTCCCGTTTTTTTCTTTTCCCTTGACGGCGGGGTTGCGATGTTGTATCCTTGCCCACAATATGAGAAAACGGACACTCCTTGCTTCTCTCATTGTCTGGCTCTGTTCTCTTCTCCTTGCTGCTCTAGTTTCACCATCTTCGGGGCGGGCTTCTAGCGGTTCAAACCTCCTCCAGAATCCGGGCTTCGAGGAGGGCAAGGAAGGTTGGTCCAAGTTTCCCTCTGCCGCTACCTTCGTTGTGACGGACACCACGCAGTATGTACACGGCGGAAGATGGGCTGCCTCGCTAAATAGGACCGATTGGGTGGGAGGCGAAATCTATATCTATCAGGACGTGCCAGTCTTAGGAGGTCAGTTCTACAGCCTATCTGGTTGGGCTTACAAGAATGATTCAGGGTTTAGTTGCGCGAAACTGCGCATTGAGTGGAAAGATGCCGCTTTACAAACAATAAACGATGAGGAATCTCATCTCCTGGCAGAGGATGAAGACGCTTATCATCTCCTTTGCATTCCTAGGGAGTGCAATGGCGATGGTGTGCAGGCACCAAATAATGCTGTTAAGGCTCGTATAGAGGGTGTTGCCATTATCGTGTCCCCTAACCCCCCGACCCCTGTCTTCTTCGACGATCTGAGTTTCACTTTCCAAGGTTCGAAGGTGTATCTCCCCCTCATCGTCAAGAACTACTAGCAGGCTTTAGATCGAGAATTGACGGCTATCGGATGGCCCCAGATACCTTTACCAGGCTACCACTCTGGTGGGGTAGGGGGTGGACGACCAGCCTTTCATAACGAGGGGCGGATAAAGAAAGAGGTTTCTGGTTGGTTGGACTGAATAGGTCGTGCCATCGGTGGTGACCACTATGGTTCCACGGAGATCGCTCCTGTAGATGGTGGCCCCTGCATCATGTAGCCGCTGGATCGCTTCTGCAGTAGGGTGGCCGTAGGAGTTGGGACCAACGGAGATCACAGCCGTCTCGGGGTCAACAGCGGTGAGGAAAGGCGCAGTGGATGAATATTGGCTACCGTGATGGGCTACCTTCAAGACTTCAGCCTCAACTGGTGGGGCCCTTTCGAGGATGGCAGATTCGGCCTCTGATTCGATGTCTCCGGTGAATAGAAAGTCTATGGTGTCATAGGAGATGCGCAATACTATGGAGTTGTTGTTAGCGTCTGACGTAAGGGGCTCAGGCGGGTTCACTGCGGCCGCAGAGATGTAATCCCCCCAGACGAAGTTGTTTCCGTCTCGAACACAGGTAGTAATAACGCCTTTGCTGACTAGAAGTTCTTGGAACTCCTGATAGGTAGCGGTGTCATAACTCTGGCAATTTGTGAGGGCTTCATCCACTTCCATACTCTCAAGAACCGTGATTAGGCCACCGACATGATCGGCGTGAGGGTGACTAAGTATCAGAACCTCTATGTCGGTTACACCGTGACTCTGGAGGTAAGAGACGAGCCCTGGCCCTTCACTCTTTTCGCCGCCATCGATGAGGATATCCCAGCCATCGGGGGTCTTCAGCCAGGCGGCGTCTCCCTGGCCCACATCAAGGAACGTGACCTGCAATAATAACCCCGTGGCGGCGGGAGCGGATGTGGGAGTAGGGGTATCGGTGGCTGTGGGTGTAGGGCTGGCGGTGGGGGTGGCGGTAAAGGTAGGCGTTAACGGCCGGGTGGGTGTTGCCGTGGGAGTAGGGGCCTGGGGTACGAGACTGCCAAAAGAGCAACCCAGAACCGCTAGTAAGATCAACAAAGCCAGGAGAACTTTATATCCACGCAACTTATTACCTATCTCCTATTATACAAAATCACCCCTGTTATGAAAAGGCAGCGGAGGTCAACCGACCTGGGGGGCAGGGGTGGTTGAATAAAAAAATATGGGAAACAACCACTCTCTTCTCTGCTTTTGCCACGGGATTTCGCGTGTTAAAGTTCGACGTGCGATACCAAGCAAGGCAAAGGAAGCCGAGGGATTCTTTCCTAGGCTCCCTGCGCGGGATTCACGCTGGGAATGGCTGGCCTGGATAGAACAAACGTGCTATGATTATACCCGAAGTGGCGGGGTTTGTCAAGGGGTTTGGATCACGAATAGCGCGAATGGAGCGTTTGCGCCGTTGTTTGGGGAGAGCCCTATATCACTCAAGGTCGAAGAGAGCCAAATCTCTCGAGGTGGCGGCGGTAATAGGGTGGGGGCGCCAGTGGGATAGCTATCCGCGGCTTGCCCAGGCATCATAGACTTTTTGGTATGCTTTCTCAAATGCCTCGAGCAGCCTATCTAGCTTCTTCTCTGCCCTTTCGGTAGGCCTCACGACTTTGGTCTCGGCTTCTTTCACCATCGAATGGGCAATGGCGAGCATCGTGACGATGGCACTTTCGGTATTGGGTAACTCTTGCATTGTTACTCCTTTCTATCTGCTGGCGCCCCTAGCTATTCTAGCATATCGTATGGAAAAGCAGAACCCCTTCCATCCTCAGCGGAAGGGGCTTTCTTGTTACCGGCCAAGCCCTAATCCCATATAATCTCCGCCATGTGATCGAGCCCTTCCCTGATCCATCTCCTTCCCGGTATGAAAAGGCAGCGGTTCTCACCGCCGCCGGGATCTTCCACTATAGGAGAGTTGGCGGCGGACCCCGGTCACATATTCTCCACGTATCGCTCCCATGCTTTCCACGAGTCGGGCGATTCCAGGAGTTTACGATAGCCGCTCACCACCGGCTCGCACCGCTTCCAGTGATCGCGCAGTATTGGCCCAAACGTCCTCTCAGCCAACTCAGGACTATACATGCCGGATTGGACGAGATGTCCTATCAATTCAAAGAAATTGGCGAGAGTATAGAAGTACATCTCTGCCTTAGGGTCACTCCTGACCTTCGCAAAATCCATCTTGTCGTCCGCGGACATCAGTTCGTGTCGCCTAAGGTAATCGATGATGGCCAGCATGTGATCGGATTGGAAATCGTCGAAGAGCCTCAGGGTGAGTTCCGCCTGAGACGCGCGGCGAGTGACGTCGATCTGCCTCAGAGCCAAGAAGGCCAGAACTATGGCACCAGAGGCACCGGCCACAACGGCTAAATTTGCCGAGATTTCAAGAGTTCTGCCCACATCTATCCCATGCCACCCTAGCGGTGGAGGACCTTGAACCGAGGCTGACTGAGCGAACACAGTTGCAGCGAGCCAGCCTGAAAATACCACGACGAAGAGCAAAATGATAATTGTACCCGACCTCATTTGACACCTCCTTTGCTCGATTCTTGTCAGCAATCCAACAACATGATGGTGTGGGTGCTGGCTTGTTGATTCTCCAAGTGATTGCAGCAGTCATATTCGCTAAATCACCTACCAAGACTATCATCAAAGGGCGAGAACTACAATATTTGACATAGGATAAGCCAGCAGATGGGGATATGGCCTACTCCGCGCCTTGGGGTTCTTGAGGCGCAAAAGCCCCCTCCTGGGGAGAAGGGGGCTTGCAGTCATCCCCTGAAATATAGGGTCAAAATTGTAAGCGGCGGGGTCTAGTTACTCGACCTTATATACCTGGTCGCCTTCCCGCGCTCTCTCTACAACCTTGAGCCCGATCGACTGTCCCTTGGTAGCCACCTCCACTTTCTGGTGCTCGATCTCCATGGAGTCGACCGTTTGCTCGAAGTCGCGGATGCCGCCTATGATGTGGATGGTGTCCCCCACTTTTATGGTGTCGATGACCTCCACTACGGCCACGTCGATCCGGGCGTAGTAATGAGATACCCTTCCCACTAACTTCTCGGCCACTTCTGACCTCCTTGTTTCATCTAAAAGGTTCTCTTCAGGGGGCAACGCTGTTTTGGTTTCCTCTGATTCGCTGGCCTCGGCCCAGGGGAGATCCGCCCGTCGTTCTCCCTTTCTCCGTTCCGCTTGGCGCCTATCTCCCTTTCGCCGTTCCTCCTCTCTTCTTTCCGCCTGCCGTCTCTTTCCTTTTCTCCTTTCCCCTTCTCTACGCTCCACCTGGAGGCTCTCTGGGGCTTCTTCTTCCCTTCTTTCGGCCCCTCGGCGTTCCTCTTGCCGTCTCTCTCCGACCCTCCGCCCCCCTTTACGCCTTTCTTCGACCCTCCGC
>DFBK01000007.1 GCA_002366595.1 Anaerolineales bacterium UBA3082 | reverse complement strand
AGCGAGGATGAGCAAGGGAAAGGGCAAACGCTCCAAAGCGATCTCTTCTACGTTGCGGGAGAGGAGATAAGCACCGTAGGCTATTCCGATGGGGACCTGGGCCAGGAACTGACCCACGAAGTAGGCTACCAAATAGAGGAGAACCCGCCAGGTGGGTCGCAGTCGGCCATCCTTGATGAAGAACCCCATAGAGGCTCCGAACTACCCTTCTGGCCTTCCGGGCACCTCGTGGCAATGGCGGCAACGGGCCTCGTAGGCCTCACTAGCCCCCACCAGGATAATGGGGTCGTCGTAGGAGGCGGGGCGCCCATCTATAAGCCGTTGACTACGGCTGGCGGCATCGCCACAGACCACGCAGATGGCTTGCAGTTTATCCACCATCTCCGCCTCGGCCATTAAGTGAGGCACAGGGTCGAAAGGCTCACCTCGGAAGTCCATATCCAGGCCAGCCACTATGACCCGCTTGCCACTATCGGCCAGGGTGCGGCAGACATCGGCCAACTGGTGGTCGAAGAACTGAGCCTCATCGATAGCCACCACACTGGTTTCGGGCCGCACCAGTTCCAAGATCTCCTCCGCCTTCCGCACGCTCTGGGCTTCGACATTTAGGCCACTATGAGCGGTGATCTTCGCCGTGGAGTAGCGGTCGTCAAGCGCGGGCTTGAAGACCTGGACCTTCTGTTTGGCTATCTGGGCTCGCCTCGCGCGGCGGATCAGTTCCTCCGTCTTGCCGCTGAACATGCCGCCGCAGATCACCTCCACCCAGCCTCCGTCTCTTCTCCGACGCATAAAAGTACCCCCATAGAAAAAGGGCAGGGCTCTTTCCCTGCCCTTAACGGCCAACTCTAACCTTACTCTCCTCCAGCCTTGGCTTCCTTCGCTTTCTTCTCCCTTTTCTCCAAGCGGCGCATGAACCGCTCCACCTGGCCAGCGGTATCGACGATCCGCTGCTCGCCCGTAAAGAAGGGGTGACAGGCGGAGCAGATATCGGTCTTGATGACCGGCTTCGTTGCTCCCGTGGTGAAGGTATTGCCGCAGCCACAGATCACCTGGGCCTGGGGATAATACTTGGGATGAACACCCTTTTTCATTCCACCGGCTCCGGGTAAACGCTCACCCGCTTCTTGCAGCGGGAGACGTTCTCGAATTTGACATAGCCGTCAACGGTAGCGAAGAGGGTGTAATCCTTGCCCATCCCCACGTTGTTACCAGGATTGAAGGTGGAACCTCGCTGGCGGACGAGGATATTGCCCGCGCGCACCCGCTGGCCATCGAACTGTTTCACGCCCAACCGTTTGCTTTGGCTATCTCTGGCATTGCGGCTCGAGCCGCCGCCTTTCTTATGTGCCATCTCTCTTACCCTTTCAAGACTTTCTTGACCTCTTCCAGCGACTTGGGGCCAAAGCCAGAGATGCCGAGAAGCGCCTCGTCTCCCTTCTCTAACTTAGCCCTTAACGCCTCCACGCTGGTTATCTTGGCTCCCTGGAGGAGGTTAGTTGTCCGAGCGGAGAGACCCAGTTCCTCCAGGGGAGTAGCCTTCTTCTTGGGAACCCTCTTGGGCTTGGCTCTCTTCGGTGCCTCTTCTTTGGTTAGGATGCTCTCGATGGCTAGACGGGTGTAGTTCTGGCGATGGCCGTGCTTCCTTTGATAGCCACTTCGCGGCCTGAACTTGAAGACGATGACCTTCCTGCCTCGACCATGCTCCGTGACCCGAGCCTTAACCCTCGCTCCCTTGACGGTGGGGGTTCCCACCTTGAGTTGACCATCGCCTCCTAAGAGAAGCACCCGGTCGATAGTCAGGCTCTTCCCCACCTCCAAGGGGAGCCTCTCCACCTCGATACTCTCCCCCTCGGAGACTCGATATTGCTTGCCTCCTACCTCGATAACAGCATACATTAAACGCTCTCCTGAATTAGCCAACTGATAAAGTATAGCAATTCCGCTCTCATTTGTCAAACTCAACCCGTAGAAGGGGGCGTGACCAATTGCCAAGTATCGAGTCTTGGATGCCCAAACCCAGCCCCATAGGGCTAAGTTGCTCATAGTAGGGCAGGTTTCCATACCTGCCCTGTCGTTCCGTGGCGTCAGATGTTACCATCTGACGCTCTTTCTGCTGGCAGCCTGTCCCAAGGCGTGCCAGGCCGGGGTACCAAGACGGGCTGACCATCCTGTAGGATCGTGACCAGTTCCTTAGATTCCGAGGCTTGGATGCCAATTGTTGACGCGCGTCCTGTTCTACCCGTTTTTTCATTGTGGTAAGCGTTTAGATGGACGGAATTCTTGCCTAATACATGGGAAAGGGGGTATTATATGGACAGATATGCGTCTAATACGCCAAGCGGATGTTTGGGTGGAAAACTGTCGGCCTAATAGATTGTTAGATTGCTTGCTCGCATCAAATATCCTTCACTGAAGGTCTAATTCAAATGTCGAATAATCAGTCTTCAAGTAATATACTACCTCCCGGTGTCCTTGGCTTATGGCTCGCCGATCGGTCGGATATATGGCAAATGAAGTTCCTCAGTGATAGAGACTTGGGTTCATTCGCCCACAGAAGAGGGGTGAACATCTGGTTTGATGATGTTGGACATCTATGGCAGCTAGGCTTATTGCGCGCTGACCTTGTCGCCAGCACTCGAAAGCTTCGCTTAGCTGGTTTGATTGAGGTTGGTTCGGATGATCGAGGTAGATATTTGTATGCAGATGAAAGAAAACCGCGCCGACGAAAGAAGGGATGGGCTGGGTCGGCGTTCAATCTGAAGCCCCTTCATCCGGGAGTTGAATTCTACTTTCATCCTTTCCGCTTCTATGTTCTATATCGCATAGATCGGATTCTAAGCTTGAACATATGTCCAATGCAAATGCTCGTTTCGGTTGGGGACTATCCGAAAGTGCTGGGTAGAATCATCTCTGACTTTCAGAAGTGGTCCGCTGATCCAGAATTCCTAAATCATGTTTGTAAATGGAACGAAATAACTACTCTCTGTGTGGCAACAGAACCGTGTGTCTATGAGCGAATATTTAAGATGCTGAAATCGTCCCCTTGGGTGGGCTTCTCAGAGCAGCGGAGGCGTATACAGGAGCATTGGAAAGAACTTGCCAAGTATTATCAGAAAGCCGGGTTAAAGGCTCTGGAGGATTTCCGTCAAGATTTGTGCGCTAATGCCAAGTTTCTCGACCCTAACAAGGAAGTACATATGATCCTTCGCCTCATGACAGGTCGATATCGCGAGAATGTGAAGGGAGAACTAGGAGGGGCTCTGCAGTTGCTTACTATGGCTGAAACACTTCGTCTCGCATCGGAAGATGTGTTCGGGAAACAATTGCGCGAAGAAGACGAATTGGGGTTTGGACACAAATCCTCATGGATGAAAAAGGAATTGTATGGCTCATCGCGTATAATCGATGCAGGATCGAGAGTAGCGAACGAGTACTTACGCCAGTTCGGTCTTGACTATGGTGTCCGTCTCCGTTGGTATGTTGAGGGCGATACGGAATATGGTGCATTGAATAGTGTTATAGGGCAATACAGTGCCATTGAGTTGGTAAATCTAAAAGGTAGCGTTATCGAGAAGAGGAGGAAGGGGGTTAGCTTTCGAGATAGCCTCCGTAATGATTTGAAGGCAGGGATTTTCAGCTTCGTTTCTATTGATACAGACAACGAAAATTACGTCAGAGTATTAAGAAAGTCGGCAGAGTGTGACGAGATATGCGGGGAAATTTACTTGGCTGATCCGGATATTGAGTTCGCAAACTTCACTCTGCCGGAACTCGAAGAAATTATTTGGGAAATTGCTGTCGAAAATGGGGCAAAGACCTCTATTAGAAACGAGTTTCACCAGGCAATTTCTGGAGCAAAGTCGGGAGAGGAATTGTGGAAGAGAGCCAGGAAAGCGGTCCCTGAACTGCAGAATTCAGGCAAAGGTATTTATTGGGGTGAAAAGCTAATGGAGTTTGCGCTGGAGAATCCAGAATTTGATGAGGATGTAATGGACGAGTCCAAAACAAGGCCATTAGTCGAAGCATTGAATGCTGCGTTCCGGTCTGTCCACGCTGACTATCATCTAACGCGGAGGGAGTATCAGATAGATCCATCGAGCTTAAGATTGGTCAAACGCACAAATTTGAGTAGTTGACAGGTCATCCATAGGGCAAGCAACCTAACAACTCGCTGCAGCGGACGGCGCTGCGGGATTCGCTGCTCTTGCGACATTCAGTCCCAGCCAAAAGGCTGGGACTCTTTTATTCGCTGTCTTTGCAGGGGATTTAATGAATGGTGAGAGGCTCTTCTAAAGTTGAGAGGCAAATATCAAACGCGTGCGATGGATGGCTTTTCCCGCCCTTTCTAAGCCCAGAGCGGCCAGCACCTCGTCAGGACGTCCGGCCCCCTGGGCATCGTGCTTCAAGCGCATCCAGAGGGTCGAGCCCTCTAGCCGTAGATCGTCGATGAGGGGGCGGAGATCGTACTTCTTTCCCCGCCTTTCTCGGGGGATGGCTTCGGCGGCCAAAAGTGCCTCGATCTTGCCCTCTATCTCTTCATCGTCCAGGGGAGAGACGGTGTACTCGGCGAAGCGCACCTGAGATTGGAGGGAGGGGAGAGCCATGTAGACCTCTCGCACCTCCTTGAGGGTGATGCCGGGAGGTATCTGCTTCTTCACACTCCGGGCAAAACTGGTCAGCGAAACGGGACGCTCCAAGAGGGTATCCATCACCTCCTCCTCGCCGGTGAAGCCCACAGCAAGGGGAGCGGCGATAGATATCTTGGGCTGGGGGTTGAACCCCTTGGAATAGGCCAAGGGGACGTTCGCTCGGCGGAGGGCCCGCTTCCAGAGGCGCATCATATCCAAGTGGGAGATATACCGTATCTCCCCGCCTTTGCTGAAAGTGATGCGTATCCGCTGGCCGCTCTTTACCATCAACGATCCTCCCCCCTGCCCGCCACCCTGGGCGGGCAGCCCCAAAGCCCCTGGCGGGCCGCTTCACGAGCCCCGGGGAAGGTTTCGAGGACGCCACAGGCGAAGCAAGGCCCCCCTCGACAATCGGGAGTAGTCTGGCCCCGCAGGGCCCGCTCACACTCTCGGGCTAGGAACCCCTTTTTCACCCCCACATCGATATGATCCCAGGGGAGAGGGGCATCCCTATCCAGGGGACGCCGAGCGTAGAAATCGGGATCTAACCCTTGGTCCTGGAACGCCTCCCACCAGTTGGCAGGCTCGAAGAGTTCGTCCCAGGCATCGAACCGCGCACCCCGCCGCCAAGCCTCATGGATGACCGCTCCTAGGCGCCGATCCCCACGGGAGAGAACGGCTTCCAGAAGCGTCACTTGAGGATCGTTCCAACTCAAGCGGAAGTCCTTCAGTTCTCGACGCAAGAAAGCCTGCTTCTCCTTTAGGCTGGCTGCACCCTCCAAGGGCATCCATTGGAACGGAGTATGGGGTTTAGGGACGAAGGTGGCTGCACTGATGCTCACTTGAGCCCGCCGTCCACCTATTTCCCGGCCCATACCCCAGATTCGCTTCACCAGATCACAAATGGCAGCCACATCTTCCCTAGTCTCCGTGGGCAACCCTAGCATAAAGTAGAGTTTGATCCTCTGCCAACCGGCGCGGAAGGCCCTCTCTGCGGTGCTTAGGATATCCTCCTCCGTGATCCCCTTATTGATCACCTCCCTCAACCTCTGGCTCCCCGCCTCTGGGGCGAAGGTGAGGCCCGTCTTCCGTCTTCCTTGGAACAAGGTGGCCAACCCCAAGGAGAAGGAATCGACCCGCAGGCTGGGCAGGGAGACCGTAACCTGCTGTGGGGCGTGCCGAGTGACGAGCCCTCGCACCATCTCCTCTATCTGGCTGTGGTCACAACTGCTCAAGGAGACCAAAGAGACCTCCTCATAGCCTGTGGCTTTCAAGAGTTCATCGGCGGCGACCAGCACCTCCTCTACCGGGCGCTCCCGAAGGGGGCGATAGATCACCCCTGCCTGGCAGAAGCGGCACCCCCGAGTGCAGCCCCTCATGATCTCGATCATACCTCGGTCGTGGACCGCTTCTACATAGGGCACTATCACCTCAGTGGGGGGAGGAGGCAAGCGGTTGAGGATCCGCCTAGTGATGACCGGCTTCGCTTCCGGGGTCCGAGGCTGGGGTGAACCCAGGGCACCATCCTCATAGGCCACCTCATAGAGGCTGGGCACATATACCCCCTCGATCTGGGCCGCCCGGCGCAAGAATTGATCCCTCTCCCCCTTGCCCCATTTACCATAAGCCTCAACTAACTCCAAGAGCACCTCCTCCCCCTCGCCGATGACAAAGAGGTCAAAGAAGTCGGCCAAAGGCTCAGGGTTATAGGCACAACTGCCTCCGGCGATGACCAGAGGGTGGCTTTCACTCCGCTGGCAAGAAAGGAGGGGGATGCCCGCCAGATCGAGCATGGTCAAGATGTTTGTGTAGTTCAACTCGTAGGAGAGGCTGAAGCCGATGATGTCGAAGTCGCCCAGAGCGTGCCTGGTCTCCAGGCTGTAGAGGGGTATCTTCGCCCCTCGCAACGCCTCCTCCATATCCACCCAAGGGGTATAGGCCCGCTCCGCCAAAAAATCGTCTTCCTTATTGATAAGGTCATAGAGGATCATGAGACCCAAGTTGCTCATCCCCACCTCATAGAGATCGGGATAAGCGAGGAGAACCTTGGTCCTCACCCCGTCCCAATCTTTGACTACGCTATTCCATTCCCCTCCCGTGTAGCGGGCGGGTTTAGTCACCTGGGACAAGATCTGATCTAACCTTTCCTCAGAGACCTCCACGCCTAACCCCCAGTTAGGATTATAGCCTCTCCTGTCAAGGCCAGCAAACATAAAAAGCCCTCTTCTTTTGAAGAGGGCTTTTGTAATGGCGATATGCCCTTATCTCTCTTGATATTCGATCTGGAAGCGGTCTTGGTAGATAGGTTCGCAGGATAGGCTCTCTAAGAGAGCCTCCACCCTCTCTTCCTCCATCCATTGGGTGATGACCCGCAAGAGAACCTCTTCTACCTCCTCAAAGGTGAGGTAGACCCTATCCCCCCGCACCTCCACCTCGAAGGTCTCTCCCAGGAACTGAAGGACGTATGTGGCGTCGTGGAAGATGAGGATCTCGAACCCTCCAGGGCCGTACTCCGGCTTAGAGCCACTTATAGAGGAGAACCGATTGCCCCACGGGTCGGTGGCGGTGATCTGGATCCCCGGACGAGGGAAGGTGCCCACTATCAAGCGGGGGCCCGACCTCCGTTCCACCGTCATCTTCCAGCGGTGAGGTTCGGGTTCAGGTTCAGGCTCAGGTTCGGGAGCCGGTACGATCTCTTCTAGATCGATACCGGCATAGTAATGTTTCAATATCTCATCGAAACTCTTGCCCTGCCTGGCCAGTTCCAAGGCCCCTTCTCGGCACATCCCTACACCATGCCCCTCTGGTTCGCCGCCCACGGGGCAAGGGACGCTTCGGCAATAGGGGAGAGCCTCCCGCCAGACGTCCTCACTGTTCTTCGTCTGCCCCCCACAGTTGGCGAAGTAGAAAGCGTTGATCACCTGGCTAGCGTACTTGGCCACTATGTCTTCCGTCTCCCCAACCGCTTGGTCGGTGATCTCCGTAGCCAAAGCGGGCTCCCAGGCCTGGCAATGGGCGGAGTTACAGATATTAGCGTTCACCTCCGCATGCCGGGGGTGAAGTTTAGTATAGTAGGCGTAAGATCTGGCGGCCACGGCCTGGGCCTTGAGAGCCTCAAGGGGCCCCTCAGGGGTCATGACGGTGGGAACCACGCCCTTCAAGTATTCCTCCATGGGCATGGTCACCACCCGCACGATGGGGCTATTGGGGTCTTGCCACTCCTCCCGGATGGCCAAGGTGATATCCCTATCGAACTGCAGAGGAGGCTCAACAGGGGGCAAGGGCTCAGGGTCAGAGAGCGGCGGCCCCATGGCCATCACCGCCTCGACGACGGGGAGTTTCCCCCTCTCATCATGCCACCAACCATCCTCTCGCCAGGCGGGAGCGACATGACCCATGAAACGGTTGGCCAAAAGCCAAGAACACATCCCGAAAAACCAAGGGTAGGTAACCGCATACCGCTCTAGCCAGCGGTACATCGCCACCGTTCTCTCGGCGTGACCACGGTAATCGTAGCCCGGATAGCGGGGATCGGGCTGTGTCCAACCACCATGGGGGACGAAGACGCCACCCTCAGTGCTGATGACGGGGACCTCCAAGCCGAAATGCCTCTTGAGGAGAGTGACCGGGACCCGATGGCCCATAAGCGAATTGTCGCCATCGAAGATGGTGAGCCCAGGGTGATCGCGCTGCTCTATCTCGTCGTAGGGGCATTCGAAATGCCACTCACCGCTCTCATCCTTGTAGCAATGGTTGAGAACCGCATCGTGAGTAGCGATCCAGGCTCCGTGCTCGAAGACGAATCTCGCCTTCTCATAGAACTCCTGAGCCATCATTTGGAAACAGTCCTCGTACCAGTGGATGCTTCCCAAAAGGGGGGTGCGTCCCGACTGAGCCATAGCCGGGAAGGCGGGATAGCCGCCGCGAGCGATCACCTCCTCCGCATCGGCCAGCCAAACCTCCACCATGGTCCGCTTGCGCCGCCCGGCCAGGGCCTCCCATTGTCCAGGCCTCCATTCCAAGGGAAGGTTGGGCTCGTTATAGATCTCGAACCATCGCGTTACCCCTTCCCTTACATACCGGGATATGGTATCCAGAGCCTTCTGGGGAAGCCGATTGGGCAAGGGAGCATCCTGAAAGATGCGCACGATGGGCATCACCCCGTTTTGGCGCAACTTCTTGGCGAAATCGAAGACGGAGCCCGAACCGTCGTCGATCAGTTTATACCAAGCCATCCCCATCTCGCGGACGCGGTCTATCCACCAATCATGGTCAAAGTTGGCACTGTAAGATGCCACCCCATGGATGCCCCTGATATCTGTCCCTTGAGATCCCTTTGGGAGGGCTCGTTCATAATCTTGGAGTCTCATACTTGACCGTCCACCCCCATCTGGTGCATAACCTCATTGGGAGAGAGAACCAGACCACCAATAGGTGTCCGCGCCCCACCTCTCTTCTAGAGGCCGCTCTTTCTACCTATCTATTGTTGCAAGAATCGTGCCAGTCCCACAGGGATCCTGTCCCACCGGATCCTGTAAGGATAAGGATAAGGAAAGCGGGCAGCCCAACCCAAAGAAGAGAAGGCAGCCGCCCTCGTTCATCTGTGAACCGGCCGTAGAAGAGGGCACGAGATATTGTGGTCCATAAGTAGCAAGGTGCAGATGTAGGGGGCCGAATAGTATGAGAGTGAAACGCCGCTGGGAAGAGGCCCTTCTAGGGGACAGGGGGCCGGGGGATTTCCCCCGTTTGGGGAATTTTACACCATCGATAGTCCGGTCATGAGTCCGCACCTCTCTTTAAGCAGCCTCTACCACTTTGACCAAGAGCCTGCGTCGCCTGGGCCCATCGAATTCACAAAGGAAGAGCCCTTGCCAGGTCCCCAGAACCAGTTTCCCACCCTCTATGAGCACTGTCTCCGAGGAGCCTACGATGCTGGCCTTGATATGGGAGTCAGCGTTCCCCTCCAGATGGCGGTATGAACCGCCTCGTGGGGCTATCTTCTCCAATACGGCCAAGATATCCTGGGCCACGCTGGGGTCGGCGTTTTCGTTGATCGCTATCCCCGCCGTAGTATGGGGGACATAGATATGGCAAAACCCCTCTTGGACTCCGCTCTCGGATACGGCCCGCTGCACCTCTCTCGTCACATCCACCATCTGGGCCCGCGAACTGGTGGCTATCTCCAAGCGATGGATCATACTTCCACCTCCCCTAAGAGTTACTCGCTTGATTATACTAGAAGAGCGTCGATCTGGTTAGTCTCATTAAAAATGCGACAACTGGTGATAGAGTTGAATGTGCCAACCAGGCCTACCCAACAGGAGTAGGGGAGGCTCTCGCTTGCTCTACTTACTGGCATCGAAAAACTTGACCGGCTGTCCTTATCCTTACAGGATCCTTGTCCCGCAGGTCCCAAAGGGATCCCATGGGAAGGGATGGGAAAGCCTCCATTCCTCCAGTACCAGGATTGGAGCCTTTAGGCGGTTTGTGGCTAGAGGCGACAGGGGGTTAATCTATCGACCCCCTCTGCCACCCATCTGTCGCATTTGACATGAGAGATACCGCAATCTTGACAGCAAGGCCAACTGCTGATAAAATCAATATAGGTGGCGCATTCGTCTAGCGGTCTAGGATACAGCCCTCTCAAGGCTGGGACAGGGGTTCGAGTCCCCTATGCGCCATAAGACCAGGGCCCTAAGAGAGGGCCCTTTTCCCTATGGGGGGACGAGATGGAGGATTTAGCGAAGAGGGCAGGAGAGTCATTAAAAAAACTAGGCCTCACCTTATCGCTGGCCGAGTCCTGCACCGGGGGGCTCATCGCCCACCGGATTACCAACGTCTCTGGCAGTTCCAACTATTTCCTGGGCGGCGTAGTCGCCTACTCCAACGAGGCTAAGGAGAAGATTCTGGGCGTGCCTCATGAGATCTTACTCCAACACGGCGCGGTGAGCGAAGAGACCGCGCGGGCTATGGCCCAAGGAGCCCGTCATCTATTCGTGAGCGACCTAGCCCTGGCGGTGACGGGGATCGCTGGCCCCACGGGGGGCACCTCGGAGAAGCCGGTGGGGTTGGTCTACATCGCCCTCGCCGCAGAAGATGGCGAGCGGTGCCAACGGTTTGTGTGGCCCGGGGACAGGCTGCAGAACAAGGCTCAATCGGCGGGGGCAGCCCTCCAACTCCTCATATCATGCCTGGCAGAGCAACGAAATTAGAAGTCTCTCCACTTCTCTCAACAGTGGAAAGGCTCCAACCACTCTCCACAGATTACTTATACAGGCAAGCGGTCTACCCCATCTTCTTTTTTGGACTCGCTACTCCCTTTCGGCTAGGCTGGTCAATATCCAATGCTCTCTCTCGCCAGGTTGTTCCAAGAGGGCTACGAACCTCGGTGTCAAATCTTCCCTGCTGAAGAGAAACTCCCCCTCCCGCCCTCCGGACTCCCAGTCAGCCCAGTAGGTAACCGTAGGGTCTTGAAGCCCCAAGGCTTTGGCCTGGTCGATCACTGAGGGGTCAGAAACCAACTCCAAAGCCTCTGCCTCATCGCCGGCCCTCAGACGGCGCAGGAACTCGAAGAGAGAAGCGTAAGGGCTAGGCTGGGTGATCTCCCAGAGCCTATCGTAGTAGGGCGCATCGAGAGGGAGGGTCACTTGAGGCAAGTAGTTATCTCCCTGACGTTCCCACAGAAGGTCGAAAAAGCGATGGGCGCAGGCATGGCATTCGAAGAAGGGGTCTTCCTCCAAGAGGCCCCAGGAACTCCCCTCCATCCTCAATAGGGAGAGGTCACCGGCGGTAAAAGAAACGCGCCCATCAGCCGTTATCCAGAGGTCTCTCCAGGGCTCTGGG
>DFBK01000097.1 GCA_002366595.1 Anaerolineales bacterium UBA3082 | reverse complement strand
AATTCACAGGGAGGTGAAGATGGCGCAGGAGAAAGAAAACCTCTATGAGATTGCCGTCAAGCAGTTCGACAACGCGGTGGGGTATCTATCGGGCATCTAAGCCGGGATCGTGGAGATGCTGCGTCTGCCCAAGCGGGAACTGACGGTGAACTTCCCGGTCCATATGGACGATGGCTCGGTCAGGATGTTCACCGGCTACCGGGTGCATCACAGCACCGTACGAGGACCCACTAAAGGCGGCATCCGTTACCATCCCGATGTCACCTTGGATGAGGTGCGGGCCTTGGCCATGTGGATGACCTGGAAATGCGCCGTAGTAGGCCTTCCTTTTGGCGGAGCCAAGGGGGGCGTGGTCTGCAAACCTGAAGAGATGTCGATGAACGAACTGGAGAACCTCACCCGCCGCTACGCCACGGAGATAGCGGTCCTCATGAGCCCCGAGGGAGACATCCCCGCCCCCGATGTAAACACCAACCCTCAGGTCATGGCCTGGATCATGGATACTTATAGTATGCATAAGGGGTATTCTGTTCCTGCCGTAGTCACCGGGAAGCCGATCAGCATCGGTGGCTCCCTAGGTAGGAGGGATGCTACAGGACGTGGGGTGGCAATCTGCACCCGGGAAGCCTTAAAGTACCTCAAGATGGATCCAAAAGCCTGCCGCGCCGCTGTACAGGGCTTTGGCAATGTTGGGGGGAGCGCTGCTCTAAACCTATCCCGCTTGGGGATGAAGGTAGTGCTGGTATCCGACATCAAGGGGTGTATCTTCAACCCAGCAGGGCTTGATATCCCCTACTTGCAGAGTATCACGGATAGATTTGGAGTGGTAGACCGGTCGAGATTGAGGGGTGCGGAGGAGTTACCGGGTTCATCTTGGATCGAGCAGAAGGTAGATATCCTAGTTCCCGCTGCATTAGAAGGGCAGGTCACCGGTGAAACGGCGACAAGGATAAAGGATACGGTAAAGATCCTAGCCGAGGGGGCCAATGGCCCCACCACCCCCGAGGCGGACGTCATCCTTAACGATAAGGGCATCTTTGTGATCCCGGACATCCTTTGCAACGCCGGCGGCGTCACCGTCTCCTACTTCGAGTGGGTGCAGGGGCTCCAATTCTTCTTCTGGAGCGAGGAGGAGATAAACAAGCGGTTGGAAGAGATCATGGTACGGAGTTTTAACGATGTCCTTGGGATCTCCCAGGAGAAGAACGTAGATATGCGGGTGGCGGCCTATATCCTAGCCATCAGTCGAGTGGCGGAGGCCACCATGACCAGGGGGATATACCCCTAACGATTTCCACAAACCATGTAGGGGCGGGCCTCTGTGCCCGCCCTATTCTCTTTTTGACATGTTTGGGTGGCTCTGTCAGCATTGGGTATCCACTCATATTGTAGAGTCTGCAACGGATGCCCCACTTGACTAAAATGGAAAGGCATACTATGCTAGGGAGGGACGAAGGAGAGCCAAGATGTCTGACTACTACAAGAGGGGACTGCCTCAAGTGGAGTTGTGTCGTGAAGCCGGGGAATTAGGGTAATGAATTGTTGGATGGCGGTAGGAACCCTCGAAAATTGGAAAGAGGCATTTGAAAAAGGTAATATTTGGGGTCTTAGAGAGAGGCAAAGGCGACACTGGAATGCCTTGCAAGAAGGGGATGTGGTTATGTACTACGTTATGCGGCCGGTTGCCGGCATAATTGGATATGGGACTGTCACAACGAAGTTTCGGCAAACTCAACCCCTCTGGTCTGAAGAACTTAGTAAAAATGAGGTGATATGGCCCCTGCGCTTTGAGTTTGATGTTGAGCATTGTGTTCCCCCAGACAAATGGGAAACAGATAAAATAACCTCTGAGTTGTTAAGATATAAGACAGGAATAGGATTTCAACAGATTGATTCTTCACTGGCTCAAGAGGTCATCTCGAAATTCAAAGAGCCCCATGCCGAAGAGTTGGAAGAGCCAATCTCTCATAAAGAGATTAAGCAGAAACTGATCGAGATTGGCAAACTGCAAGATTATATTGCTGAAGGGGAATATCCTTTCGACTTGGGAAGACTCGATGTTGTATGGAGGAGAGTAGAACGATCTGTGCCGACCTATGCCTTTGAAGTCTGCGTAAAGGGCGATCTTTATCACGACCTATCCAAACTGAAGCATGCCTTTGACTTATGGAATAGCCGTATTTTCATAGTAGCATCTCAAGCAGATTATGATAAGGTGAGAACCCTGCTTTCAGGGAGTTTTCATGAGATTCAAGAACGATTAAATTTTATTGACTTGGAAAGGATAAAGGACCTTTACGATCGCAAAAGAGCCTTTTTAGACCTTGAAAAGGAACTTGGCATCTAAATATGAAAGGGGCAAATTTTGGGCTCGCATGTCTGGGTGGAACAATGCCCATGTTGTGGCTTCGAGGAAATGATCGTTTCCAGCTATGACAGCCTCTACTTTGAGGTAACTTGTCGAATATGCGGTTATGCAAGATGGACTGAAGAGAGGGTGCCGGATAATCACGATGTTCAGCTGGCAAAACGAGCATTGGGCAAAATGGACGATGAAGAAAAAGGGAAGGCATTGGAGCTATACTGTGAGGATAATATCCCGCTTGTTGCCAGATTAAAAGAAAACCTTCTGAACAAAGGGTAAGGAAAAGAAACTATTAGCCGAGTGTGCAGTAGGGCAGGTTTCTAAACCTGCCCTACTTGTTTTCGCCCTCAAACAATGGCTATGATATACTCTCATGAGGAGATCGTATGTCCATCCGCTTGCAGTTAACGGGCATGGCTCATGGCGGCGAGGCCTTGGGCCGCCATGAAGGGAAGGTGATCTTTGTCCCCTACGCCTTGCTGGGGGAAGAGGTACTCGTTGAGATCGTCCAAGATAAGGGCCGGTACGCTCGAGCCCGACTCTTGGAGGTGGTGCGTCCTTCGCCGGATAGGGTGGAGCCTCGGTGTCCCCATTTCGGAACCTGTGGGGGTTGCCAATGGCAGCATATGGCTTATGAAGCCCAATTGCGCTTTAAGGAAGAGATATTGCACGATCAACTGGAGCGGATCGGTGGAGTCTTGAAGCCTCCGGTCAAACGCTCTCTGGGGGCTCACGATCCTTGGTTCTACCGTAATCACCTTCAGTTTCATCTGAATGAAGAGGGACGTCTCGGCTTTCTCACCTTTCGGGGTTGGGAGGTGGTCCCCATTGAGGTCTGCTACATCATACACCCCCTTGTAGAGGAGGTCTTTCGCGCTCTCGATTTGGCTTTTCCCCAATTGAAGAGGGTCTCCATCAGGGTGGGCACGAGGACAGGGCAGAAACTTCTGATCCTGGAGATGGAGGAGGATGTGATCCCCGCCTTGGAGGTGAACGAGCCCCTCTCTTGCGTGGAGTTCCTAAGCGATGGGACGCTCCTCACCCTGGTGGGGGATAGTTCCATCATAGAGGAGGTGGGAGGGAGGTGCTTCCGTATCTCGGCTGGCAGTTTCTTCCAGGTGAATACAGAGCAACTGGAGCGACTGATAGAGGTGGTGCGGGGGTATCTGGCCCCGGAGGGTCACGAGGTTCTCCTCGACGCCTATTGTGGGGTAGGAACCTTTGGTCTATCCCTGGCGGGGGAGGTAGGCCAGGTAATAGGTGTAGAGGAGAGCGATAGTGCCCTTGCCGATGCCCGGTTCAACGCCCAGTACGAAAGTATCCCTGTGGGAGAGGGGGAAAACGTAGAATTCATCGGAGGGCGGGTGGAAGATACTCTGCCTGACTTAGTAAGGGTCGATGTAGCCATCCTCGATCCTCCCCGTCAAGGCTGCGGAAGGGAGGCTATCACCCACCTGGTGAGGCTTGCCCCCGCCAAGATCATCTACGTCTCCTGCGACCCGGCCACTCTGGCCCGGGATATCAAGCGTCTGAGGGAGGGTGGCTACTATCTAGTCGAGGTTCAACCCGTGGACATGTTCCCTCAGACCTATCACATAGAAACCGCAGCCCTTCTAGAGCGGTCGCCCTCTTGACATCCACGCTGCGTGAAATTATATTTTTAGTTGCTTACTTTTGGAGGTTAAGTGGCTGTAAGGCGGATCTCGCAGGCCGATGAGATGGTAGTGCGCCAGAAGGCTAAGAAGGTAAGGGATTTCGCCCCTTCCCTTAAGGCTCTGGGGGACGATATGGTGGAGACGATGCGCGCTGCCCCAGGGATCGGGCTGGCGGCTCCCCAAATCGGCGTTCCCCTGCGGGTTATCGTGGTCGAGTTGCCCCAGGTGGAGGGAGAAGAAGACCCGCAGCGAGGGAAACTCTTCGTCATCTGTAACCCTGAAGTAGTGAAATCCTGGGGGGAGGAAGAAGGAGACGAGGGGTGTTTATCCCTGCCGGGCTATGTGGGGGAGGTGAAGCGAGCGAGCAGGGTAACGGTGAAAGGTCAAGATCTCAAGGGCAAAAAGATCAGGGTTAAAGCCCAGGGCCTTTTGGCTCGGGCCTTGCAGCATGAGATAGATCATCTTAACGGGATGCTTTTCACCGCTCGATTGGAAAGTATAGATAAACTCCGCCGGCTGGAAAAGGCTGAAGGAGAGACGGAATTGGCTATCTAGCCTCAACTCCTTAAGAAGGGGTATCTATTCGGAGACCTTCTCGGTCTCCGGTTTCTCCTCTAGCGATATCTCTTCCAGGGGGAGAGTGGGTGGCGTCAAGGCTTCATCTGTCTGGAGGAATTTTCGGTATAGGTATCCCCCCAGGATGCGTGCACTGCCCAGCACCGGGGCGGCCAAGAAGATCCCCAGGATCCCTGCTATCATCGCCCCCCCGATAGCCCCCACGATGACCACCATAGGGTGGAGGTTAACGCTTCTCCCGATGATGCGGGGCACCAAGAAGTTGTTCTCCACCTGTTGAATGGCCAAGTAGAGGCCAGCCACCAGAATAGTGAACCAACCATTGCTCAGAGCCAAATGCTCTGAGCCTAGGAAGAAGGCTAGGGCCACAGCCGGCAGGGCAGCCAAGACGGGTCCCAAATTCGGGATTATCTCCAGGATCCCGGCTACTATCCCTAGGAGCAAGGCGTTCTTCACCCCCACGATCCACATGGTGGCCGCGGTGATGCCCCCCACTGCCGAAGAGAGAATGATTTGACCCCGGAGGAAGGAATCCCATATCTTGCCTACCTCCTTCATCAGTTGGCTCAACTCTTCCTGATATCCAGGAGGGGCCAGCCTCCCGAGGTAGGAGGGGATCTGATCTGCGTCTTTGAGGAGGTAGAAAGAGATGATGAGGATAAAGATAAGCCAAAGGGCACTGGAGGCCGCTCCCCGCAAGATAGCCACCGATTGGGAAGCCAAGGAGCCCACAAGGGTAGCCAACTCGCCTTGGATGTCTACGAAGACGCGATAGAGATCGATGGAAAAGCCGAGGAACTCCACCGTCCGATACCTGGCTATGAGTTGGCGGAGGCTGTCAAGGATGGCTGTGAAGTCCACGTCGATGGAGATGAGTTGTTGTACTAGAGGGGGAACCAGTATAGAAGGGATAACCACAAGGGCGGATATGAGGAGGAGGTAGACTATGATGGTGGCTCCAGTGCGAGAAAGTTTTGTTTTACTTAGGAGCCCCACCAAGGGGTTGAGGATATAGGCCACGAGCATCGCCAGGGCCAGAGGTGCTACCACCGAGCGGACTCGGTAGAGAACCAAACCCCCAAATATCATAGCGCCGGCGGCTATCAACCGTTTGGCTTGAGGGCTCCAGGGCTTGGACAAAGAGGCCTCCTCACTCCCTATTTTATAACACTCTTGCCCTGGTAGCAAGGTAGATATGGTTTAGAGACGCTGCCGTCGGAGGAAGGGTTTAGTGGCCTCGGCGACGACGGAGGGCAAGAGAAGCAGGGGGATCATCACCACCCACTCCCTCCAGCCCAAAAAGGCGGTATCGAATATGGGATCCAAGAAGGGGAGGTAGATTATCGCTAGAAGGATGACCAGGGAGGCTAGAACCGCCCATTGCATATATCGGTTGGAGAGGAGGCCGATGGACCAGACGGAGTACCGCTCCGAACGGGAGGTGTAGGCTCGCAGGAGTTCTGAAATGGATAGGGTGGCGAAAGCCATGGTCTGGGCTGCCGAGAGGTTGTTAGGGAACCAGTCGAGCCCCACCCTGAAGGCGATAAGGGTGATGGTGGTAATGGCGATCCCCTGGATGATGATCCCCCAGCCCATCTCTCGGTTGATGACCGGCTCATCGACAGGGCGAGGCGGACGCTTCATAATATCTGGCTCTCCCTTCTCCAAGCCTAGGGCCAGGGCCGGAGCCCCATCGGTGATCAGGTTGAGCACCAGAAGTTGAATGGCTGTTAACGGTAAAGGCCAGTCCACCATCATAGCCAGGAAGATGACCAGGATTTCGGCCACATTGCAGGAAAGGAGGTAGAAGACGAACTTGCGGATATTGGAGTAGATGATGCGTCCCTCTTCCACGGCGGAGACGATGCTGGCATAATTGTCATCGGTGAGTACCATATCCGACGTCTCTTTGGAGACGTCGGTGCCGGTAACCCCCATAGCCACACCGATATCGGCCCGCTTCAGGGCGGGCGCATCGTTTGCCCCATCGCCGGTCATGGCTACTACATGGCCTTTCTCCTTCAGCGCCTCCACGATCCGTACCTTGTGCTGGGGGGAGACCCGGGCGTAGACATTAAACTCCTCGACACGGCCAGCGAACTCTACCTCATCCATGTGATCCAGTTGGGCCCCGGTGAGAAGGTCTCCCTCTTTGCGGAATAGTTCTAAATCCTTGGCGATAGCCATCGCTGTGTCGGGATAGTCGCCGGTGATCATCACCGTGCGGATCCCCGCCCATCGGGCCAGGGCGATGGCCTCTCGCGCTTCCGGCCGAGGAGGATCGATCATCCCCAAAAGGCCTACGAAGATGAGATCTTGTTCCACCTGATCCACCCGGGGCTCTTCCGGCAGTTCCTTCAAACGTCGATAGGCTACCCCCAGCAGGCGGAGAGCCTGGCTAGCCAGAGAGGCGTTCACCTGAACTATCTCGTCACGCTTTTCTGGGTTTAGCGGCTCCTCCCGACCTCCTATATAGACTTGGTCGCACAGTTGGAGCACCACATCTGGTGCTCCCTTAATGTAGGCCACATAACCCTTATTGGTTGGATCCGGGTGAATGGTGGTCATCCGTTTCCGCTCCGCCTCGAAGGGGATCTCCGCCAGGCGGGGCTGAACCTCCTCTACCTCTTCCTTCCAGAGCCCTGCTTTGGCTGCAGCCACCACTAACGCCCCCTCGGTGGGGTCGCCCACCAACCGGTAAGTCCGCTGGGCATCTAGCCCGCTGGTCTCCAGGTAAGCATCGTTACAGAGGAGAGCCCCACGCAAAAGGAGTTGGGCTCCGGGGTACTCCTCCAGGTCCACCGGCTGGCCATCGCGACGAAACTCACCTTCAGGGTGGTAGCCTTCTCCGGTGACCGCCAAGAGGGAATCGTCGGCCCAGAGGCGCACCACGACCATCTGGTTTTGGGTCATGGTACCCGTCTTATCAGCGCAGATGATGGTGGCGCTGCCCAAAGTCTCTACCGCGGGCAACTTGCGTAAGAGGACGTGGCGTTTGATCATCCGCTGCATCCCCAGGGCTAAGCAGATGGTGACCACGGCAGGCAAACCCTCAGGTACAGCAGCGATGGCCAAACTCACCGCCACGAGGAACATCTCTAACCACTGGATTCCCCGCAAGAGGCCGACCAGAAAGACGACCCCACAGAGAGAGAGGGAGAGGATCCCTAGCCATCTGCCCAGTTGGTTCAACTTCACCTGGAGAGGGGTCTGTTCCTCCTCATAAGATTGGATCATCTCGGCGATGAGGCCGATCTGAGTGTGCATCCCCGTGGCGAAGGCCACGCCCCGCCCTCGGCCATAGGTGACCAAGGTCCCCATGTAGGCCGAGTTACTCCGATCACCTAGGGGGATCTCTCCGTCGAGAACGACCTCCGCCCTCTTTCGCACGGGTATCGATTCGCCAGTGAGAGAGGCCTCATCGATCTGGAGGTTGACACTTTCCACCAACCTCACATCGGCGGGGATGTAATTGCCGCTCTCCAATTGGACGAGATCTCCAGGCACCACCTCCTGGGCGGGGATGGTCTGGCGGTGGCTATCGCGGATCACCCGGGCTTCGGGGGCGGTCATCCGCTTAAGGGCCGCCAGCGCTTCCTCCGCTTTGGACTCCTGGACGACGCCTAGTACCGCGTTGAGGATGACGATGGCTAAGATAGCGATCGCTTCAATGTAGTCGCCCAAAAGAAAGGAGACCAGGCTAGCGGCGATGAGGATGAGGACCAAAAAGTTATTGAACTGGTCCAAGAGCATCCGCCAGAAGCCTGGCCGGGGTATCTCTCGCAATTGGTTAGGCCCGTAGCGAGCCAGGCGATGAGCCGCCTCCTCGGCGGTGAGCCCTCTCTGGAGGTGAGTATGGAATTTTGCCGCAACTTCGCTGGCCTCTTGACTATGCCAGGCTAGATCTTTCTTTTCCATCTTCGAGCGCAAGAAAAGGACGTCGCAACAGGAGCGACGTCAACCCTTCATATAATCGCCCTCTAACGAGGCCGTCTCCTTCCACCGCGGTCTCGGGAGTGGGGCCTTCTTGTGGGCCGGCGGTCCATGGCTCTGGCTTTCTCCGGGGTCCAGCCCTCGAGTACCGCCCGCCGCGAGAGCCGGATCTTATCCTCGGCGTCGATATCGATCACCATCACCATGATCTCATCGCCCACATGAACCACATCTTCTACACTTGGCACTCGGTAATCGGCTAACTGTGAGATATGAACTAACCCATCTTTGCCGGGCAGGATCTCCACGAAGGCGCCGAAGTCTGTTACTCGCACCACCCTGCCGGTATAGATCTTGCCTACCTCTGGCTCCTCGGTCAGGCCTTCGATCATAGCAACCGCCTTCTCGCTCGCAGCCCCATCAGTGGAAGCGATGAAGACCGTCCCGTCATCCTCTACATCGATCTTGGCCCCCGTCTCCTCCACGATCTTGCGGATGGTCTTGCCCCCGGGTCCGATGATGAGCCCGATCTTCTCCGGATCTATCTTGATTAAAGTGATCCGTGGAGCGTGGGGGGAGAGTTCCTTGCGGGGCTGAGATATCGTCTCCGCCATCTTGTCTAGGATGAAAAGTCGGGCCTCCCGAGCCTGGGCTAGCGCCTTCTCCAAAATCTGATGATCGACGCCTTGTCCCTTGATATCCATCTGTAGGGCGGTGATCCCCTTTCTCGTGCCCGCCACCTTGAAGTCCATATCTCCTACCGCGTCCTCTAGCCCTTGAATATCGGTGAGGATAGCATATCGCCCCTTCTCCTGAATGAGGCCCATAGCGATACCGGCCACAGGGACCTTGATGGGAACCCCTGTGTCCATAAGAGCCAGGCTGCTAGAGCAGACACTGGCCATGGAGGTTGAGCCGTTAGAGGAAAGTACCTCCGAGACCAGCCGGATAGTGTAGGGGAACTCCTCCTCATCAGGGATGACGGGGAGAAGCGCCTGCTCGGCTAGAGCCCCATGACCGATCTCTCTCCGCTTAGGAGCCCGGAGGAACCAAGTTTCCCCGGTGCTATAAGGTAGGAAATTATAGTGGTGCATATACCTCTTTGATTCTTCCTTAGCCAAGCCGTTCAGCCTCTGTTCGTCGCTTACCGTACCTAGGGTGGCGATGGTGAGGACTTGGGTCTTCCCCCGGCTAAAGAGGCCTGAGCCATGAGTACGAGGTAGAAGCCCTACCTCGCAAGAGAGGGGCCGAATCTGGGTGTTAGTACGGCCATCGGGTCGGGCCCCTTCCCTGAGGATCAACTCTCGAATCTTCGTCTTCACTACTTCATTGAAGGCCGCCCTGATCACCTCGGGAGGGAAGTCGAGTTGGGAGAGCAACTCCTCTCGCAGATCATCTAACGCCTGCCGCCGCTCTTCTTTCTCTCTCGTTCTCCTTATCGTCTCCAAAACCCGACCGGCGATCCGCATGCGAACCGCCTCTTCTGCTTCCCGGGGCGTCTGGGAGAAGATGTAGTCTCCCTTCGGCTTGCCCATCTCCCCGGCCATCTGCTCTTGAAGGGCGATCACGCTTTGCATCACTTGGTGACCGGCCTTAAGAGCGCCCAGGACCACCTCCTCGGTCACCTGGTTGGCCCCGGCCTCTACCATATGGATCGCCTCCCTGGTGCCAGCCAAGCGCAAATCGAGGGGACTTCCCTCCATCTGGCTGGCGGTGGGGTTGAAGACATACTGACCATCCACGAGGCCGATGCGCACTGCGCCAACCGGCCCATTGAAGGGGATAGGAGAGATAATTAGGGCCGCCGAAGCGCCTATCACCGACAGGATATCCAGGTAGGTCTCCTGATCGGCAGAGAGGGCGGTGATGATGACTTGGACATCGTTCCTCATCCCCTGGGGGAAGAGGGGGCGGAGTGACCTATCGGCGAGTCGGCAAAGAAGGATAGCCTGTTCCGAGGGGCGCCCTTCGCGCTTGAAGAAGCCGCCGGGGATCTTGCCCGCGGCATAAAGCCTTTCCTCATAATCTACGATGAGAGGGAGGAAATCGGTGCCTTCGCGGGGCTCTTTAGAGGCCGTGGCCGTGGCCAGGATCACAGTATCTCCTGAACGCACGGTTACAGCACCCCCAGCCTGGCCAGCCAACTTGCCCGTCTCTATGCTAATGGAGTGGCCTCCAATAGCGGTTTCATATCGTTTTTCCACTTTTCCTTTCCTCCAAGTCTGGCCAGGCTTAGAGGTCAAGGACTGGGGACTGAACCCCACCGGAGTGAGACCCACTCCCCAATTCCTGGCCTTCCAAGCCTGACCTTGAATAATACCCTAGGGTTGTTTCAGGTTCAGCCTCACCTCTCTTTCTACCTTCGCAAGCCTAAGCGGGCTATGATTTCCCTATACCGCTCTGGAACTGTCTTGCTCAAGTAATCAAGATGCCGTCTCCGCCGCCCGACCATCTTGATCAGCCCCCGGCGGGAGTGCTCGTCGTGCTTATGCACCTTGAGGTGCTCTACCAATTGGTCGATCCTAGTGGTAAGGAGGGCTATCTGGACCTCCGGCGACCCGGTGTCCTTCGGGTGCAAGTGGTGTCGCTCGATGATCGATTGCTTCTCGCTCTTGCTAAGCCCCACCTCTACTCTCCCCCAAACCCATATTATTTACAATTATACCATAGATAATTCCCTCTTGCAAATAGAGGCTTGACCTCGAAATTGAACCTTTCCTTGCCCCTATCTGTGTAAAATTGTAAGAGGGTGGCGTTCATCCGTTGAAGTAATAGGCCAACAGATCGATACCATTTACAGGATCACAAGCCATCAGTAGATCTGTACCCAGTTTGCCTAACAGCACCGGGGGGAAGATGGCGACAGCTGGATCTCCAGTATAGCCCAAGCTTTGCAGCACCGCCAACGGAGTGCGCCCATTCATGCTCGCACCGAAGTGAGGGCTTAGTACGTTGTAGAAGTAGACCCAGCGTTGGCTGTAGATGAGGAAGTCTTGCACGTCGCTGATGTTCAACAGGTAAGGGCGATAGAATTCCTCATCGTCGGTACGATGACTCCGCTTCCCACGGGATCCTGTAGGGACGACCGGGCCATTGTAGCCCTTACGGCCCTTGGGGTAGCGCGCTAGCTGACCTTGTAGGGGCTGGAGGAACTGGTGAGACAACTGTCTGACCCGTTCTGGGTTATCGCCGCCAAACTCCTGACCCCAGTCAGTTTGGAAGGTCACAGGGGTTTGGATGGCGAAAGCTCGGAGCCACATCAGGACCAGGATCATAAAAGCCAAGCCATTGGTGCGGTGAATACGGTGGCTATAGGCCAGGAAGCGGAGGCGAGTGCGGCCGTCACAAGCGGTCCATTGATAGCGAGGCAACCCCTGGCGACGCAAATGGGTCGTTCTTTGGGTTCCCAGAGCGCCCTTATCGAGAATATCCTTTCCCTCGGGATCCTGTAGGGACACGTCGGTTTGGATCAGAGAGAAGGGCTGCTCTACTTCCCAAGCCTAATGGGCGGGGTAGAGAGGCTTCTCCCACAGGGATCCTTGACGGACGGCGAACGCGTTTCTGAGGCGGGCGATGGCGGCGCAGGATATCCTTACAGGATCCCGTAGGGATGGCGGATGGTGTATGGGGAAAGGTGTAGCCCCTGCCGCTTCAGGTAGACGGCTAGCCGTTGGCGACCGTAGCCGGTCTTTTCCCTGGCGTCGAGCACCTGCTGCTCAATCTGGGGCGGTGTCTGAGGGGGACTGTGGTGTGGACGGCGAGATCGGTCCTGAAACCCGATCTCTCCCAGTTCCTGGTAACGACGTGCCCACCTGCACACGACATGGCGGGAGGTGTGCCACCGTCGTGCAGTCTCACTGTAGTTCCTGGTTATTTGGTAGGTCTCTATCAGACGGCGTCTTGCTTCAACACGGTTCATGGCGTATACTTCCCGGTAGGCCAACTCTGCCATAGCCGGTCCTCCTCTTGGTGAGGATTATCCCACACGCATTCTACCAGAGGAAGATCGGCTTCCATCATTATGCGCTCAAATACCTGG
>DFBK01000059.1:61621-82789 GCA_002366595.1 Anaerolineales bacterium UBA3082 | reverse complement strand
ACCCTGCCTGCCCTTCTGGTTGCCGTCCCGGTGATCTTTCAGCCCGAGTTGCGTCGGGCTCTGGAGCGGCTAGGGCGGGGAGGGGGTCTAATCAACCGGGCATCGCCGGAGAGGACGATGATGAAGGTTACCCGTTGCGTGTCGCAGGCAGCACGGACCCTTGCGGAGCGGCGCCACGGAGCCCTGATAGTCTTGGAACGGGAGACCGGCTTGAAGGAGTATGTGGAGACCGGGGTGGAGATGAACGCCGAGTTATCGACGGAGTTGCTCCTTACCATCTTTCAGCCTAATACCGTCCTTCACGATGGGGCGGTGATCATTCGGGAAGACCAGGTGTTGGCCGCGGCTTGTATCCTCCCTCTCAGCGAGAGCATGGGGGTGGAGCGGGGGTTAGGGCTCCGCCACCGGGCGGCGGTGGGGGTCACGGAGCAGAGCGACGCCTTGGCTATCGTGGTCTCAGAGGAGACGGGGATCGTATCCCTGGTGCGGCATGGGAGGATGATCCGTCATCTAGATGACGCGCGCCTGCGGAAGGTTCTGCAGGCTTTCTACGGGCTCCAGCCGACAGAGAAGCCCCACTGGTTCTCCCGACAGGAGAGGGGGGAAGGATGAGGCGTTCTCTTTTCATCGACCTGAATTCGGCGCTCATAGCCCTCATTTTGGCCCTCACCATCTGGGTAGTGGCCATAAGGGAGCAAAACCCCATAGTTCAGGATCGCTTTCCCCAACCGATCCCCATCGAGGTGAAAAATAAAGAGGAGGATCTACTGATCTTGAGAAGTTTCGAGAAGGAGGTGAGCCTCCTGATTCGAGCCCCCGAAAAAGTGTGGAGCGATCTGGAGGCAGAGGACTTTGACGCCTACGTTGATCTAGCCGACTTAGGAATGGGGCCTCATGAGGTGCCGGTAGAGGTTCAGCCTCCAGAGACGGTACGGGTGATAGAAAAGTCGCCTGATGTAGTATCTATCACTTTGGATAAGGAGGCCCAGAAGTGGTTTACAGCGGGGGTGAACATTTTGGGAGATGTGCCAGTAGGGTACAAATATGGGGTTCCGGTGGTTACCCCTTCGCAGGTGGCGGTGAGCGGGCCCCAGAGCTTGGTGGATCAGGTGGAGGCGGTGGTCATCGATCTACAACTTCGGGGAGAGAAGGCCACTTTCGAGAGGGCTTTTGAGCCTTGGCCCCAAAACAAGATAGGGGGTACCGTTTCTGGGGTGGAGATCAGCCCTTCCCAGGTGATGGTGCAGTTGCCCATAGAGCAGGAGTCGGGCTACCGGGATGTATCAGTGAAGGTGGTCACCCAGGGGAAGGTGGCCTCTGGCTATTGGATCAGCGATATCAGGGTGGATCCCTCTACGGTGACCGTCTATGGGGACCCTCAACGGATAAGCGAACTTTTGGGGTTTGTAGAAACGGAGCCGGTGGATGTGGAGGGTGCCAACACCAACCTAACCCGTTCCGTGGCGCTGGTCCTCCCGGAGGATATATCCCTTTTGGGGGTGGGGAGGGTCTTGGTTCGCATCTCCGTCTCTCCTGTCTTGGGAGGCCAGACGATCCGGGTCTCGCCGACCCTTCAGGGGTTGGCTCCCGGGTTAGAGGCCACTGTGTCGCCGGAGACGGTAGAGGTTATCCTCGCTGGCCCCCTGGCCGATCTGTCGGCTCTCCAGGCGGAGGATGTGCAAGTGCTCTTGGATCTCCTCGATTTGGAGCCGGGCACGTATAAGATCTCGCCTCAGGTGGTGAAACCGGATTCCCTGGAAGTGCAGAGTATCGTCCCTGATCAGTTGGAAGTGGTGATAAGCGAGTCATGAAGCCCCTAGTGGCTATAGTGGGGCGGCCGAATGTGGGGAAATCAACCCTCTTCAACCGCTTGGTGGAGGAGCCGCGGGCTATAGTGGAGGATCTGCCAGGGACCACCCGCGACCGCCTCTACGCTGACGCTCAATGGGGAGGAGCAGCCTTTACCCTCATCGATACCGGAGGGCTCGTCCTTTGGAGTGAGGATGAGTTGACTATGCAGGTGAGGAGGCAGGTGGAGTTGGCCATGGCCGAGGCGGAGGCGATCCTCTTCATGGTGGATGTGACAGAAGGGCTCACCGCTGGGGATGAGGAGATCGCAGAACTGTTGAGGGTTTCCCAGAAGCCGCTCTTCTTGGTGGTCAATAAGGCGGATAACGAGGCTCGACGGATGGCGGCTACGGAGTTCTTTGGCCTGGGCCTGGGGGAGCCGTATCCCATCTCCGCTCTCCATGGTACGGGGACGGGAGACCTTTTGGATGCCCTGGTGGCCTCCTTTCCTCCTAGGGAAGAGGTCGAGGAGGTGGAAGGGGTACGGGTAGCCATCGTGGGGCGTCCCAATGTGGGCAAGTCCTCCCTCCTCAACGCCCTTTTGGGCTGGGAGCGGGCCATAGTGAGCGAAAGCCCGGGGACCACGAGGGATGCTATCGATACCCAGATGAGTTGGGATAGTCAACTGGTGACCCTCATCGACACCGCAGGGATCCGGCGTCGGGGGCGGGTGCAGAGGGGCGTGGAGCGGTACAGCGTGTTGCGGGCTCTGCGGGCCATACAGAGGGCCCATGTGGTGGTTTTGCTCCTTGATGCTCCGGAGGGGGTGACAGCCCAGGATACCCATATCGCCGGCTACGCTATGGAGGAGGCGAGGGGCATCGTGCTCGTGGTCAATAAGTGGGACCTGATGAAAGAGGCCGATGTATCCGAGTACGCAAAGGGGGTTCGTCAAGCCTTCAGGTTCATCCCCTACGCCCCTCTTCTTTTCGTATCCGCACTGACCGGCCGAAGGGTGGGTACGGTCCTGGAGACAGCGCTTAGGGTCTACCAAGAGAGGCTTCTTAGGGTCCCCACCAGCGGGCTCAACCGGTTGTTGCGGGAGGCGGTGGCTAGCCATGCCCCTCCTTCGAAGAGGGGGAAGAGGTTGAGGTTCTACTATGCGACCCAGGCGGAGGTGGATCCTCCCACCTTCGTCTTCTTCGTCAACGAACCACAATTGGTCCACTTCTCCTATCACCGGTATCTGGAGAACCGATTGCGGGAGAGATTCGGCTTCGAGGGGACGCCTTTGCGATTGCATTTTCGGCGGCGAAGCGAAGAGCGCTTCGCGTAGTGAGTAACATAGAGGTTATTATGTTGACCCAAGAGCAGGTGATGGAGGCGCTGCGAGAGGTGTACGACCCCGAGATTCCAGTGAACGTGGTGGATTTGGGACTCATCTATAAGGTGAAGGTAGAGGGCGGCAAGGTGGAAGTGGATATGACCATGACCGCTCGGGGTTGCCCCATGCACGCCTATCTCGCCGAGCAGACACGGAAGAGGTTGCTGGAGATAGAGGGGCTGAAGGAGGCGGAGGTTAACATAGTCTGGGAGCCGCCATGGAACCCCACCATGATCTCTGAGGAGGCGAGGAAGAGGCTCGGTCTCGGTTGAGGTTGAACCGAGAGGGGACGAGCCCTTCAAAGCGAGCCTTCAGGACAAGCCCCTCTCCTACAAGTTAATGTAGCGTCGGGCTTTAGCCTGACGGGGTAGATCGTCGCCCTAAAGGGCGACGCTACAGAAGCATTATAAAGTTCTGTCGGGAGTTACCTCCCGACAGCCGAGGGAGGCGAGGAGCGTCAGATGGTAACATCCCTGGCCTGCTCGTGCCAGGGCAGGCTGACGCCACATAAACATACAATGAGAATAGATAGGCTTGCCCCTTTGCTTATGGTCTTGGCCTTTCTCTTGAACCTGCTAGTGTGCTTTTTGGACCCTACTGAATTCAAAGGGACCAGGGTACTTGGCCAGGTTGTTTTTCTCTTGGGCGGCTTGCTGTTGCTCTACGTCACATACTACCTACGCAGGGGCTTTTTGGGGGAGGTGGAGCCGAACCTTGCCCATCTAGTAACCACGGGGCCGTACCGTTGGTGCAGGCACCCCCTGTATTTTAGTTTCATGGTCATAGTCCTAGGGCTCGATCTCATGTTCGGCAGCCCCATTGGTATTCTCGCGACTTTGCTTTTGGCCTTACCAAGCACCATCTATCGAGCCAGACTGGAGGAGAAAGCCTTGGCCGACCGTTTCGGCCAGGAGTGGGAAGCCTACAAGGGGAGAACGAGGTTCTAGAGGAGGTACTAAGCGCTGTCGGGAGTTACCTCCTGACAGTTGAGGAAGGCGAGGGGTGTCAGATGGTAAGATCCCTGGCCTGCTACGTGCCAGCCTGCCCCGATGCTTGCCAGGCCGGGGGGCAGGCTGATGCTACCCTAATACCGCCTATCCCTGGGGATCCTGTAAGGACAGCCGGTTCAGGGGAGATCGCCGCTCTAAAGGGCGATGCTACATCTGGCCCGAAGGAGAGAACGAGGTTCTAGAGGAGGTATCACCATGGGAAAGGTCTGCATCGAAGGGGTCGGGAAGTTCTATCAACATTATCCGTCGGTGGTGGCGGTGGTGACTGCTCGTATTGGAGAAAAGGCGAACGCCATGGCCGCAGCCTGGCATTCGGCCCTCTCTTTTGAGCCACCTCTCTACGGCGTGGCCATCTCCCCCAAGAGGTTCACCCACGATCTCGTCTTGGAGGCGGGAGAGTTCGGGGTAAACTTCTTGCCTCTCGAGAAGGCGGGGGTAATCGCCGCGGTAGGGGGAAGCACGGGAAGGGAAGTGGACAAGTTCGAGGTCTTCAAGATCGCCGAGGATAAGCCGGTTTTGACCTCGGTGCCCATCCTGGCGGAAGCCTATGCCGCTTACGAGTGCAAACTGGTGAGTCACCACATCTTTGGAGATCACACCTGGTTCGTAGGAGAGATAGTGATGGTTCACCTCGTAGAGGGAGCACTGACGGATGAGGGGATGCTCGATCTATCTTCAGTGAAGCCAGCCATGTATCTAGGGGCCGACCGGTATGTCACCGCTTGGTGTGAAAGCCTCTGCTACCTCGATCGCAAGGCTTGGACAAAAGGGTAAGAGGAACGGTGGACAGCCTGAAAGGCGGTATAGAAGCGTAAGTTGTTGACAGCCTTGGTGAGCGATGCTACAATTTCGACAACTTCGAGAGGAGGTTCATCGATGAAGATGGAAGATGTGGGAAGGGCGATGGAGCAGGTGGGCATCCCCGGGCGGGATGCCTATGATTTGCCCACCAGCCCTAAGCGGTTCCCCGATGGGGCTTGGTATCGGATGGAGATCTCAGGGGTGGAGCGGCCTCAGGTGCTGGAGGCGGTGATAGACGAGTCGAGGAAACGGAAGATGCCCATCCACCGTTTGATCTCCGTGGTGATGGGGGCCACTCTCTTGGATAAGGCGGAACTGAGGGATTTCGCCCAGATGGCGGCTGAGGCTCAGATGGAGGTGATCCTGACCCCAGGCCCTCGGGCAGCCTGGGATATAGGGCGCCAGCCATATACCCCGGAAGGGATCATATCGGGCTTGCGTTTCCGGGGCTCGGACGCGCTCCGTGAGGTGATCACTGACATCATGCGGTGCATAGACCTCGGCTTTCGAGGCTTTCTGGTCATCGACGAGGGGCTTCTCTGGCTCCTCAACGAGATGAGGAAGAAGGGCGACATCCCGGAGGATGTGATCTTTAAGGTCTCCATCTATGCCGGCCACGGCTCGGCGGCAGGGGCTAGAGTTCTGGAGATGTTGGGGGCGGGTACCTTCAACCCGGTGGCCGATTTGACCTTGCCTCAGTTCGCCTCCATCCGCCAGGCGGTGGATATACCGCTGGATGTGCATATCATCCTCACCGAGTCGTTCGGCGGGTATATGCGCTTCTACGAGGCGCCAGATATGGCCAGGGTTTGTGCTCCTTGCTATTTCAAGATAGAGCCCGGCCCCGCCTGCGCGGCCACGGGGGCGGCCCTCTACAAGCCTTGGGTGAGCGGCCAGATGTTGGCCGACTGGGGCCGGGAGAAGGTGAAATACGCTCAGATCATCCACGAGATAATCCAAGAGAACTTCCCTGAGGCCACCATGTCTGGCGTGGGGCCTGCCGACTTGGCTATCCCCAAGCCCTGAAGGTGGGGGGCGGGCTAGTCAGCAGTGATTAGTCCCTTCGTTTATTTGGAGTGAAATGCCACTGGCTGGAGAGGTTGTGGCATGTCCAAACTTCTCTCGCTCCTAATACCATACGTTTTTCCTCTCCTGGGGCCGTTGCTAGTGGTTGTGGGAGGCTTGACCCTCTGGCGCACTCGCCTTAGGGTGAAGCGTTGGTCATTGGCCGGCTCGGTCGCTGTGATTCTGGGTATAGCATTTGTGGCCTTTGCCTTATGTTTCATTCCGGACATGTATGCACCTGTTCTTGGGCCTGTGAATCGTCTGGTCGAGCGGGCGATTGGGGAAATGCCCCAGGCGAAGGTGGCATCGTATCTCGGCCTCGTATCGCGAGGAGATCGAGACCAGGCCTTGGCGCTGTGGCCTGCCAGCGAGTGGCTGGGACCGGAGTATGAAGCGCGGCGCCACTCCGTAACCACGGAACTTGAGGAACTAGGGCCTGAGTTGAGCCATCGGGTGCTGAAAATCGAGTGGTGGGGCACATGCTGCGAACCGAATATTATCAGCGATAGCCGAGGGGCGGGTTTCGCCCGGCTCTGGGTAGAAGTGTCCGGGGGTGGCGAAGCAAGAGAATACGTATTCGATGTTTTCACACGCTTTGGATATGGGGGAAGGCCGGACGGATACCCGGTGCGCCACTGGCAGATTTTGGATGTCTACCCCGTAGGAAAGGAGCCGCTCGTTTGGCGCTGGCCTGGTCGTTAATGAATTCAAGCGAGCCTGTGGCTACTCGTCAACTTTAGAGAGAAAGGAAGAATAGATGAGCGAGAGAACCAAGGTCACTTTGCCTCAACTTTTGGAGATGAGGGAACGTGGTCAGAGGATCACCATGATCACCGCTTATGATTACCCCACCGGGGTCTTCGCCGATAGAGCGGGTATAGATATCGTCTTGGTGGGCGACTCGATGGCTATGACCGTACTGGGGTACTCCACCACTCTGCCGGCCACTATGGCGGAATTGATCGCCCACAGTCAGGCGGTGACCAGGGGTTGCAAGAACTCCTTTGTCCTGGGGGATATGCCTTACATGTCCTATCAGCCCTCCACCGAGATCGCGGTGCAGAACGCTGGCCGCTTCATGAGCGAGGGTGGCTGTGACGGGATCAAATTGGAAGGGGGCCTGACTATGGTCGACCGCGTGGAGGCCATAATTAGGGCCGGAATCCCGGTAATGGGCCACCTGGGACTCACCCCTCAGAGCATGTCCATGTTGGGAGGGTTCAAGGTCCAGGGAAAGGACGCCCTGATGGCCAAGAGGATTATCGACGACGCCAAAGTTTTGGAAGAGGCGGGAGCCTTCACCGTCTTATTGGAGTGCGTCCCCTCCAAGGTCAGTAAGTTGGTGACGGAGAGAGCGGAGATACCGATCATCAGCATCGGAGCAGGGCCAGACTGCGATGGGCAACTTTTGATCTTCCACGATATGTTTGGGCTCTATCCGGCCTTCACTCCCAAGTTCGCCAAGCAGTATGCTGACGTGGGGGAGGCGATAGTCAAGGGCCTCAAGCGTTACGCGGAGGAGGTGCGAGAGGGGCTATTTCCGGAGCCCAAACATGGCTTCACCATCCGCGATGAGCAATATGAAGAACTTCTGAAGATGCTCGACTGAGGATGGGTGGCTAAGCGCGGAGAGTATTAGGGTGCAAAGGGGTAGCCTCGATCACCACTTTTATGAAAAACCGCCAGGATACCCCGCAGCTTGCTGCGGGGTGGTTAACTGGAGGAGGGGCTGCCGTCTAACTGGAATTTCCTTTCCCGGGAGAGGCCTTGGGGAAGGGCGAGGAAGGAGGAAAAGATGCGTGAGTGCGTACAGGATAAGAATCTGGCCCGGTGCACCTGCACTTACGAGCCTTGCAGCCGCAAAGGGATCTGTTGCGAATGTATAGAGTATCATTGGAAGATGGGCGAGTTGCCGGGTTGCCTCTTCCCCCCAGAGGTGGAGCGGACCTACGACCGCTCCCTGGCTCGCTTCCTAGCCGCCTATAGCCGGGGTTGAGATTAAAGGATGATTTGGCCCTGGGCCGTGGCCAGGGGTGGAGTCCCCTGGACAGCCTGGCCCCCTTTGCTTGTCGAGAGTCTCTTCATCCTAGTAGATCCCGGCGGGGACTCCGCCCTTAGAAGCAGACGATCTGGATAGAGGTGCAGAGTGAGGAGGGTGGGGAGAGGTCGATCAACCCTTGAATAGAGGTAAAGTTATATGGAAGTGATACTTTGGGCCTTGTTTATCTTCTTCTTGCGGGTGGCGAATATCGCCTTGGGTACGGTCAGGGTGCTCTTTGTGGTACGAGGAGAGCGACTCCTGGCCTCAATCATGAGTTTCGTCGAGGCGTTGCTATTTCTGGTAGCCATCGGGAAGGTAGTGCAAGATTTGAGCAACATTCCCAATGTCCTAGCCTACTGTTTGGGCTTCGCTGTGGGAACTTGGGTGGGGATAGCGATTGAGGGGAGGTTGGCTCTAGGCTATGTGCTGGTGCGTATCGTCTCGCTGCAAAAAGGGAGGAGGATCGCTCTGGCCCTTAGGGAGGAGGGATATGGAGTAACAGAGATGCTGGGGGAGGGCCGCGCCGGTAGGGTGGGGATAATAGATGTCGTAGCCAAAAGAAAAGACATCCCCCTCATTACCTCTGTTGGTCGTGAGGTTGATGGGGGCGCCTTCATCACCGTTCAGGAGGCCAGAGAGGTGTATCGGGGCTATATACCCAGGGCGAGATAGGCCACAAAGAGTGGCTTTGTTAGATGTGGATTACTCGTGTTTAACGATGGTTAGCCTGAAAATAGGAGGTAGAGAGATGCAAATCGAAATCGTGTATCGCCCATCTTACTCTTTGACCGTAGTCAAACTGGAGCCCAACGAGGCGATTCGCGTGGAAGCGGGGGCTATGGTCTCCATGTCGCCCGGGGTGACCCTGGAGACCAAGATGGCAGGGGGCATACTGGCCTCCCTCAAGCGCTCCATGCTAGGCGGAGAGAGTTTCTTTCTCAACGATTATCGCGCCCCGGCCCAGGGCGGCGAGATCACCCTGGCCCCGGTCCTGCCTGGGGACATGATGGTGCTGGACCTAAAAGATGAGATGATGGTAGTTCAGTCGGGTTCCTATGTCGCCTCTTCCGAGGGGATCGAAATCGATACCAAATGGACAGGAGCCCAGACCTTCTTCGCCAGGGAAGGTTTGATCATGCTAAAAGCCTCAGGCACCGGTACCTTGATCCTCGGTAGTTACGGGGCTATCCACGAGAAGGGTTTGGGGGCGGGCGAGGTCTATACGGTGGACACTGGCCATTTAGTGGCCTTCTCCGAAGGGATGGGGTTCAGGGTGAAGGCGGTGGGAGGGATCAAGTCCACCCTCTTCAGTGGGGAGGGGTTGGTGGTGGATTTGACCGGGCCGGGCAAGGTCTTCATGCAGACCCGTAGTGATGACGCTTTCCTCTCCTGGCTGATCCCCAAGCTGCCTACGCAGAAAGGTAGATAAGAGTCTCGCACGAGGAGGACAAGGGGTGGAGGCACCGTTCCACCCCTTGTTTGTGCTCAGCGTAAGGGGGCGTTAGCGGCTCTTATACCTTTCGAGTAGCCTTCGGCGCGAGATCCAGATTTGACACCTTTGTAGGTCGAGGAGCCTCTTCCCTTTGAGGCTAGCAGGGTTGAAGGTCCAGATGAGGCCCCAAAGGTAGATATTCTCCCAAAACTCCAAGAAGGGCTTTAGGCGACTGATAGAGCGACCCAAGGGCAGGAGGTCAAAGCCTAGTCGTCCGAGCAGTTCAGTCACTTGTTTGAGTCCTTCCTGGGCATCAACCGCTGGCTCCCCCCTAAAGGCTCTGACCCCTTTCCATTCCGGTGCGCGTTCGATGTATTTAGCTAGTTCGACGAGGGATCTTCTCATCAAGCGGTGGAATCGTAAGCCCCAGGCCAAGTCTGGTCCCTCTTTGGGCATGGGAGGGATATGCTCGTTCCAGGCGTGGAGTTCACCTATCGTTTCCCCTTTGAGGATCTTCGTCCCGTCGGAGAGGGTCAACTCCCTGTCGCTCTTGGCGAAGCCGATCCTAAGGATGCAGTCGTCTTCTGCCGTAAACTCATGGATGCCGTATAAGCGGCGTAGAAACGAGTCGAATCGGCGGATCACTGACCTGGCGATAGCGCTCAGTCTAGCCAATGCAGGCTCCTATTTTCCCCAGGAGATGGTGATGATCCCGGCCGCGATGAGGAGCGTCCCTAGCCACTGGACCATAGAGATGGGTTCTTGGAATATAAACCGGGCGGCAATGATCTGCACGCAGAGGAAGCCCAGGCCGGCGGTGAGGGCGTAAGCCAGGTAGAGGGAGATGAAGCGCAAAAGGAGGGTGAAGGCCAATACGCCTAGTAAGCCGGAAAGGTTGCCCACGATTTGCCACCCAAGAAAACGTTGCCATCCTCGACTAGAAGCCGACAACTTAAGGCCACTATTGCTGACCACGGTGAAAACCAGGTTGGCTAGCGTCAGTCCGCCGATGGTTAGGGTCCTCATCTTTTTTGCTCCTTTGGTTGTGGCGCAGAGCCCATTACGCTTATGGGCATAGGAACGAGGCAAATGCCTAGAGTATGACTTCTAGAGCATTCAGTGCCTATTCTTGCACCTCGAACTCCTCTTTTGGTGATGAAATGGCCGCCGGACAACTCCTGGGAAAGGATGTTGTAGTCTCGGTCGAAGTGGAGTTCGCTGGAACTGCGAGCCAGTGCTAGCATGCGTAGGGGGTAGAGGAGCCAAGAATGGTTCCCTTTTCAGATCTGAAATGAGTCAATCACAGATTGCGGGTTCGCGTCAAGGGCCGGGAGTCAACTACAGCCTAACTTTTCGAGCCCTACGCATGCATATTCCAGACCCACGCCTAGAACCGGTCTGCGATTTGCCCTGCTCTCTGCGTCCGCTGCAACATGGTTAGCCCGCAGTAGGGATTGAGCAGTCTGATTGATCCGATTTGCAGGTTCATCACCGTTCGCAGTGGATGCGTTGATCTGTCCAGCCATCTAGGGTGGGATGGCGAGCGACCCGGTCGATCGTCTCCCACCTATCGGTGACTCCATCCATGGTGCACCCGGCTTTCGCGCTTTCCCAGTCCGTCATTCGGGGCGGGCCACTGGTGTTCCCAGACTCGACAAGCGTTCCGACCAGATCCAGCCCTTCGATCAGGTAGTTCACCTGGGCGCCGGAGACGTAGTTGTCCGTTAGCGTGAAGGTTGTCCCCGCAGCGACGTAAGCCCATATTTGACAGCTCGAGCCGACAATGCACAAAGTCCCAAAGGGTTGGGGAGGATCAACCATACACGCGTTAGGATTTCCGATTAAGCCAGGATCGCGGTTATCATTCCGGCAACCCGCTCCCCACATATGCGGGCCGATGTCAATGCCGGAGTGGATGCCGCCACAAGACTCGTCTCCCTCATTAATCACTTGATTGCCGACCACCTGAACACCTGAGACATTGCCATAAGTCACGGGGCCAATGTTGATAGCTGCGAACATGCCGTAGTTACCTGGGGTAGCCTTGACGGTGTTATACGATATGACTGTGTCCACACCTCCGAAGAGGGTAATCCCGATATCAGAGGGATTGATGATGGTGTTGCCCGTGACGAGGTGGCCTGGCCCTGTAAATGTGATTCCATCTGCCCAGGCCCCGAGACCCTCGTCATTGTCTGTCGGAGAACAGCCAGCCACATGAACGTGATCGCCGGCCGTATCAATTGTTGTATCCCGGATGATGCTGGCCGCACCGGTCAGACCTAGGCCCGTTGCGCACTCCGTCTGTGAGATGCGCAGATCGTCTACTGCAAGCCCGGTGCTCCAACGCGATGGGTTCGATAGGTAGTCTTGGGCAGGGTCCTCCCAGTCCATATCTCCGTTCATCGCCAAGGTGCCCGGGTTGCACCAGGCATCATCGAACACGTCGCACTCCGGCAGCCAGGAACCCCAATTATCGTCTATGCCGTTGCCAATTTCGTCAGCCCCATAACACTTGCGTTCGGCGCGGTTGCCATCTAAGTCCAGATGGCTGACGGTGATGTTATCGATATTACCGGCGTCGCTAATGCCTGAACGGGCGAAGAGCCGCACCACGAAACCCAGTAAATCGGGCGAGGCCGTCAGCAGGGCGTGGTTGTCAGGGTCTGTGGAGCTAAAGGTGAGGTCGCTTTTTGCCGAAGTTCTTGCCAGGAAGACCGTTTTGTCAATCACATAACCCTGATAATCAGGCCTGTTCACTCCGGAGGTGAAAAGGACAGTATCGCCGCCGCACGCCTGGTCAATGCAGGCCTGGATGGCGTCGCTGTCTGGCTGGTCATCAAATGGGTTTGCCCCACAGGAATCGACATGGATGGTGACTGGACCCGATGGGGGTGTGACCAGGGAGACGGCCACACGGAGGATGGTCTCGGCGCCATCAGCGCTATCGGCAATACGGAAATCAGCGCCGTTGGTACGATTGCCAAAGTAGGCATCACACAGCGGGAAGACGGCGGTCCTGGATTCTCCGCTATTGGTTTTGACGACAACACCCGTATTCTTGAATCGACCGTCCCCTGCAGGCCCCCCGCTGATGGCATCGTATTGAATGCTGAACGTGTCAGTCCCCTCATCGAGGTATTCGATCTCGATCTGGACTCGCGAGGTCGGCGAACCGCGAAAGATGAACTCGTCATCTATACGGAACTGCATGTAATAGTCTTCTACCCTGTTTCCATCAGTAGAAGACAGCACTTCCCCGTTGCCGGTCCGTAGAGCCTGTCCCGGGGGACTGCCGACGGATACAATCTCGGTGTCCACATCGCCTCCGGTGTCCAGTACAAGGCCACTTGTAGTGTGGTCGTGATCGTACAGAACCTGTGTCAAAACCTCTCCCACTTCAGTGGGAGCCCATGTTGGTTCTTCAACTGGAGCTTCTGTTGCATCAGGCTCTGTTGTAGCAGTCGCTTGTTCCTCGTCCGACGGCTCAGTGGTCACTTGCCCCACTAAGGTCGGAGAAACATCTTGACCACAGGCCAGCGTTGCGAGGAACAGTATCAATGCGGCAAGGGTCAGTAGACGAACTCGCTTATTCTCAAACATTGGAGCCTCCTTCGCTTTCAGTAATACCTGCGCTCTTGAGAGGCAGGCAAACCGCGTTGAGTGGGCTAACAGGATCGAGGTGAGCGGCCGAGGCTAATACCTTCCCTAGCTTCAAGCGCATCCCGATCGTAAAGCATCTCTTGCATTTCGCGTCGCATCCCCCGTCGCCTCCAGTGAGTGGTTAGGCTGCGCGCCTATGCTTCACCTAGAACGGAACCAGGATGATGTAAGTAGTCTTGCACTTCTGCATAGAACCTCCCCATGTGTATTCCATCCATTAGTGCATGATGTCCTGCACACTCAACGGCATCTTCAAGAGCTCCCCATCCTCCAAGAACTTCCCCCACGCACCAATGGAGATGTAGATACTGCTGTCTGCTCAGGATCGGCATTGCGCATATCAGGCCGATTTTGCGCGCTATCCGCAGCTGACTAGAACGGCGCAACTACCCTGAACTGGGGGTTCTCGCATGTCTTCTCTCACCTGGTCACACCCTCACATTCCTTCTCCCACCCTGCTGCCAGATACTAAACGCCCCGGTAGTGGTTGAAGTCCGGCTTATTATCTCCTGCTTGCAGGATGATGCCGCCCTCATTGTATCTGTAGATCCGAGGTTGATAATTGTGCCACAGGATCGCTAGTTAGATGCTCATCCCCATGATGGCGATGGCAAGGCAGTCGGTTCAAAAAGGAGATTCGAGATTGGATACGAGTAAGTCAATATAGCATTGGTGCCCCCAGCGGAATTCGAATCCGCGTCGCCACCTTGAAAGGGTGGTGTCCTAGTCCACTAGACGATGGGGGCATTCACATATTCATTTTAACAGAGAGAACCTTTCAGGTCAAGGCCAGATATTCAGTTCCCAATACTCCAGAAACCTTCTACAAAGCCTAGCAGGCCAAGGGTGGGGGAGACGGTGGCTGGGCCCGTGGGAATCGGAGCCACAAGTGAGGAACAACCCGTGCTCCCTTGCTACCTTCAGGAAGGAGGCGATCTGCTCCTGGGTGTGGGAAGGGTAGTATGTCTCCAGCCCGTCTAACCCTATCTCTATCATCCCTTTGAGTTCCTCTTCGCTGGCTATCTCCATGGCCCCCTCTATGGCCCGGCCGGGGTGGGCGAGGATAGCCAGAAGCCCGTCTTGGTGGGCCACCTCTATCGCTTCAGCCATGGAGACCATGTGGGAAGGGAGGTTCAACTCGTAAGTTAGTCGCATCCCATCTATAATGGCGAAGCCAGCCAGGGCATCGCTGGCGTATCGCTTATCAGCCAGGGCTTGGGCCACATCAGCCACGTGGGTGGTGGGACGCATGGCCCTAATAGCCTCGAAGGGCGGGAGGTCGTAACCTCGACGGAGCATCTCCTCGTGTACCAGATGGGCGCTGAGTTCGTTGGAGAGATGGATGCGCTCTAGGAGGGGAGGGAGGTGCTCATTTTGCGGGTTATTGCCATAGAGAAGCAGATGCCAATACTTCCCCTGAAATGCCAGATCGAGTTCGATGCCGGGGATGACGCGGATGCCATGGGGACGGGCTAGGGCCTGTACCGTCTCCACGTTCTCCATGGTGTTGTGATCGGTGACGGCGATGACTCCGAGGCCCTTTTGGGCCGCGCACTCGACCAGTTCTTCGAGTTCCCACTTTCCCCCCTCCACGTTAGTGTGGAGGTGGAGGTCAACGCTATGTGATTCTCTGGTCTTCATATCCGCATCTTCATTGGCCGCAAGGTTCAAGAAAGCGCACTAGCCTTTCCCACGGGGATACTTTACGTATATCTATGCCCAAACGTGCCCTCTAAGACCATCTTCTCCCACAGGGATACTTTATGTAACGCCAGTGCTGGCCGTGACCTGGGTGGCGCTAACCCCGGTCATCCGCTGATTATTCCAGCCCCAACTCTTTCAGTTTCTCTTCCGTGGGAACGCCGTCTTTGTCCCAACCCCGGAGTCTATAATATTCTTCCAGCATAGGTGCAAGGTCTACTACCTGGTTCTTGGAGTGGCCGCGGGGCAAAGTTTCCTGGGAGAACCTGGGGGGTAAGCGGTCGTCTTGCTTTGTAAACCCCTCTCTCAGGTTGAAGAGGCGCTCCAGGTTCCAGATCCTTTCGCCCATCTTCAAAAGTTGTCTTGCCTCTAGGGGCTCCCCGGTCACTGTGGAGAGGAGGCTAGCGTAATGGTCGGGGTTGAGGGCGAAGATGGTGAAGATGCAGAGGCCCAGGGAGTCGATGACCGCGCTCAGGTCCTGATATAGTTTGACCAGGGGCGCTTTGCCCTCGCTAGTGAAGCGGTCCACGGCATAGGGAGCGGCTAGAGCCTCAGGGCCGATGAGATAGGCCCGCAGATGACAACCACCTCGGTTGGAAGTGGCATAGGCCAGCCCCATGGCCCTAAAGCCGCGGGGGTCATAGGCGGGGAGTTCTAGTCCCTTGACGCTCATGGAGAGTTCCGGGTGGCCGAACCGCGAGGCCAATCGGAAAGAGCCCTGAGCCAGGTATTTGCCGAAGCCCTCGTTTCGACCGATGAGTTCGGTGCATTTGAGCACCGCCTCACCGTTTCCGAATCGCAGATCCCCACCCAACTCCTCCCTTATTATATCCTGGGTGGCTTTATCCAGATACCCCCTCTCCCATAGTTCCATGGCACAAGCGATGGTGTTGCCCGCGGATATGGTATCGAACCCCAGTTCGTTGCAGTTGTAGTTGGCCTCAGCGATCACCTCTAAGTCCTTCACCCCGCAGGTGGGGCCTAGAGCCCAGATGGTTTCGTACTCCGGCCCCTCCCCGCTGCGATCCGTCGTCCTGGTGGCTCTACCGCAGGCCACCGAGCAGGTAGCGCAGGCCACGCTCCGCTCGTAGAGGAGTTCTTTGAGCGTTTCCCCGGAGACAGAGTCGGCATCCGGGAAGTACCCCTCTTGGAAATTTCGGGTGGGGAGCGCGCCGTATTCGTTGATGATATTGATGAGAACGGCGGTTCCGTACTCCTTCAGGGCGTTCTTGGTGATGGGGGCCTCGCTCAGGATGGTGAGAGCGTTCTTCCTGGCCTCTTGGAACCCCTCTGGGTCGGCTATGGGCGTCTTATGGCTTCCCTGGACCACGACCGCCTTCAGTTTCTTTGCTCCCATCACACAGCCAGCCCCGCCTCTCCCCGCCGCTCGGTCCTTTTCGTTCATCACCGAGGCGAAAAGCACCCCCTTCTCTCCTGCGGGGCCGATACAGGCTACCGCTGCTTGGGGCGATCTCTCTTTTAGCAGCCTATCGGTGGTCTGGTGGCTGTTCAGGCCCCACAAGGGGGAAGCGTCTCTGAATTCTACCTTCTGGTCATCTACCCATAGGTAACAGGGGTTTTTGGCCACACCCTCTATGACTAGGGCATCGAACCCCGTGCTCTTCAGGGCGATGGGGAAGCGGCCACCGGAGTTGGTGCTCAAGATAGTGTTGGTGAGGGGTGACTTGGTCACCATCTCGTAGCGGGAGGAGAGGGCTGCTCCCGTTCCGTTCAGGGGGCCGGTAGCCAATATCAACTTGTTCCTTGGAGAGAGGGGGTCTATCTTTGGTGGAAGTTCATCCCAAAGGATGGCGCTTCCCAGCCCGCGCCCCCCTATGTAGTCTCGGGCCAGGTTATCTTCTAGCGTTTCTACACTCACCTGTTTTTGGCTGAGATCGACCCGCAGGATCTTGCCATGGAAGCCACCTCTTACCATCAGAAGTCCTTGTCCTTTCTGTGTCGCCTGTAGGGGCAGAGGCGGCACTTTTTCATGTAGATCTCCCGAACCTCTCTCCTTTGCTTGGCTGTCTGGCTGTGAGGACAGATGGTGCAGGGGATGACTTTAGCCTCCGCCCAGGCCTGGGGGTTGAGCCTTATCCAGTTCATGGTGGCTAGGATGTTCAAGGGACTGCTGGTGCCGATCCTGAATCGAAGGGGCTCTCTCAGTTCAGGTTCCTTCGCCCCGGCATAGATCAACCTCACCACGGTCATGGCCTCTCTGATGCCTCCCGCCGCCTTTACGCCCCTATCGGGACCCACCGCTTCTCTCATCAGCCAGATATGCTCGGGGGTAGCGCCTAGGGCATCCATGCCGGTGGAGTTCTTAACGAAATGGGCTCCTGCCTCCTTAGCTACCTGACACGCCTCTACGATCTCCTCCTCGGTCAGTTCCCCAGAGCGGATTATCACTTTGACCAATTCCCCCTGGGCAGCCTGGACCACCGCTTCGATCTCCTCCCCAGTGTAGTTTCGATCCCTCTTGAAGCGGCCCACGTTGATCACCATATCCAGTTCTACCTTGCCGGGCCCCTCCCCCCTCAGATCTCGGCTCATCTCTACTATCTCCGCTGCCTGCCGGCTCTTACTCTGAATAGAGGATTTCCCCAGGGGGAAGTCGAGCACATAAGACTCTTTTACCGGGCTACCTTTGAGTAACCTGGGCAGTAGATCAACCTCCACCGGATTGACACAGATGGCGTAGAAACCGTAATCCAGTGCCCAGTTGACCATTTTCCTGACCTTGGGCTCCTGGCTGTCGGCCTTAAGATCGGTGACATCGATGAGACCGGCTACCTTTTCCAGGGTAAGTTCTTTGATGATCTCCACCAGATCTTGGGGTGGAAACTCGACCAGGGGAACCCTCGATTCATCATCGAGGGTAAGGGGAAAAGCCTTCGCATTCATCTCTTCTCCTTTATCCAGAGACGTACATAAAGTATCCCTGTGAGAAAGGTATAGTGGGGTATGAGCCCCCATTTTTGAGGGGGCCAATAAGATAGCCAGGCCTTGCCGATGATGTTCTCGCGGGGGAGCATCCCCCAACTGCGGGAGTCGCTGGAGTTGTTCCGGTTGTCTCCCAAAACGAAATATTCATCTTGCTCCACGATGGAAGGGCCCCACGAACCGCGCCGATTGACCTGGGCGATGTATGTTTCCTCCAGACGCCGGCCATCGACATAGACGTACCCCTCCCTGATCTCTACCGCTTCGCCAGGCAGACCAATAACTCGCTTGATGTACTCCTTCTCCGGGTTGGTAGGAGCGTGGAAGATGATGACATCGCCCCTTTGGGGAGGGTGGAGCCGGTAGACCAGTCTATTGACTACCAGGTATTGGCCATCGTGAAAATTGGGTTCCATGCTGGTCTGGATGACGCGAAACTGCAGAAAGCCCAGGCTTACTAGTCCGTAGATGATGAGAACGAGGACGATGGTCTCTACGATCTCGCAAAGAAAAGACTTGGCCTCCGCCCAGCGGTCCCGTTCTTCTTCTGGGAGTTCCTCGTTCAAGATGAGCCTCCTTTTCAGGTGATTATATTACCATCTTCTCGGCTAGGCAAGCCTATAGCGTTGCAATTTCAAGGTGGTTTGCTATACTGAGAAAATGGTGGAGGATGCGGATACCGTCTTCTCTAGTGTCTACGTGAAAGGAAGCCTGAGAAACAGCCGATTTCTAATGGGAGATGGGGGACATCTCTGCACGCTTTGGCAGGTGGTCTCCCTGGAAGTATACGTAAAGTATCCCTGTGGGAGACGGGCGAGTATGCCCTTTAGAGCGGGTCATGCTGCATCTCCCGGGCGGGGCGGCTATCAGGGCTACGGATTAAAATAGAGGAGATCGAATTCTCCTAGAGGATGGTATATAGATGGGGTTGGAGGAACGAGTAGAATCAGCGTGGCGGGTTCGTGAGGCTAACTTTGCACCTAGGGTAGCCTTTGATTACCCCCTGAGCACGGCGACCATCAGCCTCACCGGACCCCATTGCGCCCTCAATTGCGCCCACTGTGGGGGGGAGTACCTGAAGTCGATGATGCCCATCTGGAGCGCTCAGGTTCAAGGGGCCACCAGTTGCCTCATCTCTGGGGGGTGCGACCTCTCAGGGAAGGTGCCAGTGACGAGAGGTCTGGCGCAGGTAAAAGCCTTGCGGAGTGGCCGAGTGATGAACTGGCATGTGGGCCTCATCGAGCGAGAGGAAGCGGAGGCTATCGCTCCTTATGTGGATGTGATCTCCTTCGATTTCGTGGGGGATGACGAGACGATCCGGGAGGTTTACGGCCTGGAGCGGCGGGTGGAGGAGTACGTGAAAACTTACGACCTTTTGCAGGGTTATTTCCCCCTGATCCCCCATATCACGGTCGGTCTGAAGGGGGGAGAGATCGTGGGGGAGTACCGAGCCCTGGAGATTCTGGAAGGGTTGGGAGTGGAGGGACTCATTCTCATCGTCTTTACTCCCACCTCGGGCACCCGATACGCCGACCGGAAGCCCCCAGAGTTGAAGGGGGTCATCGATCTCCTAGCGGAGGCGCGGCTTCGCTTCCCCACCGTTCCCCTTTGCTTGGGTTGCCTGCGCCCTCGGGGAGAATACCGGCATCTGTTGGACCCCTGGGCGCTGCGGGCTGGGGTGAATGGCATCGTGAGCCCCGCTTCTGAGGCCGTGGTTTTGGCGGAAGAACTGGGGTTGGAAATCGTGCGGCGCGAGGAATGTTGCGCCGTAGGGTGGGTAAGAGAGGAGAGATATGGCTGATTATGATCTGGCGGTTATCGGTGGAGGCCCTGGAGGGTACGTAGCCGCCCTGCGAGGAGCCCAACTAGGGGCTCGTGTGGCTCTGGTGGAGGAAAAGCGGGTAGGGGGCGTCTGCCTCAACGAGGGTTGCATCCCCACCAAGACACTGGCCCGGAGCGTGGAGTTGCTCTTGGATATGGAGAGGGCCCAGGAGTTCGGCATCTTGGTCTCGGAGCCAGCCCTCGATTTCGCCAAGATGATGGCTCGCAAGGAGAAGGTAGTGGAGAGGCTCGTCTCCGGAGTGGAGGCCTTGCTTCAGGCTCGTAAGGTGGAACTCTTCCAGGGAAGGGGGCGATTGCTGGCCCCGAATAAGGTCTCCGTCGAAGGGAGGGAACTGTCTACCAGAAGCATCATCATCGCCACCGGGGCGGAGCCGGGGAAGCCCCCGGTACCAGGCTTAGACCTGGAGGGGGTTCTCACCTCAAGCGAGATCTTGGAGTTGGAGGAGGCCCCTTCTGATCTGGCGATCGTGGGGGGCGGGGTGATCGGCATGGAGTTCGCCAGCATCTTTAACGCCCTAGGGACCAAGGTGACTGTCATCGAGATGTTGCCCTCTCTCCTTCCCCCCCTGGATGAGGAGTTATCTCGCCGCTATCTTAATCTGGTGCAGAGAGAAGGGGTGGAGGTGCATCTCAACTCGCCGCTCAGAGGGGTGCAACAGAAAGGGTCTAGTCTACTAGTGGAGTACGGGGCGGATGAGAAGGTGGAGTCGGTGGAGGCCGACTACGTTCTCATAGCCACCGGACGGTTGCCCTACACCGAGGGGCTAGGGCTCGCTGAGTTGGGCGTTCCCTGTGGGAAGGGGCGGGAGATCGTGGTTAACGACTATCTCCAGACCACCCTACCTGGAGTGTACGCAGTGGGTGACGTTACGGGGGGCTGGATGCTGGCCCATGTAGCCTTTCGCCAGGGGGAGATCGCGGCTGAGAACGCCCTGGGCAATGAGAAAGGGATCGATTATCGAGCCGTACCCTATGGCGTCTTCACCTGGCCGGAGATGGCGGGGGTGGGGCTCACGGAGCAGGAGGCGAAGGGAGAGGGGATCCCTTACAAGAAGAGCATCTTTCGCTTCGCGGCCAGCGGACGGGCTTTAACCATGGGGGAGACGACGGGGCTGGTGAAGATGCTCTGTCGCGAGGGGGGTGAGGTTCTAGGCTTGCATATCATGGGGCCCCGCGCCACAGACCTCATCGCTGAAGGAGCCCTGGCCATCCAGATGGGGGCTAAGGCTTCCGATATCGTAGCCACCATTCACGCCCATCCCACGCTGCCAGAGGCGGTGAGGGAGGCCGCCTTGGGTCAATTCGAGGGGCCGATTCACGCCCTATAGTAGGGTGAAAACCTTATCCAACCACCACTGCCACATTCCATACGACCACCCCGCAGAGCAGGAGGTTCCACATCCGCAGGTAGGTCCAGGCGGAAGGGTACCGCTTGCCAACATGGGCTATGAGGGGGATGAGGAGTAACGCTACCGCCACTTTAAGGGCGTATAACCAC
>DFBK01000059.1:1796-61526 GCA_002366595.1 Anaerolineales bacterium UBA3082 | reverse complement strand
CCCTCCAAACCTATTATAATACTTTGGGGGGATCGGTTCAACAAGTGGTAGACCTCTCTTCAATTTGCGACCTCGGTTGTTTGATGACAATGCATGTCCACCCAAAGTGTGATAAAATATCTGTGTCATGGTCATCGGCGTCTGTACCATCCACCTGGACTTGCCAGGTTGTCATTCTTTGAAGGATAAGCGGCGGATCCTCAAGTCGATCCTGGCCCGGCTGGGCAATGATTTCAACATCTCCGTGGCCGAGGTGGAGAGGAATGATGCCTGGCAACATGCGGTCTTAGGGGTGGCCTGTGTTTCCAGCGACCAGGGGAATGTCCACAGGCTCCTCACCAAGGTGGTGAGGAGTATCGAGAAGGGGCGGTTTGATGCCCAGGTGGCCGACTACGAGATAGAGGTAGTGTGAGGAGGAGAAGAGGGTGCTCTGGATGAGGAGGTTAGAACTCGCTGCTCGGCGGCGCGAACAAACGCCAAGAGAAGGAGTGATAGCCGAGGGAGCAAACCTTGCGCAAGGTAAGCCAGATGCTGAGTGGTGAACACAATCTTAGTACCTTTATGCTATTGACGCAGATCCTATCAAGCGCTATATTTATGACAAGATTGATATTATGATAGATTAAATCGCGACGATAAGGGCAAACCCATCGAAAGGTGGGGACGCAAAGCCATGGGTCTAAGGCCCCAAGGGGCTATGATCGCCAGGCTGCCGAAAGCGAGGGATTTATTTTTTGCCTGCTTCGCCAAGGCCTGGCGGAAGCGGGCATTTTCGTGAAGGTAGGTCTGTCTGGATAGTGAAATAGGTGGATTTCAGGTTTCTGTCGTCGATCTCAAAATGTGGGTATGATTAGAGAAGTGGAGAGGAGCAGGTGCTCTCTGGCGCTCGGGGCCCGCTCAGGAGAGTGCGGACTTCTTAAGTGAACGATAATCATGCAAGGAGGTGGCCATGGCCAAGAGAAGTTGGTTCGACCCGGAGTCGAATGAGTTGATGTTCTCCAAGTACCTGGAACAGATGGAGAGCTGGCAAAGCGCTCTAGCCGACGGGGTGGTCGAGCCGGAGGAGGTGCGGCAGCAAGCGGAGAGGGTTTCCGAGATGCTGCGCGTCCTGGAGCCGAAGCTAAACGACGAGCTTCACGAGGAACTCACTCAAGTTCTCTATGAGTGGGCCGTGCTCCAGGGGATGGAGAGGTTGGCCCAACTGACCGAAGAGGAAGGGAGGCACTAGATGGCGGAACAGAAGATTTATCACGCCCCCGGCATAGAGATCCGAGATCTGGCGGGGGTGGTTTCCGACTGGTTTGAGAATCAGGGGTTCGAGGTTCAGAGCCTGGAAGTCCCCAGGGGTGGTATGACGGTGCAGGCCCGCAAGCCAGAGAGCTGGCGCTCATTTTTGGGTATGTCTGCGGCCCTCAATGTGACCATGAGCCCCCAGGGTGAGAACCTGCTGGTGCAGACGGGTGCTGCTAAATGGGTGGATAAGGCGGCGGTGGGAGCAGTGGGGGCCATCATCTTCTGGCCAGCCCTCATCCCGGCCGCCTATGGGGCTTGGAAGCAGAGCCAGCTTCCCAAGCAGGTGTTTGAGATGATCGACCAATACATCGCCACGGGCCAGGTGACTGCTGTGGCCCCGCCAGTGACTGCAGCTCCACCTGTCGCCTCCGCCCCGCTCCTCTGCCCATCCTGTGGCCAGCCGGTGAGGGCGGGTGCCAAGTTCTGCGACAACTGCGGGGCACAATTGGAGCTCACTTGCCCGCAGTGCGGGGAAGCTCTTCGTCCCGTGGCCAAGTTCTGCGATAGTTGTGGAGCAAGGGTGGAACCTGCGGACTAGAGAACCAGGGTGACTAAGATCGGCTTGAAAGTGGGGAAACTTCTCCTAAAGGGTGGGTGGCGGGCATTTCTTTTCTTCTTAAGGCACCCGGCCACCGTTATGATAGCCATCCTTTTCTTGGTCGCCCTTGTGCTGGGTTATCGGGCCTGGCAGGTCGGTTTTCCCGCTGCCATCCCTACTTTGATCTGCCTGGCCTTCTGCCTCACCTTCATCATCGCCATCTTCCTGGCCAGGAGGAAGATACAGCGGTGGCTGCACGCGAGTGCATCTCGGGGTAGGACGGCGGCCCAGAAGCAGATCACTAGGGGGATAGTTGAGGAAGGGATTGACAGAGGGGAGGTTGTGCTTGAGAGGGGGGCTGAGGCAGCCAAGGGGGCTTTGTCCACCTTGGCTGAGGAGGTCAAGACCGATTGGGAGTCCTTTGCGGCCAAGCCCTGCCCAGCCCAACCTCAGACGTCTCGTTGTCCTTTCTGCCATGATCTCCTGCGGTCAGGAGCCAAATTCTGCGACCGGTGCGGGAGGCCCCTGTGGCTTGCCTGCCCCCGGTGCGGTCATCTATTGCGCTCAGGGGCCAAGTTCTGTGACCACTGTGGGGTGTCGGTGACCTGACGCACTCTCTCCGATGAGCATGCTTGCCCCTCTGGAAAAGCGAGCAAGTCCTCACTTTACGAGCAAGCCGTCGTCCCAGACGATCTTCTTCGGAGACATCGACGGAAAGCCGTCATGAGAGAAACTCTTGCCAGGGCCTTCGAAGGAATTAGAAAAGCCGCGGCCTCCTCCGTCATGAGCTATGCAGTCATCGTGTGGGGTAGGGCCGAGGGGGCTGGTGCGGAGACCGCGAAGGCGCTCATCCGCGCTGGCCCCCTGAGCTGGCTGGGCCTTTTGGTCCTGCTTGCTAATGTCGTCGTCACCGTCTATTTGACCCTCCAGGCTGAAGCCTACCCCATCCTACGGACCGCTCTCTGGGAGGGGGAGGAGATCGGTGTCCCCACCCCTGCTCTCTACCTCTCTCTTCTCTTCATCACTTTCGGCTGGGCCTACGTCCTCTGCGGCGCGGCCAGGGTGGGCCCTCTCGGCTACCTCATCACCGCTGCCTATGTTGCTTTCTACGGCCTCTACGCGGGCATCAGCCTGGCGGGGACCTTTTGGTTCGCCCTTCCCTCACTCTGGATGCTGGCCCTGGGTACTTGGGCGGCGGGAGCCTCGCCCACGAGCCGCTGGAGAAGGCCCGTCCTCCTCGCGCTTAGCCTATTGGTGGCCCTTATCACTTACGGCTCTCTAGGCATAGGGGCCATCGTGCCCGCCGAGATAGGGATGTGGGGGAAGCTGGCCCTGGGAGGGGTCTACTTCGCCTTGGTGGCCAACCCCTGGGTCCTCAGAGAGCGCCCTTTGAGGTTTGGGGTTGCCTTCGCCACAACGCTCATCATCTTCGCCGTCTTTTACGCCGCCACCCTCCAGCGTTCTCCCGCCCAGGAGGTACTGGCAAACACCTTCCTGGCTGCAAATGGCCTCCTGGGCCTAGTGGGCCTCTTCTGGTACTGGGTTGGACTCGACCTCTTCAATGGGGCCCAAGACCTGGCCGAGTGGCTGGTGGAGACCATCAAGACGCTGGCACCAACAGAGGCTCTGGTTATAACTATCTTCTTTCTCTGGTTCGCCTGGAGCATCCTGGCGCGCTGTTTTGCTCTTGCACCGCCCTTGCTTCTGGCAGAGTTCCTCGGCGCTTATGGCTGGGGGAGGGCCCTACTGCGCTTTCCTTCGAACCTCCCCATGGATTTCCTTGCCGCCCTGGATTACGATTTCTACATCACCATCGCCATCGCCCTCATCGCCCTCGTCCTCTGGGGGGTAAAGAGGCTCTCTTCCGAGGGCCTCATCTGGCTCTTCGGCCTCTCTATCACTGTTTTCTTCATCTTATGGGGCTATTTCAGCAACTTTTTCGCCTTCGCACCGGAGGAAGGTTTGACAGCCGGTCTCTGGCCCCTCGTCATCTATGTGGGGGGTATGATCTGGGAGATTTTCAAGGTGAGTCCGGGCCTGCTTGGTGCCAGAGGCTTCCTCTCGAAAGCCAGGCTCTTCCCGTTTCTGGGTTCGCTTCTGCTCCTCGGGGGGATCTCCCATCTGGAGCTTTTGGCCGGACATCAGCAGTTCGAAAGGGAGCTCGGCTTGAACTTCCTCTTTGGGATTCTCTATCTCGGCCTGCCCTATTTTCTTTACACCCTTCTTTACCAGCAAAAGCGCTATACACCTGTCCCCTCGAGGCATCTCTTGCTCCTCTTCGCCCTCGGTATGCTGAGCGCCATCCCGTCTCTCCTTCTTGAGACCATCTTCATGGCTCCTGCGTTTTGGTTGGCTGTGATCTTGGGCACCGTCTGGCGCTGGGGACGCTGGGACGAGAGATGGGATGGCCTGGTCTACGTTATAGCCTTGGCCTTGGGTTTCGTCACCTATTATGCCCATCCCATCTTCATTCCGATACCTGCTTTCACAGCCTCTCTAGGTTATCTTATGGACATTCAACAGCGTTACATGCTCAGATTCATCTACCCCTGGGATCTTGCCTGGTGGCGGATTGCCTTGGGCGCTCTGGGGGCTGCGGTTATCATGGGGTATCTACTGTCGGAGGCCCACTTAGCCAAGAGACGTTGGGCCTTGCTCTTTACTCTCCTCGGCCTTCTGGCAAGCCTTACCTTCCTTGCCGCTTGTGAGTTTGCTTTCGGCCTCTAAACATGCTTCCGAAGTCTGGATTAAGACGATCTGAGCGGGGAGACCTGTGCTACGTTTGGCCGGAGTGGTTCGCCATCATCGAGCCTTGGTGGGCAGCGTTCCTCACCGGCTTCTATGTCCACGTTGTCATTCAGGGCGCTCACTGCGCGGAGAAGATCCTGGCCTGGCTGGCGAAGAGCCCTTCCTGGCGCAACCTGACCAACTGAAGGAGCAGGTGGGGCGCGTTTACCTAAAGTGTGATAAAATATCCACGTCATGGTCATCGGTGTCTGTACCATCCACCTAGACTTGCCAGGTTGTCACTCTTTGAAGGATAAGCGGCGTATCGTAAAGTCGCTTTTAGCCCGTGTGCGGAACGATTTCAACGTGTCGGTCGCTGAAGTGGGCAGGAATGATGCCTGGCAACATGCGGTCTTAGGGGTGGCCTGTGTATCCAACGACCAGGGCTATGTCCATAGGCTCCTCACCAAGGTGGTGAGGAGTATCGAGAAGGGGCGGTTCGACGCTCAGGTGGCCGACTACGAGATAGAGGTAGTGTGAGGAGAAGAGGGTGCTCTGGATGAGGAGGTTAGAAGTCGCTGCTCGCCTGCCTTTCTATCCGTAACTAAGGAGGATTGAAATGAAGAAAACCGTTTTGGCGCTAGGCATGGCGCTGATAGTGTTGGCTGCCTGTCAGCCCTCACCATCGCCTATGCCCACGGCCACACCGACACCACTGTCGCCTACGCCCACAGCCATACCAACATCCACGCCCACGCCTCCGCCTTCGGGCTCAGGTTTACCCACACCCACAGGTTCAGCCATATGTGATGGTCTGGATGGAGAGATTGAAGTGCGCGTGCTGGTCGGCCCAGCAGAGGTTGTGGGGCTGGAGCCGTTTGCGGTGGGCAACATTCCCTTTGCCGTCACCACTGGCGAAGAACCTTACATTGTACAGGGAGGAGGCCCCATTTCATATGAAGATATCATGTTTCCGGTATGGGGGTCGTATGAGGTGACCCTGAACCTAGAAACGACCATCGCCGGAGAGTGTACGGAGGGAGCAAGCGGCGAGGAACTCCATATGACCTTGGACATGACTGGGGAGCAAATGTTGGAAGTTATAGCGGAAGGCTTTCACGGTGAGTATCCGTGGGCAGGCGAGGCTTCTTTCGACCTGAGTTTCCCGCTCGTGGAGGGCGCCACAGCGCAAGGAGAGGGCTGGCGTTTCATTCTTCATCCGCACAGCCGATAGGTGTAGGGATAAACCTGATGCTCCTCACCAAGGTGGTGAGGAGCATCGAGAAGGGGCGGTTCGACGCTCAGGTGGCTGACTACGAGATAGAGATAGTGTGAGGAGAAGAGGGTGCTCTGGATGATGAGGTTAGAACTCGCTGCTCGCCCGCCTTTCAACTTCCAGGCCACGGTTCGTTCCCATGGGTGGCGTCGTCTGGCCCCCTTTTCTTGGGATGAGGAGAGGTTGAGACGCGTGGAGCGGTTGTCCACCGGACGAGTAGTGAAATTAGCCATCGGTGGGAGTGATGAGTTGACAGGGGTTATCGTTGCCATAAGAGCAAACGAGGCTTTGACCGATGGGGAAGTGGGCGAGATAGAGGGTAAGGTGCGTTGGATGCTGGGGCTGGAGGAGGAGTTGACCGATTTTTACGGGTTATGTGAAGGGGAGCCAGCGCTCAGGCATGTGGTGGAGGAGGGGAAGGGGCACATCTTGCGCTCTCCTACGGTCTATGAAGATGTGGTGAAGACCATTTGCACTACCAACTGCACCTGGCGGCAGACGGAGGGGATGGTAGGGCGGTTGGTGGAGAGGTTGGGGGAGCCTTATCCCCTTGAACCTCTTAAAGCGTTCCCCACGCCGGAGGCTGTGGCTGAGGCAGGCGAGAACTATCTAAAGCAGGAGGTCAGAATGGGCTATCGGGCCTCATCCATCGCTCAGTTGTCTCGCCAGGTAGCAAGCGGCGACCTGGACCTGGAAGGGCTCAAGCATTCCTCCTTGGGGACGGCGGAACTGTACAAATGGCTCAAATCGATTAAGGGGGTGGGACAATATGCAGCCGCTCACATCTTGAGCCTTCTGGGCCGTTACGACTATCTAGGGATCGATACCTGGGCTCGCAAGTTGGTCTCGGAGCGGTTCTTCGATGGGGCGCCGGTTACCGATGAAGAGGTGCAGGAGGTCTTCGCCCCCTGGGGTAAATGGCGGTTTTTGGCCTATTGGTTCTGGGATTGGGTGGGGTGATGGACCCAAAAACGGTGGCTCTCTGGCGAGATGTGGCTCTCATTTTCTTGATGGTACAAGGGTTCATCCTCATCCTGCCAGCACTTTTCCTTATGGCTTACGCTATTCGGCTGTTGCGGCGGGCTAAAGGTAGCCTGCTCCCGGCTCTAACCTTTGCCCAAAAGAGGACAGAGGGGGTGGAGAGGGGGGCGCGCACCTTCTCCTCGCTCTTAGTGAGCCCTATTATCCGCACCATAAGTGCGGGCGCGTTCGTTCTAGAGATTTTGAAGGCCTTCTTGAGGAGGTAGTTATCCGTGTCTCATCCGTTGTCTCGGGGAGCGAGGCGCAGAGTGTTCTTGGGAGCCCTGATAGGGGGGCTGGTAGGCGGTTTAGCGGCCTTGATTTACGCTCGCCAATGGATGGAGGGGGGTGAGCGTGAGCGTCGGGGTCTCCAATGGCGGCAGGTGGCCCGGCTCGCCGCTCTCATGGTGGGGCTCCTACGGCAGATAGCGGAGATGGGTCAAAGTTAATTGACACCGCTTTTCTCAGGCTCTATAATAGAAACCGCCCTTTCCCAGGGTGGAAATTAGATTCAGGGAGGATAGATGTACGACTTGGTGATCGTGGGGGCGGGGCCGGCCGGGCTGACGGCCGGTATCTACGCTCAGACCAAGCGACTCTCTTCGCTGATCCTGGAAGCGAAAGGGATAGGGGGGCAGTTGACTCATCTTTATCCCCACAAGAGCATCCACGATTTCCCCTCCTACACCGATATCGTGGCCCACGAGTTGGCGGAGAAGATGGCGGCTCAGGCTAGGGAGATGGGCTGTGAGATACGGGAAGGGGAGGAGGTCACCGACTTGGATGTCGAGGAGGGGAAGATTACCCTCAACACGCCGAAGGGGACCTACGAGGCGAAGGCAGTGATCCTGGCTTTGGGGATGGGGCTTTTTGAGCCCCGGAAGTTAGGTATCCCCGGGGAGGAGGGCCTGGAGGGGGTCTACTACAACTGCCTGGATATGAGGTCCTTTGAAAGGAAGCGGGTCCTCTGCGTGGGCGGAGGGGACAGCGCCCTGGAGATGGCCCTCACCATCTGCGGCTGCGCTGGGGAAAGCACGCTGATCCACCGCAAGGACTACTTTCGAGCCGACGAGATGACGGTGGAGAGGGTGGGGAAGAGCCCCATCAAGGTGGTCTTTCGCACCGAACTGAAGGAGATCATGGGGAGAGAGAAAGTCGAGGCTGTACGGCTCATCGACAACGAGACGGGGGAGGAGAGGGTGGTGCCCATGGATGTGGTGCTCATCAGCATCGGCTTCATCCCCAATCTGGAGAGCGTGGAGCGGTGGGGACTGGAACTTAAAGGCAAGGCGGTGTTGGTGAACCCCGAAATGCGGAGTAACCTTCGAGGGGTCTTCGCCTGTGGCGATCTGGTCACCTACGAGGGGAAAACGAAGCGGATCACCACCGCCTGCGGCGAGGCGACCATCGCTGTAAATTCAGTCTATAAGTACATCAGGAAGCCCTATTGGGCGTGACAAAAGACGCAGTTTCTTTGGTCATTGAGTTGCCACACATCTATCTGTTCAACGGGGAAGAGGAAGAGATCGGCAATGAATAGAAAGGATGCCAAGAGCCCTGGATACATCTTGACCGGGAGGGGGCACGCTGCAAGTTCGTTGAGAGAGGAGGAGCTGGTGGCAAAGGGCAAGGCGCTGGGCGGCGTGCTCGCGCTGGTCGTGGGCGTTACGGAGACACCTGCGCGAAGCGACGGAGGGACTTCGAGAAAATGTGACCAGTAACATGCTTTGGAGGCACATGCCCCATTCGAGGTCACTAGCAGGCAAGCGCGGCAGGAGGCAAGTGAGAAGATGAATGAGACACAGCGCCAGCAGGTACTCAAGCGGCCGCTCTCCATCGAGGAGACAGGGCTGACCATGAGTCTGTTGGGCGAACTGGCTCTCAAGCTGATCTACAATGCCGGCGAAATTGCGGCCGGCGAAATCAGTCGCAAACTGCACCTGCCCTTTGCCAATGTGGTCCAGCCGGTGCTGGAAATGCTCAAGCGACAACAATTGATCAACGTCATCGGGGTGGCCGGCCTCGGTGAACGAGGATATCGCTACACCATCTTCAGCAAAGGGATCGAACGGGTTCACGAAGCGCTGGAGCGCAACCAATACGTGGGGCCAGCGCCGGTCCCCCTGGAACGGTACAACGCCATGATCCGTGCCCAGGCCGTGGGTAAGGTCTTGTTCGACGAAGCCGCGGTGGCGGCAGCCTTCGAGGGCTTGGTAGTCAACCAGGGCATGCTTGACAAGATCGGCGCGGCGGTCAACTCCGGCAAGTCGATCTTTCTCTATGGTCCTCCGGGCGATGGCAAGACCACTGCCGCCACCCGCATGGCCCGGTTGTTGGCCCGTGAGCCGATTTCCATTCCCTATGCCGTCTCCGTGGACGGCCACATCATTAAGGTCTACGACGAGTTGAACCACTCCCCGGTTGACGGGGAGCCTTATCCCGGGGAGGGGCACGAAGAACTAGGCCTCGGTGAAGCCAGCCTGGATGAGCGCTGGGTACTGGTTGAGCGCCCCGTCGTCATGGTGGGCGGAGAGCTAACATTGGAAAGTCTCAACCTCATCTGGGATCCGGCTGTCAAATACTATGAGGCCCCCTTCCAAATGAAGGCCAACGGTGGGATGTTCCTGATTGATGACTTCGGCCGACAACAGATCGACCCCCAGGACCTGCTAAACCGCTGGATGGTTCCTCTGGAGACGCGCGTTGATTTCCTGACCTTGCACACGGGCAAGAAGATCGAGATCCCCTTCGAACAGCTGGTCGTCTTCGCCACCAACCTGAACCCCGCCGACCTGGTGGATGATGCTTTCCTGCGCCGGATTCGCCACAAGATCAAGGTGGACAACCCCACGGCCGAAGAGTTCCACCAGGTCTTCCAGAACGCATGTGGGGTACGAGGCGTCGAGTACACAGGAGAGGGTTTCATGCACCTGGTGCGCGAGTGGTACGTCAAGCCCCAACGGGAGTTCAGGAACTGCCACCCCCGCGACATCGTCGATCAGTTGCTGGACATCGCTAGGTATAAGCATCTCAGACCACTAGCCACACCAGAGATGATTGACCGGGCCTGCTCCACCTATTTTGCCGATCTTTAGGAGACGAATATGCTGGATTCAATTCTGTTCCCACCCGATGGGATCAAGATTCTGGTGGTGGACGATAGCCGGGTGGAGATTCAACTGATGGAGGCGTTTCTTCACACCGAGGGGATACCGGGTCGTCTCCCCACCAGCGGCGGGGAGACGATCGAGAAGGTAGCTACAGAGAAACCCAGCGTGGTGCCCATGGATGTGGTGCTCATCAGCATCGGCTTCATCCCCAAACTGGAGAGCGTGGAGCGGTGGGGGCTGGAACTTAAAGGCAAGGCGGTGGTGGTGAACCCCGAGATGCGGACTAACCTTCGAGGGGTCTTCGCCTGTGGCGATCTGGTCACCTATGAGGGGAAGGCGAAGCGGATCACCACCGCCTGCGGTGAGGCGACCACGGCGGTGAATTCGGCCTATAAGTACATCAGGAAACCGTATTGGGCTTAAGAGCGGTGGTTCTTGGCCTTGAGGGGGGCTTGTCCGGTGAGGCGGGCGCAAGCCCCCTTAAATGTAAAGCGCTTCGCTGGAGTGAAAGTCTGTGGATAAATCTCGTCTCCGACGATACGGATCTCGAGCCCTCCTTCTGCTCCTCGTTATCTTGATACTAGGCGTTCTCCCCAAGCCTTTGGTCACCTTGGGCCCGCAACAGAAGGTTGAAACCGTAAACCCTAAGATGGGGGTCCATACCCGGCTCACCGATGAGGTGGAGGAGTGGAAGATAAAGCGCACCTTGGAGTTGGTGCGGGCTATGGGGGCCCCTTGGATCGTGGAGTATTTCCCCTGGGCCTACTGCGAGCCCCTCAAGGGGCGGTTCGACTGGACCCACGCCGACCTGGTAGTTGACCACGCCAACGTCCAAGGGCTCACACTCATCGCCAGGCTCGATTTCGTCCCCCCATGGGCGCGGCCCAAGAACACTACTAATAGTTACCTAGAAAGAGAGCGTTACCAGGATTTCGGCGACTTCGTCTACGCCTTCGCTAGCCACTTCCGAGGTCGAATAGAGTACCTCATCATCTGGAACGAGCCGAACCTGAGTTCTTCTTGGGGCTTCCGCCCTGTGGATCCGGAAGGGTATACGGAACTCCTCAAAATAGCCTATAAGAGGGCCAAATATGCCGACCCCGATATCCAGGTCTTGGCCGCTGGGCTAGCCCCCAACGTGGCCGATGAGGGCGACGAGTTCGCCCTCTCGGATTTGAGCTTCCTCCAGAGGATGTACGACGCTGGGGCCAAAGAGTACTTCGATATCCTGGCCGTCCACGCCTACGGCAACGTCTTCCCCCCTGACGACCCTCCGGCCAGAGATAAGATAAATTTCGCCCGGACGGAGTTAATCCACCAACTGATGGTGCAAAACGGAGATGGAGATAAGGAGGTAATCATCACTGAAGGCGGCTGGAACGATCATCCCCGCTGGACGAAGGCGGTGCGCCCCTCTCAACGGATCGCCTACACTATACAGGCCTATGAGAAGGCACGAGGGGAGTGGGATTGGTGCCTGGCGGTGGCCTTCTGGGCCTTCCGCACCCCCTGGCCGCAGCGGAACTTCCGGGATTACTTCTCCTTCGTCACACCAGAGTTCATCTTGAAGCCGATCTATGAGGAGGTGCAGGCCTACGCTCAAGGGGCCACTGACTGGCTTGAGAGGACGCCTGTGGAGCGGTAGATGGCCCTTAGACGCTGGCTGGCATATATAGCCCTCTTTGCCCTGGTCGCCCTGGGCCTCTTTTTCCTCTTTCGCCTCCCAGGCGGCGAAGTGAGGGATAGAACCTGGGAGCGGATCGAGCGGCAGGGGGTTCTTCGGGTAGGGATGGACGCCAGTTACCCGCCCTTCGAGTTGTGGGATGAGGTGGGCTTGCGGGGCTACAACGTCGATTTGGCGCAGGCTTTGGGGAGGGAGTGGGGCGTGGAGGTCGATTTCGAGGATATCGGCTTTGATGGTCTCTATGACGCCCTCAAGGTAGAAAGGGTTGACATAATCATTTCCGCTCTCCCCTACGACCCGCTTCTGACCCAGGATGTGGCTTATTCCTATTCATATTTCGATGCTGGGCAAGCCTTGGTGGTGCGGGAGGGGACAAATATTGCGGAAGTAGAAGACCTGAACGGACGGAGGGTGGGGTTGGAGTTGGGTTCCAGGGGGGATTTGGAGGCTCGGCGGCTGGAGCAAAGGATGGCCTTGGAGAGAAAAGCCTATGTGACCGCCCAGGAGGTCCTAGAGGCGCTTAGGGACGAGAGGGTAGATGCAGGCATAGTGGATGCCGTCTCCGCTTATCAGTTCATTGGGGAGGAGGGCGGCCTTCGCATAGTGCAGCAGGTGACCGAGGAGCCTTATGTCATCGCCGTGCCTATGAAAGCGCCCATGCTCTTGGAGAAGGTGAACGAAGTGATCATCAAGTGGAGGGAGACGGGGTTTTTGGAGGAGTTGAGGGAGAAGTGGTTCTAAACATAATGTTGGTGATTTGACATAAGGGGTTACCCGCGTCATATGCTGGTAGTTTAGGTGTGATATAATGGTGCAAAACTCAAAGGGAGGTGGAGATGGAAGCCGGGCGTGTGACGGCTAGCGGCTTGGTCTATCTTTTCGGCGAGGAGTTCGCCAAACCAGCGGGGCGATTTGGAGGCGAGACGCTTGTCTATAGCGGCCAAAAGGTGAACCGTGGGGACTTGGCCAACAGGCTCTTCGAGGCCGCTTTCATATCCCTGGTAGGGGCAGGGTACCTCTCCCTGGGGAGGGAGGAGAGGAAGAAACTGCTGCTTCTCACGACGGAGGTAGTGACCATCGCCCAGGAGAAGGGGGGAGACGACCTGCCTCCCAGCCTGGAGAAGGCCATTATGGATGCGCTCAGCGGTGACCCCAAGGAGGATCGGGTCCAAGCGGTGGCGGAGAGGGTGATAGGGGGAGAGCGCGCCGATCCTTGGAAGCGGGTGGTGGGTTATGTGATGGAGCAGTTGGTGGAAGCGGGGTGCCTGGGGCGGGAGGTGGAGAAGCGGCGCTTCCGGCCGGATAAAGTCCATTGGTCGGCCTACGAGGAGGCTATAGCGCCCTTAGCGGGAGAAGTAGAGACCCTGAAGGCTTCGCTTGAGGCTTTTGCGGGCGTAAATCCCGATCTCCACAAGAGACTGGTAGGGGAGGTGCGGGCAGGGATCAGGGCCCAGCAGATGGAGGTGGATGTAGATTTTGATTAGGGGCAGAGTGCCTTCGCATAGTAATGATGGTCAATTATACCTAAATAGTAAGGCAGGTTTGGAAGCCCGCCTTAGACTTTCTTAATGGCGTCAGTAACTCCTGAGGACACTCAAAGAAGATCCCCCTCATCTGCTTCCTTCCGGAGTAAGGTTAACGATGCGTATAAGCCCAGTTGAGCGCTGAGAGCATATAAGCCGCCCAGGAGGTCGAACACCACCCCCAGGAGAGCCAGGGCCGCTATCGATTTCAGGTAGGCCCACCGAAACGGCTCCTTTATGGTCAAGAGGCCAAAGGTGAAAATGGCCAGCCTGGTCACTATGTCGCCCCCCGCGGCAACGAGGAGGAGAGCCTGAGGCGGATTCCAGAACTCTATAGATGGGAAAAAGGCGTTGATGAAGGGACAAACCCCCAGAAGTAGACCCCGCTTATGAAGATACCGATCCCTCGGCATCCTGTAAGGAAGCCGCTTAGGAGAAAGAGGTATCGGAGACATTGGTTCACCTAGGACCGCCTTTTAGGTTCGATTGTGCCTCTATCTCGAGTGGTGCTCAAAGCAGCCAAAAGTCTGGGGCCAGAAAGGAGCCTAGGGAGCCTCTATTCGTAGCCTGCTGATAAAGGCACGGTCGTCTTGGGGTTGGCCCTCGGCGTCTAAGATGGTCAGCGTCTCGCCGGTGGCCGCCCGCTGGAGCCTCACCTCGATCTCATAAATATCGGGAGGGGTATCGAGGCTGAGGGGAAGGTCATAAGTGGCTGGCACCGCCTGGCCCTGGGTCCAGAGGGAGGCAGGCGAGGCGGTCAGTTGGCCTTCCACCTGGGCCCTGGGGGCTCCATCGCTACCCAATAGGCGGATGGAAACTAGGTAGTCTTCGTCCACATCGGTCAGGGCTTGCCAGTGAAGGGTAAGATGGATGGTGGTACCTGGGCTAACCACCCATCTCTCCAATTGATAGGCGGCGATGGAGAGGGTGTTTTCGAAATTCACAAAAACGCCAATGGGCCCCTGGCCTACGGGCCCCTCCTCGATCTCTATATGGTAGAAGCGGACGTTGTCGCCCATAAAGTGGCCATCGGGGCCGTAAGCAGGCAGCCTGTCGCTGGTGAAGGGGTCAAAGAGGCCGACCTCGAATTGAGCGGAGTTGGGCGAGAGAACCGTCCCCGGCAGCCGCAGGATATATCTCTCGGCTATGGACTCTCCTCTCTCCCAGTCTCGAGTGGGGAAGGAACCTAGGCCAGGGAAAGTGTTCACTTGAGCCACCACGGTCTCCAATTCGTCCAGAAGATGAACGAAGATGGTGTAATCCTTATCCATTTTAGCCACCGATTGCCAATAGAGGGTTACGGCCACTTTATTCCCAGGTTTCACTGAGGGTTGGTCGATGGCATAGCCCAGGAGCCTCATCTGGCCGCCGAAGGTGACGTCCAACCGGTGGGGGATGGAGGCTATCTCATCTGCGGAGATAAGGGGTGGCTTGGCATAGGCGGGGGCTATGTAGCGGAAGGGGGTAATGATGGCTATGAGGAGCATGAGGCCTCCCAGGAGGCCGGCTAGGAGGGTAGTGTACCGTCGGGGGGTGAACTGGCTGAGCCCGAAGAAGAGGAAGAAGGAGATAGCCGAGGTGGCGGGGAATAGAAGGCGTCCTTGGTAGGCTGAGGCTTGCCACATCCAGCCCAAGAGCTCCAGGGCCATGATCACTATCCAGGTGAGGAGGAGGGATAATTTGGCTAGGGGAAGAAACGGTCTTCCTCTGAGAACTCTTATCGCGGCCAGGATGAGACCGAGGCCGCCCAAGAAGGTTAGGCAATCGAAGAAGTGGTACAAAATCGGGTCGGCTTGGATATTGAACCAGCCAAAGGTCGCCCAATAGGATTTCTTGATCGCTTTTGCCTGGCCGATCACGCTCGGTAGTGTGAAGGGGTTCTCTCTTCGCGCGCCGGCTTCCTGGTGGATGTATAGACTCATGGGGTCTCTGTAAAGGGCCCAGTTTCTCACGTACCACCAGCCAGCGATTAGGAGGACCAAGAGCAGAAGGATGGCCATGCCCCTAACCAGTAGCGTGGGGGAGCGTTGCCTGGTGCTCATTATAAGCAGGGCCAGTAGCCCCAGTGGCAGGAGGCCCAAAGCGTTTAGTTTGGTCAAGGCAGCTAGGCCCAGGATGATGCCCAGGCAGATAAGGCGGGGCGTGGTTGCTCCCTTCCGCAAGGTGGCGAGAAGGGCTAATAAAGCGGCGGAGGAGAGCAAGGCAGCCAGATTATCGTTATTGACCGCCCCGCTGATGAATAGGAATTGGGGGTTGAAAGCCACGAGGAGAGCCGCGCCGGAGGCTAGCCCCTTCCTGCTGGGGAATATCTCCAAGGCTATAGAGTAGGCGATGAGCACCGTAGCCGCCCCCATGAGGATGGAGAGGAAGCGAACCAGGTGGATGGCTAGCACAGTGCTATGATAGGGGAAGGCTTCTTCCCTGGTGTGGACGACCCAGTTCCTGTTTCCGACGCCTCCAAAGGTGCCCACGATGGCGTGGGGGTTGAAATGCAACAGTTGGTCGGCATCGCTGGTGTCAACAAGCGAAAGGGGTAGAGCACCAAGGAGATAATATAGTGGCAGTTGACGCCCCTCTGGGATCCAGGGGTCTTCTCCCACAGGCTCAAAAACGGGCAAGGCTCTATGATCGGCTATATATTTGATATAGGTGAAGTGGCCGATCTCATCTGGCGCCTCGTAGACAGGGGTGACCACGCTGTAGAGGCTAGCCAGCAAGACGAATAGGGCCAAGATAGCCGATAAGAAGGGGTGCTCTCGAGCCAATCTAGTGAGGAAAAGGCGTTTATTCACTGATCGCTCTTTCAAAGTAAGCGTTCACTCCTGGAGAAAGATCGCCTGAATCGTGTCCTTATCTCCAGTGACCCCCAGAGCCACCATCAGTTTTATCCGTGCCTTCTGGCCGTTTAGCCCCTCGGAGAAGATGCAACCTGCCCTTTTGAGGTCTCGGTAGGCTCCCACATAGCCGTATTCGTCGTAGACCCGGCCCGCGGGGCAGCGGGAGGCGATGACGACCACCAGGCCCCTCTTTATCGCCTCCTTGATGGTAGGCATCCACCAGGGGGGCACTCGGCCTCCTCCCAGGGCCTCTATTATCGCTCCATCGGCGCGCCGCTCTATCGCTTGGCGTAGGAACCTCTCATCTAGCCCCACCGCCAACTTGATGAGGGGGACGTCGGCGGCCAACCTCTGGCCAGGGATATGCTCTCTTTTCACTCTCTTACCGATGACCACTCGGTCTCCATCTACCCGGCCCAAGGGGCCCCAGAAAGGGGATTGAAAGGTATCCAGGGCTTGGGTGTGGGTTTTGGTTACGTAGCGGGCAGCGTGTACCTCACCGTTCATAACCACCAGGGCTCCCAGATTTCGCGCCTCGTCCGAGGCGGCCACCCGAACGGCGGCCTTGAGGTTGGCTATACCATCATAGCCCATCTGGGAGACGGTGCGCATCGCTCCCGTGAGGACGATGGGTTTCTCCGTATCGACCACTAGGTCTAAAAGGTAGGCTGTCTCCTCCATAACGTCCGTTCCATGGGTGATGACTACACCTATCACCTCGTCAGCGGTCACTAGATCTCTTACCCTCTGGGATAATTTGAAGATGAGATCTACGGTCATGTGGGCGCTGGGGAGGTTGGAGAACTCCTCAGTCTCTAGGGGGCCGATGTCGGGGGGTAGGAGGCTTTTGAGGTCCTCGGCGGTCAAAGCGGGGAGTGCGCCAGCGCCTTTCTTCTCTTCCATAGCGATGGTGCCGCCGGTGGTCAAGATCTTGACGACCCCCATACTATATCCTCCTAAGAGCAGACTAGGTCTCTACATCCTCTAGTCGCAAGGAGATGACTTGGGAGGCGCTATCCTCCCCCAGGGAGAGACCGTAGATGGTATCCGCGGCTTCGATGGTGTACCGGTTGTGGGTGATGACCACGATCTGGGTGGCTTGGGCCAGGGTTTTGAGGGAGTCCCGAAAGCGGCCGATGTTGATCTCGTCCAGGGTGGCATCCACCTCGTCCAAAAAGCAGAAGGGGGTGGCGGTGGCTTTCAAGATAGCGAATATGAGAGCCACACCGGTGAGGGCCCTCTCCCCGCCGGAGAGGAGGTCGATGCTCTGTCTCCTCTTTCCTGGGGGCTGGGCAACGATCTCAACGCCCGTCTGGGGTGGGTCTTGGGGGTCGGTGAGAAACAACTTTCCTCGGCCTCCACTGAAAAGGGCGGTGAAGTAGTCGCTGAACTCTTTGGCTATGGCAGAAAAGGTCTCTTGGAACCGTTCCTCCATGAGGTGGTTCAATTCGGCGATCATCTGGCGTAGAGATCGATCGGCTTTCTCTAGGTCTTCTGCCTGGGAGGTGAGGAAATCGTGGCGGCTCTTGATCTTCTCGTACTCGGTTGGCGCTTCTATATTCACCGGGCCTATCTTACGGAGCCTCCGCTTCAGCCTCCTTATCTTCTTCTCCAGCCCCTGAGGTATCTGGGAGATAGAGGGTAAGGAAGAGAGACGAGCGTCCATCTCCAGGGTTAGTTCTTCAGCTAAAGGTGCCACGAAACCTTCTAGGTCGGTCTCGATCTCTCCTTGCAAGGCGGCGAGCCTATCTTTACACCTCTCCACCTCTGATGCGGCTTGGCTATGCTCCACCTCACACCGGTGGAGATCATCGCGGAGATGGGCTTCCTCCCTCTCCTGGCGGCGTTGTCTTCTCTCCAGAGAGGTTATCTCTTCCTCCGCCGGTTCGATGAGCCCTTGAAGAGTAGTTAAGCGAGTTGACAACTCCTGGGCCCGCGCCTCTAGCGTCTCGACCTCCTCGGTTAGGGTCTCGATCTCTTGGGCGAGTACCCTCTTTCGGGCTTCCTTGGCCTCTATCTGGGCCTCCAGTTGCTCCAGGTTCTCCTTTCTCTCCTTGAGCAGCGCTAGATGGGCCATCGATTCTTCCCCTTCGCCCCCCCAGGTGGCCATCCGTTCCTGGAGCCTCACCAGTGCCGCCAGGGTATCCTTCTCTTGGGCCTCCGATCCTTCGACTTGAAGTGAGAGGTCAGCGATGGAAGCCCTGATCTGCTCCAATTTCTTTCCCGCTTTGGCCTCGATGGTTTGCCGCCACTCCACCTCTTGGAGGAGCCTCTCCAAACGGGTCTTGTGCTCCGAGAGATCGCCTTCCTTGGCTCCTAGGCGCTCTCCCAGTTCCTGCTCTCTCTTCTCCAGGGTTTGCGTCTCTGATAGTAGCCTATCGTATCGCTCTTTCTCCCTTCTCAGTTGCTCTTGGATATGGGGCTTCTCCTCTTCCAGGGAGGTCATCTCCCGCTCCAGCGCTCGTTCAAGCCCCTCGAATTGGGGGGCAGCGGCGATGAGGGCTCCCTGGGGAGTTAGGAGTTCGCCCTCCAGGGTCACGAACTGGAAACCGGTTGCATCTTCCTGATGAACTCTCTTGGCAGTGGCTAGGTCTTCAACGATGAGCGTATAGCCCAGAAGGGCCTGGAGGAGATGGCGGAAACGCGGCGCGCTCTTTACCTGGTTGGAGGCTAGGCCCAGGATGCCTGGTCCACGGGGAGGGGGAGGTGCCGGAGGCGCTTTTATGCTATCCAGGGGGAAAAGGATAGGCTGGTCCTTCATGAGCCTCTCTGCATCCTTCCAACTCTGAATTACTAGGCCTTTCCTAAGCGGCCCCAGGGCCGCTCGAAGGGCGGCTTCTAAGGGGAGAGGCACCTCCATGAGGCTGGCCAGGGTGCCCAATACGCCTTCTTGGCTGACCGCTTTGGCCTCAGGCCGCCTTAAGCCTCGCCGCATCTTGCTCAAAACCTGGTAGCGAGCCTCCACCTCTTCCTCCTGGGCTTGGAGCCTGTTTTGCCGCAGAAGAGAGGCCTCAAGATCCGCCCCTTCTCTCTCTCGCTCCTGAGCGAGAGCCTCCTTCTCCACCTCTAAGGTTCGCTTTTCCCCCTCCAGTTGGGCCACTATCCTCTCTAAGTGGGATACCTGAAGGCGGAGAGCGGTCAAGGCTTCTCTCTCCTCATCCCTCTCCTTTAGGAGGTCTCTCTCCCTCTTCTGGATTTGAGAGAGTTGGCTGCGGAGTTCGGCGGAGCGGCTAGCCAACTGGAAGGCCGACTCCTGGGCCTGGGAGAGTCGCTCTTGAAGGGAGAGATCTGACAATAGTTGATCCGGCTCTAGTTCTTGAACGCTTAGCCGCTGGTTCTCGCTTCTACGTGTGAGCGAGGCCACTTCCTCATCGATCTCCTCCTCTTGTCCCTTGAGGAGGCGGAGCCTCTCCTGACTCACAGCCAACCCTCTGAGGAGACCTTCCTGCTCCTGGCGGAGGGCGTCTCTCTCCTTTCGCCAGAGGGCCAAACTCTGGGTGAGTTCCTCCTGTCGGGAGTCGATGGCTTTGAGTTCCGGGGTCAATCGTTGGAGTCTATCCCCGAGCCTGGCAAGGGCCTCTCTCTTTTCCTTTTCCACTCTCTTCGCCTCTTTGAAGGCGGCGCTCTGGCGTTGCCACTGATAGCCGTACCAGACCTTGAGGTTCTCTTCTAGTTCCTGAGAGGCGAGGTTGTACTCCGCGGCTCTCTCCGCCTGCCGGCGGAGGCTCTCCAGGTGGGGGGTGATCTCGGCGATGATGTCGTTGACCCGCTGAAGGTTTTCCTGCGTGGCCTCCAGTTTCCGCAGAGCACTATCCCGTTTGCTTTGGTAGATGGTGATCCCCGCTGCCTCCTCGAAGAGGGTGCGTCTCTCCTGGGGCCGCATGGCGAGAGCGGCATCGGTTAGCCCTTGGCTGATCACCATGTAGGCCTTGCTGCTCAACCCCCCCTTGGCCAAGAGTTCTACGAGCTCCCGGCGCCGCACTCGGCTCCCGTTGAGGAGATACTCGTTCTCGCCGGAGCGGTAGGCGCGCCGAGCGATGGTGACCTCGCTGTATTCGATGGGTAGCCAGCCAGAGATATTATCGAAGGTGAGAACCGCCTCCGCCATCCCCAGTCGGGTCCGTCCCTGGGATCCGGCGAATATGAGATCCTCCCCCTGCCGGGCCCGGAGGCTCTTATAACTCTGTTCACCCATCACCCAACGGATGGCATCGGCGATGTTGCTCTTGCCCGCGCCGTTGGGCCCCACGATGGCTGTTATCCCAGCGTTGAAGTTGAAGATGGTCCGCTTGGCGAACGATTTGAAGCCCTGTAGTTCCAGATGTTTAAGATACATAATTACCTACTAGATAGAGAGTACAGGAATCCAAGGCCACAATATGTAGGGGTTATCTCTTTGACGGGGATAGTATAGAGGGGATTCTCGTTGCTGTCAACTCCACGGTATCTCTGATTCTAGATGCGAATAGGGGTTAGGACAGGTATGACCTCTCCTGGCATCGTCAGCCTGTCCCGGCTATGACAGGCCGGGGGCGAGGAAAACCTGCCCCACTAGCTAACGCGTCAAGACAACAAGTCTATTGAATAAAGTACACTCCCCAAAGATCAGTTAAATTGGGATTGGGATTGGCTGACTCGGGTTCATCAGGATGGAGAATACAAACAACATCACCTACTTCCAGATCACAAAAATTACCGCCACCCTGTCTAAACTGGGATGATGGGATAGGTTGAGTTTGGTCATGAACTTCCATCACAACTTGAGTGTTTTCCGTAAGCCTTCTTTGGCGGGTAGAGCCATCACTTAATCGGAAAGTAATTATTTGATTTTGTCCATCAATATCCACAATTCGAGCGTCTCGCCTAGTAACATAAGAATAGTCAGGCATTCTGATGTACCACATTTGATAAGGGGTGTCAGGAAAAATTCGTTGTATTGGACCCTTAGCTTTTATAACAATGCCAGTTTTCCTATCCGAGGTCCGCTCTGGAAAGTGGGGAATCTCACAGCTGGGTGGCAACTCACTCGCCAATCTGTAAGCCGTTTCGCTGGCTTGAATCCAGACTTCTGCTCCTCTTGCTAGGCGAATATAAAGCCACCCATCTTCTTCCTCGAGGATAGTAAACTTTTTGCCGGGAATAATATAACCATGCTCTTCTCCAGGACTAGAATAACTAGTAATTTTTTGAACAACCACATATTCTTGGGGTTGTGGGGTGGGGGGGGCTGTCGGTTTGGGAGTTGTTGTTGGTAGTGGGGTAAGGGTCTTGGTGGGAGTGGGTGTGGGAGTGGCCGTTGGTGTGGGTGTAGGCGTTGCCGTAGGGGATGGTGTGGCGGTTGGCGAGGGCGCTTGCGCTATCTCGGTTGCGGTGGGGGAAGCCTCCGGTGAAGGCTGACCAGCACAGCCCGCCAGGACGATGGCAAGACATGCAAGAAAGATCAGGTATTTCATGTTGCTCCTCCCAAGAACTTAACCGGCTGAAGCCTCGATTCCTCTACAATCAGGAATGGAGCCTTTAGGCGGTATGCGGCTGGAGGTGGCATAGGTGTTCCCATATTCGACCTAGGTTGGGCAGGTATGGCCTGTCCTGGCATCGTTAGGCCAGGGAAACCTGCCCTACTTACTACTCGGCCGAGGCGATCTTCTCCAGGGCCTGTCGGGCGGCCTCTTCCTCGGCGGCCTGTTTGTTCCTCCCCTCGCCTCGCCCATACACCCTCTCCTCGATGAGAACCTCGACGGTGAAGACCTTATTGTGGTCTGGGCCACGCTCATCGATGGTGCGATAGAGGGGCGTGGCCTGGAACCTCCTCTGGGCCTCCTCTTGGAATAGACTCTTGTAATCCCTCAGTTCTCCCTGGGCCACGATCCGTTCGGTTTCCGGCCCTAGGAAGCGAAGTATGAACCTCTCGGCGCACTTGAGCCCGCCATCCAGATAGAGGGCTCCCACCAAAGCCTCGAAGGCGTCGGCCAAGAGGGAAGGTCGCTCTCTACCTCCGTTTTCCTCCTCTCCTCGGCCTAAGTAGAGATAGCGGCCTAGGTCCAGGGTCTGGGCGAAGCGGGCCAAGGTCTCCTCTTTCACCAGTGCGGCCCGTAGGTTGGTCAGTTCGCCTTCATGTATCTTTGGGTAGCGGCGGTAGAGGTAGTCGCCGGCCATGAAATCCAAGAGGGCATCCCCCAGGAACTCCAAACGCTGGTTGTCACGAGAAGGGAAGGAGGGGTTCTCATTGAGATAGGAGCGGTGGACGAGAGCCTCTCTGAGGAGGGAATCGTCCTCGAAAGGGAAGCCTAGGACCTTCTGTAACCCGGTTAATGTAGACATAATCCAAGTCCGTTTCCAACCAAAATGATATCGGTGCGAGCAATAGTTAACATAATGCAGAAGGCATAGTTCACTCCTGGAAGGCCTTTAGGAGGAGGCAGGCGTTATGCCCCCCTATGCCGAAGGAGTTGGAGAGGGCTATCTTCACCTGGGCGGGGCGGGCTTCGTTGGGAACATAGTCCAGATCGCAGTCGGGGTCGGGGTATTCGTAGTTGATGGTGGGGGGGATGATCCCCTCTTGAATGGTCTTGACAGATATGATCGCCTCCACCGCTCCTGCCGCTCCCAGGAGATGGCCGGTCATCGATTTGGTGGAACTGATGGGTACACGGTAAGCGTACTCCCCAAAAACATCTTTTATCGCTTCCGTCTCCGCTTTGTCGTTGAGGATAGTGGAGGTGCCATGGGCGTTGATATAGTCTACCTCGTGGGCCTCGATCTGGGCTTTCTTGAGGGTCCTGGCCATAGCCAAGGCTGCGCCACTTCCTCCCTCCGGGGGGGTGATGATGTGATAGGCGTCGGAAGAGGCGCCATAGCCGATGATCTCGGCTAGGATCTGGGCACCCCGCTCTCGGGCGCTATCTAATTCTTCCAAGATCACCACTCCTGCTCCTTCTCCGAAGACGAAACCGTCCCTTTGGGCATCGAAGGGGCGGCTAGCCTTTTGCGGTTCATCGTTGCGCCGAGAGAGAGCTTGCGCCCGATCGAAGCCCGCGATTACCAGGGGCAGGATGAGCGCCTCGCTGGCCCCAGCGATCATCGCTTTGGCGTCGCCGCGACGGATGATCTCCCAGGCCTCCCCGATGACATTGGTCCCTGTAGCACAGGCGGAGGCGATACAGAAGTTTGGCCCCCGAGCACCGGTCTTGATGGCTACTACCCCGGCGGCGATATTGGGAGCCATGGCTATGGCGGAGAGGGGGCTCACCCGGCGCGGCCCTTTTTTGGTCAGGGTCTCGTAGGTGGCCAGGATCAACTCCAAGCCACCGATGCTGGTGCCGAAGAGCACGCCGATCTGGTCAGCCTCAGAGTCTAGGGGCAGTTTGGCTTGATCCAGGGCCTGCATTGTGGCCACCAAAGCGAACTGGAGGAAGAGATCCATACGACGGGCTTCCCGGGGAGCGATATATTTCGAGGGATCGAAGTCGCGCACCTCGGCGGCTATCTTAGTGTGGAAATCCGAAGCGTCGAAGCGGGTCACAAGGTCCACTCCTGACTTACCAGCCACCAGATTCCGCCAGGTGGTTTCTACATCGTGGCCCAGAGGGTTGATGGTCCCCATCCCGGTGATGACTACTCGTCTCTGCATTTATGCTCCTTTGGGCTCTTTAGGCCACTCCCCGTGAGGGAGATCACGTTTACGCCTTCTAGGTGGGGCGAGAGTTGTTTGAGAGCGGCTACCGCCACCGCCGAGGTGGGCTCCACGTATAGCCCTCGCCTGGCTATGATGTCTCGGGCCTGCAAGGTCTCTTCGTCGGTGACAGCCAACATCTCTCCCTCCGTGGCCCGTACCGCCTCCAAAACCTCTCTCCGACGGATGGGCTCTCTTATGCTTATCCCCTCGGCCACGGTGGGTCGAGGGGATATAGGTGCGTGTCCCTGGAAGGCTTCGTATAGTGGTGCGCAACCTATAGCCTGTACCCCATAGAGGCGAGGGATGTTTTTGATGACTTTCGCTTCTAGGAGATCCCTAAAGCCTCGATAAAGGGCTAATAGGTGGGTCCCTTGCCCCACGGGAACTATGACCGTTTCCGGGGCCCGCCATGCCAGAGCCTCGCATATCTCGTAGGCTTCGGTTTTTATCCCTTCTAGGGGCAAGGGGTTCCAATAGTGGCTGGCGTAATAACCTCTTTCGGCCGCTTTTTGTGCCGCCTGGGCGGCTCTCTCCCGGGGGCCCGTGATGGGGATCAGTTTGGCGCCGTAGGCTTCGATCTGGGCCAGTTTCTCAGGGGAGGCGTGAGCGGGGACGTATATTTGGGCCTCGATACCGGCGCGGGCGCAGTAGGCGGCCAGGCTGGCTCCGGCGTTCCCCGAGGAGTCCTCCACCACCCGTTTTATCCCCATCTCCACGAGGGCGCTCACAAGGACGCTTGTGCCTCTGTCCTTGAAGGAGCCGGTGGGGGCCAGGTAGTCGAGTTTGCAGGCCACTTTCCCTCCGTAGAGTTCAACCTCAACCAGAGGGGTGCACCCCTCCCCCAGGGAGATGATCTCAGTGACGGGCAGCATGGCTCGATACCGCCACATACCAGGGATACCGGTGTCGATGGCCTCTCTTTGAAAGGGGAGGCTATCTTCTAAAGCGAAGGGCGCGCCGCATTCGCAGCGCCACCTTTGCACATTGGCTGGAGCTTTAGCGCACCTAGGGCAGCGAAAGCCGAACCTCATTCTAGGACGATCTCTCCGCTCTTCCCCCCGCTCTTTCTGACCAAGCGTATATCCTGGATGCGCATGGCCCTCTCCTGAGCCTTGCACATATCGTAGATGGTGAGGGCTGATACGGTGACTGCGGTGAGAGCCTCCATCTCCACCCCCGTCTTGCCCGTGGCCTCCACGATGGCCCGGATCTCTATCCCATCGTCTTGGAACTCGAAGTCAACTTGTATGTTGGTTAAGAGAAGGGGGTGACACATGGGGATGAGTTCGCTGGTCCGCTTGGCGGCCGCGATGCCCGCCACCTGGGCCACGGTTAGGACATCTCCCTTGGCTATCTCGTTTTTGCGGACGAGTTCGAGGGTCTGGGGGGTCATCAGCACGCGACCTTTAGCCACCGCGACCCGTTTCGTGTCGGGCTTCTTCCCTACATCTACCATGCGCGCTCGCCCTTGGGCATCTAGGTGTGAAAGAGTCATGCTCTTGTGAACCGGACTCGGATAAGGCCCTTCAGATCATCTAGCGACGTTTGGAGGACGTTGACTCTGCTATCGAGATCCTCAACCCATTCCACCGGAACCTCGAAGATCTCATACCCCTTCTGTTTGGCTCGCAGGAGGAGTTCGGTATCGAAGAACCAGCCTTGATCTTTGACTAAGGGGACCAACTCCCTTGCCGCCTGACGCGTTAGGGCTTTGAAACCGCACTGGGCGTCGGAGAACTTGTTGAAGAAGAAGAGTTTGATGAGCAGGTTATAGCCCCGAGAAAGGATCTCTCGCTTCAGTTGTCGGGTGATGACCGACTCTTCCTTGAGGCGGGAGCCGATAGCCAGATGGTAACCACCGCTGATCAAGGCCTCGATGAGGGGAGGAAAAGCCTCCAAATTGGTGGAAAGATCCACATCCATGTAACTGACCACGTCAGCCTCGCTCTCCATCCAAGCGCGCCGGAGGGCCCGTCCCCGGCCCTTCTTATCCAGGTGGATGAACTTCACCTCAGGGATCCGCTCAGTCAGCCTCTCCGCTATCTCTAAGGTTCGATCTGTGGAAGCGTTATCAGCGATCACTACCCGCCAATCGTAAGGGCAGCGGGCGTGTAGGAACGCCACCAGGGTAGAGATGCTCTGCTCCAGCACCCCTTCCTCGTTATAGACCGGGATCACTGCATCGACGGTCACTTTTTCCTCCGACACCGCCCCTCCACCGGAAATTATAGCACAATATGGTACTCTCGACTAGAGGGGCACTTTGTGTGGGTTCTACCCGATAGAGTCCCTGGCCTGCCACCCCGGCCTGGTACGCCTTGGGGCAGGCGTGCCAGGGCAGGCTCAGGATGGCAGCTCGTAGTGTCGCCCTTTAGAGCGACGATCTCTCCCTCACGCTGGCCCTGGATTTCTCCCTCAAGGATCCCGAGGGATGGGAAAGCCTCGATTCCCCTTTGAGCACCAGGATTGGAGCCTTTCCCTATCCTTACAGGATCCCTGTGGGACGGGATCCCGAGGGATAGGCGGTATTCGACTGGAATGGCGGAAGGGGTTAGCATATCGAGGCCCAGGTGAGGCCGCTCCTAGTGATAGTGGGATAGACTCAGGACAAACCGTACCACCGGTCGTCACATTCTTTACGTAAAGTATCCCTGTGGGAAATGAGACTAGCCAGGGGGCACTTTGTGTGGATTCCTATCTGAGGTATAATTATTGAGGGGTAAGAAGGTGTTCGGGAAGAGGGTTCAGCAAAGTCTGACTCGAACTCGCCACTCCTATTTCGGGAGGATCAGGGGGCTCTTGGCCCGGGGCGAGGTGAACGAGGCTCTCTGGCAGGAACTGGAGGAACTCCTTATCCAGGCTGATGTAGGGGTAGGGACGACAGTAGCCTTGATCGAAGCGCTGCGGGAGCGGGTGGACAAAGAGGGGTTGCGGCAGGCGAGAGCCGTCCGGGAGATGCTCAAGGACGACCTCAAACGAGTGGTTACCTTTAGCGAGAGCCCTAGATGCCGAGAAGATGGCCTCTGGGTGATCCTGGTGGTGGGGGTGAACGGGTCGGGGAAGACGACCAGTATCGCCAAATTAGCCCGTTATTATCAGGATAAGGGGCGGAAAGTGCTTTTAGCGGCGGCGGATACCTTCCGGGCAGCGGCCATCGACCAACTTAAGATCTGGGGCCAGCGGTTGGGCGTCGATGTGGTGGCCCATCAGCCGGGCGGCGACCCTGGGGCTGTGATCTACGACGCTATCGAGGCTGGTCAGGCACGGGACGCCGAGGTTTTGATCATAGACACTGCTGGCCGCCTCCACACCAAATATAACCTCATGGAGGAACTGAAAAAGTTACGTCGTGTGGCAGCAGGTAGGGTCCCAGAGGCGCCCCAGGAGGTGATCTTGGTCCTAGATGCCACTACTGGCCAGAACGCCTTGACTCAGGCGAAGTACTTCCAAGAGGCGGTGGAGGTGACGGGGGTATTTGTGGCCAAACTGGATGGGACGGCCAAGGGAGGGATAGTCTTCGCCATAGCCAAAGAGTTGGGCATCCCCATCCAGTATGTGGGCACCGGGGAGAGGTTGGAGGATCTGGCGGAGTTCGATGCCGAAGAGTTCGTGGAGGGGCTCTTCGCTGAGTCGTAAAGAGGAGGAGCAAATGGATGAGGTAGAGAGGGAGTTGAAGGAGTTGGAGAGGCGGATCAGCAGGATAAAGGAGCGTCTTTGACTTAGCAGGCAAGGAGAAGGAGATCGCCCGGCTGGAGCGGGGGTCCCAGAAACCTGACTTCTGGCGAGACCAAGCCCAGGCACAAGCGGCGATGCAGAGGCTCTCCGCCTTGAAAGAGGAGGTGGAACCTTGGCAGGCGCTGGCTCATCGCTTGGAGGAGTTGAGAGATCTCCTGGAGTTGGAGGCCAGCGAAGGAGACGAGTCCCTGGCCGATGAGATAGCCCTTGATGTGGAGAAGGCGGCGAAGGAAGTGGAAGGTCTGGAGTTCAGGCTCCTCTTGGGTGGGGAGTACGACGACTATGACGCTATCTTGGCCGTTCACGCTGGCGCGGGAGGCACCGACTCCCAAGATTGGACGGAGATGCTCCTGCGGATGTATCTGCGGTGGGCCGAAGGGCGAGATTATAAGACCTGCATCCTCGATAGTTCGGCTGGAGAGGAGGCAGGGTTGAAGAGCGCCACCATAGAGGTGAGCGGGCGATACGCTTATGGCTATCTGAAGGCGGAGCGGGGCGTTCATCGCTTAGTGCGTCTTTCCCCCTTCGATGCAGTCCATAGGCGTCATACCTCCTTCGCTCTGGTGGAGGTGATGCCGGCTATCGAGGATCAGGTGGAGATAGAGGTAAACCCTGACGATCTGCGCATTGAGACCTTTCGCGCTTCTGGCCCCGGGGGNNGCCTGCCAAAACGAGCGCTCCCAGTCCCAGAATAAGGCTATGGCCATGAAGGTACTCCGCTCTCGCCTCTTGGAGTTGGAGTTACGGAAGCGGGATGAGGAGCAGGCGCGGCTGAAAGGGGAGCATGTGGAGGCGGGCTGGGGGAACCAGATCCGCTCCTATGTTCTCCACCCCTACACTATGGTGAAAGACCATCGGACAGGCTACGAGGTGGGAGATGTGGAGGCCGTTCTCAACGGGGAGATAGATGAGTTTATAGAGGCGTATCTGAAATCCCAGGTAAATGAAAGGGTGAAAAAATAGCGGTCCTACGATAGGACGGGTTAGCCGTGAAGGAAGGATACACAAGAAGACGGAAATGTGTTACACTATGGCAAGGAAGGCAGAGAGGCTTCATAAGTAACCAGTAGAGGAGGTGCTATGAGACGCATAAGTTTGCTGCAGTACACAATACTGCTTCTCATCGCTTTGAATCTGATTTCCTGTTCATCAATCGGCGCGCCGGGACCCACTTCTGCACCCTCATCTACACAAGCAGCAACATATAGAGATCCCTTTGCCTACTGTGCCGCCATCGGAACAATCGATGCGCCAGATGCCCGTTATGCCGGGGCAAAAGTGCCGGAAGTGATTGCAAAGGGTCTGATGAAGGCTACTAACGCGTCCCCCGACGCCCCATTGGATTGGTTCATCCAGAATTCGTTCTGGCGCTGCATGGATGCAAAGGTCTATGCCTGTACGGTCGGTGCGAATCTGCCATGTATGTCCAAGGCCGACATGAGTCTCACGCCAACGCCAGAGGAAGCCGACTTTTGCCAAGCGAATCCGAACGCTGAATTCATTCCAGCGTACGTAACGGGCCGCGAAACAGTCTATGAGTGGCGCTGCAAGAAGGGCGCACCAGAAATCGTTCGACAGGTCTTCCAGGCGGACGCCCGCGGCTTTATATCAGATTTCTGGTACGAGCTCAGTCCATAAAGCGATCCCAGAGGCTGCTAGAAGCCCGGTGAGGCAAGAGCCGGTTTCGGCCTTCAGAGCGAGATCGTCTTCTTCATGGGCCCGGGGAAGAAGAGGAGTTCTGGCGGGTTCGTAACCCGAAATTGCGATGTCTCTTCATCAAGGATATCTTCTACTATAGCCAGACCGAAGCCCAGGTGCAGATCGAGATCCTCCAGGGAGATTTGAGAATCGATAGGCTGCTGAACCTGCACAAGAGGGACGGATTTTGGAGGGTGGTCAACTAGGGGGTGGAGAAAATGGCTAGTTTGCTAGTGAGAGAGGCAGAACTTTTGGTGACCATGGACGATAAACGGCGCGAGGTAAGGGGGGGATCGATTCTCATCGAGGGGAACCGCATCGTGGCTGTTGGTCCCGCCTCGGAGGTGCCTCAGGAGGCGGATAGGGTGATCGAGGCCCGAGGAAAGATGATACTTCCGGGCCTGGTGAACACCCATCACCACCTCTATCAGACCCTGACCCGCTCTCTTCCCGCCACCCAAAACGCTCCCCTCTTCGACTGGCTGAAAACCTTATACCCGATCTGGGCCAACTTGACCCCAGAAGGGGTCTACATTAGCGCTCTCATCGGCTTAGCGGAACTTTTGCTCTCCGGCTGTACCACCTCTCTGGATCACCTCTACATCTTCCCCAACAATGTTCGGTTGGAGGAGGAGATCTGGGCGGCCCGGGAACTGGGCATCCGTTTCCACCCCTGTCGAGGGAGTATGTCTTTGGGGGAGTTGGAGGGTGGCTTGCCGCCGGATGAGGTGGTGGAGGACGAGGAGGCTATCCTGGCCGACTGTCGGAGGGTGATAGAGGAACACCACGATGCGGAGCCCTATTCTATGTGCCGTGTGGTTATCGCCCCTTGTTCCCCCTTTTCTGTGAGTGCCGATCTTATGCGCTCCTCGGCCGAGTTGGCGAGGAGTTACGGCGTTCGTCTCCATACCCATGTGGCGGAGACATCGGATGAGGAGGAGTTCTGCTTGGAGAGGTACGGTTATCGCCCCGTCCAGTATGCGGCGGATCTGGGCTGGGTAGGCGAAGATGTATCTTACGCCCATGGTATATATCTCAACGATGAGGAGATAGGGCTTTTGGCGGAGACAGGGACGGGAGTGGCTCACTGCCCCACTTCCAACATGCTATTGGGCTCGGGCATCGCCCCGGTGCGGAAGATGCTCCAGGAGGGGGTGAAGGTGGGGCTGGCGGTGGACGGAAGCGCCTCCAACGACTCCGGCCATATGTTGGCCGAGGCGCGGATGGCTATGCTCCTGCAGCGGGTGAAAGAGGGCCCTCAGGCGCTCAGCGCTAGATGTGCTCTGGAGATGGCTACCTTGGGCGGGGCCAGGCTCCTAGGTCGAGAGGATATCGGCTCCTTGGAGGTGGGCAAGGCGGCGGATCTGATCACCATCGATGTGAATAGGCTGGAGTACGCGGGAGCCGGGGATCTGGTTGCGGCGGCGGTTTTCTGCGCTCCGGCGAAGGTCGATTTCTCCATAGTCAACGGTCGGCTGGTGGTGGAGGAGGGCCGCTTGACCACCATGGAGATCGAGCCCATCATCGCTCGACATAACGAGATAGCGAGAGAAATGGTTAGAAAAACCTAAGGTCCGAAATCTTGGCTAAAGAAGGGATAAGGGCAGGGTTTGGCCCCGCCCTTATCTGTTCCCCGCTTAGCGCTCAGACTGGAGGACTACTCATAGTCCTCCGAATCCTGGTCCTCCTCGGATTCGTAGAACTCGAACTCCAACGCCGTGGCTCCGCACTCCGGGCAGATAGCGGGGGGTTTTTCTCCTATGCGGATGTAACCGCATCTTGTACACTCCCACTCGCCCTTGGCACGTTTAGGCGTGACAACGTCGCCAAACCCTTCATCAAACACTTTCATTCTTCCCCCTCATTTGCCCGGCTTAGGTTTAGGCTTCGGCTTGGGCTTGCCTGCCGGTTTCTTTGCCATTTCCCCTGGTACCTCCTTAGAAGGATATGAGGCTTTCATTGCTTGAAAAGCAATCGATCGCCTTATGAAGTGAATATAGCATAAATAGGTGCAATTGAGGTGCAAAAAACGTTCCAAAGGGGTTCCAAAAAGGTGGTGGGGTATCAATTTTGAGACTAGGGGAGATTGGGCATCGAATGGGCCGTTATTCTTCCATGGAGGGGGAGAAGGTGTAACCTACGCCAATGACCGTCTTGATGTAGTGGGGCTCTTTGGTATCAGGGTCGATCTTGCGCCGCAGTCGCCTCACCAAGCCTTTCACCAGTTGGTAATCGCCTTCTCCGGAATACCCCCATACTTTCTGGATGATGGTCTCTGTGGGGACAACTTGCCCTTGGTTGCTCATTAGGCAATATAGGAGGCGAAATTCTAGGTTGGTGAGATGGATCTCCGGTCGTTGAAGCAGGCGTATCGTTCTTCGTTCTGGACTTAGTTCAACGCCCCCTGCCCTTAGGCTGGATATGCTAGCCAGAGGCACAGAACGAGCGCGGCGTAGAAGGGCATTTACCTTCGCCACCAGGAGTCTGGGGCTGATGGGTTTAGGGAGGTATTCATCTATGCCCAGGTCGAAAGCCTGGAGGATGTATTCCTCTTCTGTGCGGGGGGATGAGACAAAGATGGGAGCAATCGTCTCCAGACGCAATGTCCTACAGATATCCAACACATCGAAGGAGCGGGTGCAAGCATCGATGAAGATCATATCCGGCACTTCCTTGGCGTAAGCGGCTAAGGCCCCTTCGTCATCGGCGCGATGAGTAGTGACGGCTAAGAGACCGGCCCGACGCAAGATGAGGGTCAAAAGTTCAGCCGAGTTGGGGTCATCGCTGATTATCAATACCTTCATCTCGACTTCCAAGGGTAATGAAGGCAATAGAGCAGCCAGATTGTATCGCTTTTTCTTCCCTTGTCAAGTTGGTGTAGCACGACACAGGCCGTGTTTTGCCCTCTGCTTAGTGCTTTCGTTTCTTAGAACGGTTTGGTTTCGCCTCTATCTCGCTTTCTTCTGCTTCTTTGGCTCTCTTGCCTATGAGACGCAAAAGGACGGCTTTTACCGAGCGTCCGCTGACGCGCATCCCGTAGCGGCGCTTCTTGTATTTCCGCTCCCTTCTTTCCCAGCGGGTCTCTTCTCGTTTGCTCATGGGGCTCACGTCTTCCTACGACTTGCCGATGATATAGGGGCGCAGCCTGTCCCCGCCCTTCTCCTCAAATGTAGCGTTGGGCTTTAGCCCGACGAGAAACTCAACGATATGCGGGAGGCCCAAGGGCCTCTCGCACAAGGCCTAGTCGCGGTGGAAGACTACCTCTTCCTCTGCTTCTTTCTCCTCGGGGACGATCTCGATGAAATTGACCCGGTGCATGGGCAGGATGATCTCCGTAACGCCGCGGGTCAAGTAGTGGGGCCTTCTCCCGTCGCGCCGCCGGGGAGAGGAGAGCGTCACGGTGACGTCGCCGGGCTCGGGCAGCCGCTCCGTTTCGGCCAGTAAAGGGTCTTCGTTCACCAGGTGGACGATGATACTATGGGCCATACTACACCTCCCACTCCCTATGGTTTTGCCAGGGGGCTAAACCCCCGTCAACCCCTTTTCATCCATCTCTAAAGTTATTATACCGACGGTGCCGAGGGAAGGCAATAGGACTCTGGTGGGAGATCTCGTCTGGTGATATAATCTTTGTGGTGAAGGAATTCGAGGCTAGTAGCGACATCGCCATCCGCCATTTGCGGCGGAATTTCATCCTGGGGGTACTAAACGGCACCCTCTTCCAATTTTCCAACGCTCTAATCAGCCCCTCTTTGGTGCTCCCTCTCTTCGTGAGCCATCTGACAGACGCCCACCTCCTCGTGGGCCTCATCCCTTCTATCCGACAAGCGGGGTGGTTCCTCCCCCAACTGGTGGCCGCGAGATATGTTCAGCACCGGCCCCAGAAGAAAGTATACTATTCAGCGACGGCCATCGTCCGCGCCGGTAGTTGGGGGCTCCTCACCATCGCCCTCTTCACCCTGGGAGGGAGTCGGCCTCTCCTACTCGCTATCTTCTTCTCCCTCTTCGCGGTCTTCAGTTTCTCGGGCGGTGTGGGGGGCATATCCTTCATGGACATCGTAGGGAAGGCGATCCCTATGACTAGGAGGGGGAGTTTCTTTGGGGGTCGCAACTTCTTTGGTGGCATCCTAGCCTTCATGGGGGGGTTCATAGTCAAATACGCTCTTGACCAAAGCGGTTACCCCTTCCCCACCAACTTCGGCCTCCTTTTCACCCTCTCCTTTCTGACGCTATCGGTGGCCCTCTTCCTCTTCACCCAGGTTGTGGAGCCGGTGGAACCGGTTCATGAGGGGGAGGTGTCCCTTCTCCAAGAGTTCCAGCGCGGTTTGGAGATCGTGGAAAACGACGCTCGGTATCGGCAGTTCCTCTTGCTGCGCCTTTGCTTCGTGGCTACCCAGATGGCTACACCTTTCTACATCCTCTACGCCCGAGAACGTTTAGGGATCCCGGAAGGGATGGTAGGAGTTTACCTCTCCGCTATGACCTTGGTGAGCGCAGGATCTAGCCTGGTCTGGAGCCGCATTAGCGATGGGCGAAGCAATAAACTTCTCCTTCAAATCGCCTCCATCCTGGGTTTAAGCACCCCCCTCTCGGCACTCTTCATTCCCCATCTATCTGGCCTACTCTCCCCAGGGGGTCTAGGCTACCTCTACGGCATAGTCTTTCTTCTCCTAGGGAGTTATACCGCAGGGGCGCAGATCGGGAATATCAACTTCCTCTTGGAGATCAGCCCTGCGGCCGAGAGGCCGATATATCTGGGGTTCACTAACACGCTTTTGGGGATAGCCCTTCTAGCCTCTGCCGTGGGAGGGGTCATCGTGGAGGTGGCGGGGTTCGGCGTCCTTTTCTCTCTCACGCTGGCCTTCTACGCTCTAGCCATCGGTTTGAGCCTTACCTTAAGGGACCCCCGGGAGGAGATAATTGGATATTAAAGTGGTAGTGAAGGGGGGAGGGGACTTGGGCACGGGGGTAGCCCATCGGCTCCACCGAGCAGGGATGAGGGTCATCGTCACCGAACTCCCCAGGCCTCTGGTGATCCGTCGCGCGGTGGCTTTCGCCACCGCCATCTACTCGGGGGTTGTGGAGGTAGAGGGGGTGAAGGCCAGAAGGGTCGGCTCTTTGGAGGAGGCTTTGGCCGCTCACGAGAAGGGAGAGATCCCACTCCTCATCGACCCTCAAGCCCAGGTGGTTGCTTGGTGGGAGCCAGAGGTTGTGGTCGATGCGATCATGGCTAAGAGGAACACCGGAACTAAGATTACCGATGCGCCGTTAGTTATCGGCCTGGGACCAGGGTTCGAGGCGGGGTTGGATGTGCACGCGGTGGTGGAGACGGCGCGTGGCCATAACTTGGGGCGGGTGATCCTCTCCGGCAGGGCGGAGCCCGATACCGGTGTCCCCGGGGAGGTGGCTGGGTATACCTTCCAGCGTGTCTTGCGCGCCCCCTCTGTTGGGACTTTCCGGGCCGTTCGAGGCATAGGAGATAGGGTGGAGGCGGGAGCCACAGTAGGATATGTGGGTTCCCAGCCGGTGAGGGCGGCCATCGGAGGGGTGTTAAGGGGCCTAATCGCCGATGGGGTAGAGGTGGAGGAGGGGATGAAGTTGGGCGATGTTGACCCTCGGGGCCTGGTGGAGTACTGTTTCACCATCTCCGATAAGGCCCGCGCTATCGGTGGCGGGGTGCTAGAGGCGATTCTCTACCTGGGGCGGGAAAAGGGCCTCCTGTAGCGGCCAGCACGAGTAATAGGCCGATAGACCGTGACTGCCTATGAGGAACTTCCCTCGGACCTGCGTCTCGGATTTGTAGTGTCCGAGCCTGCCTCGGCCATCCGAATACGTCGCAGGCAAGCTGCGACGCTACAGAAACTCGAGGAGGAATCGAGGCTTTAGCCGGACGAGGGAGACCGTCGCCCTGAAGGGCGACGCTACGAAATGTATTTGATGGCTGGTGTTATTACCATCTGCCATCACCAAATGTCTTGATTCGCCTACGCAGACCGTAATCAGATAACCTATGGAAAGTGTCAGCCTCTATATCCATATCCCTTTTTGCAAAGCCAAGTGCGCCTACTGCGACTTCAACTCCTACGCTGGGCTGGAGCATCTATACGACGATTATGTGGGCGCCTTGGTGGAGGAGATGGCTATCGTAGGTGGCCGGCTCTCTCCCCTCAGAGGGAGGACTATCTATCTTGGTGGGGGCACCCCCACCGTGTTGGGCCTCCCACAACTGAAGAGGATCTGGGACGGCTGTCTCCAGGCTTTCGTTATCGATGAGGGAGCAGAGGTGACCTGCGAAGCGAACCCGGGAACGGTGGATCTTCGCTACCTGGAAAGCCTTCGGAATCTGGGTGTGGGGCGTCTGAGCCTAGGAGTGCAGAGCCTCCATGAAGACGAACTCCAACTTCTGGGAAGGGTACATACCTCCGCCCAGGCCAGAGAGGCTTACGAGATGGCCCGCCAAGCGGGTTTTAACATAAACCTCGATCTGATCTACGCCTTTCCGGGACACACCCTCAAGCGTTGGCGATCCACCTTAGAGAGGGCGATGGCTCTCGAACCTGAGCATCTCTCCCTTTACTCCCTTTCCTTGGAGGAGGGGACGCCCCTTTGGGGGCGCGTTAGGAGGGGGGAAGTGAGGGCCCCGGATGATGACCTGGCGGCGGAGATGTACCTTTTGGCCGAGGGACTTCTGGAGGACTATAGACACTACGAGATCTCCAATTGGGCTAAGCCAGGCTATGAGAGCCGACATAACCTCACCTACTGGCGCAACGAAGAATATCTAGGTTTCGGGGCTGGAGCCCACTCCTACTATAGGGGGCGGCGCTCCTGGAACGTGGCCTGGCCGGAGGAGTATATCCGCCGCCTCAAGGCGGGCCAGAGTGCCACGGAAGGGGGGGAAGTGATAGAGACCCCCTTGGAGATGGCGGAGACGCTCTTCATGGGGCTTCGTCTCTCTGAGGGGGTAGAGTTTGACAGATTCAAACAGCGTTTTGGGCGTGACCTCTCTTCCCTCTATGGGCCACAACTTAGGGAACTCGCGGCCTGGGGGCTTCTGGAGGTGAACGGGAGAGGCATCCGACTGACGCCCCGGGGCCGACTTCTGGGAAACGAGGTCTTTGAGAAGTTCCTGCCTAAAGAAGGGGCTAAAACCGCCTTTCCACGAGGAAGAGGGCCAGATCTCTGAGGTGTCTTTGGGCTCGGTTATCGATACCCGTCCTCTCTAACTCCTCAAGGGCCTTCTTTTGAAAGTGACGAGCCCTCTCTTGGCAAAGTTCTTTGACCTTCAGTTCCTCCAGGATGGGAAGGAGAGCGTCAAGATCTGCTTCTCCATAGATCTCCTCCAGCCTTCTGAGCCCCCGCCTTCTCTCCTCCTCGAAAGCATAGACCACAGGGAGCGATTTCTTCCCCGCTTTTATATCTTCTCCCACCACTTTTCCCGTTCTCTCTTTCTCTCCCCAGATGCCCAAGAGGTCGTCGGTGATCTGGAAGGCGAGCCCTAGATTCTGGGCGTACCCTCGATAGGTTTCTATGATCCTCTTCTTTCTGGTGGCCAGGATAGCGCCTAGGTGGGCGGCGCACTCCAGAAGGCTGGCCGTCTTTTTCTTGGCCATAGTGAGATACACTTTTTCGGTAACATCGGTGCGTTCCTGAAAAGCGATATCGAGATACTGACCTTCGCAAAGATCGAGACAGGCTTGGTTTAGGATCTGAGTCGCCTGGGCCACCAGTCTTGGGCTCCCTCCTGGGGCCGAAAGCCGATGGAGGGCCAAGTAAGCCAGGGCGAGGAGCGCATCGCCAGCGTTGATCGCCTGGGGCACCCCCCAAACTTGCCAGACGGTGGCCCGACCCCGGCGCCTGGGGCTTTTATCCTCGATATCGTCGTGGATCAGGGAGAAGTTATGGACTAATTCCACGGCAGCGGCGGCGGGAAGGGCTGGGCGATAGTCTCCGCTTATCGCTTCGCAGACCAGGAGGCAGAGGAGGGGTCGGATCCGCTTCCCTCCCTGGGCCTTGATGGGCTGGAGGTTCTCATCCACCCAGCCCAGATGGTATCGCATCATGCCGTAGAAGGAGGTCAAGGTAGGGTCTTGTTCAGCCAAAAGGCTTTGTATCTCTTCCTCTATGGCGGTCAAGTACATCTAAGGGTTTCGCTCTTCAAGATGAGGCGTCTCCTCGAGTTTTTGCAGGTTCCGAGCCCCGATGCAGAACATGGTGATGCGCAACTCTCCTATGATCTCGTCCAACTTCTCCGTGACCGCCTCCCAGGAGGCGTTGGCCGCCTTTAAGAGGGGGGTGGCCAAAGCCGCAGCATCGGCGCCTAAGGCGATAGCCTTGGCCACATCGACGCCGGTGCGGATCCCGCCGCTGGCGATGAGGGCCACTTCTGGTGCTCCCTTTCTGGCCCTGCGGATGGAGTCAGCGGTGGGTATCCCCCACTGGGCGAAGGCGGCGGCTACATTCTTCATCACTTCGTTAGGCGCCCGGTGTCTCTCTACCTCGCTCCAGGAGGTCCCTCCAGCCCCGGCCACATCGATGCCCGCCACCCCGGCCTGGGCTAACTTGCGGGCCACCTCCTCTGAGATACCCCAGCCCACCTCTTTCACCATCACCGGCACCGCAAGGTGGTGGCATACCTTTTCTATCTGGGCCAGAAGCCCGGAGAAGTTGGTATTGCCCTCTTCCTGGAGACATTCCTGCAAGGGGTTCAGATGTAGGATCAGGGCATCAGCCTCGATCATCTCCACAGCGCGGCGGCACTCCTCTACTCCATAACCGTAGTTGAGTTGTACCGCTCCCAGGTTGGCGAAGAGGAGAATATCCGGTGCCACCTCTCGCACCTGGTAGGTGCGAGCCAGGGAGGGATCATCGATGGCCGGGCGCAGGGAGCCTACCCCCATGGCCACCCCCATCTTTTGGGCCGCTCGGGCCAGATTGCGGTTTATCCTCTGCGCGGGTTCGATGCCCCCGGTCATGGAGGAGATGATGAGGGGAGCCCCTAGCCTTTTCCCAAAGAGGCTGAGGGAGAGATCCACCTCTTGCAAATCCATCTCCGGAAGGGCTTGATGGACGAACCGATACCGCTCAAAACCGGTGGTCAACCCCTCGAACTGGACATCCTCCTCCAGAGAGATGCGGAGATGATCGGCTTTTCTCCTCTGGTGCATCTAGCCTCCGTAACTTTTTGAGGGAGAAGGTGTTCGTACCATTAGAATATCTACTTATCCAATCCCTGTCAAGGCCTAGAGCCGGGTTGACATCTGGGCCAAGATGGGTATACTTTGCAAGATGAATCTAGTAGGGGGTGAGAAGGTGTCAAACGATATATTTGAAAGGGTGAAGGCCATAATCGTCGAGCAGTTGGGCGTCGACGAGGGGAAGGTCACTCCTGAGGCCAGATTCCGGGAGGATTTGGAGGCTGACTCTCTGGACTTGGTGGAACTCATCATGGCCTTTGAGGAGGAGTTCGGCGGCGAGATATCCGATGAGGAGGCCCAGGGGATAACCACCGTGGGCGAGGCGGTGGTTTATCTAGAGAAACATTTACAGGGATAACCTCCTCGCTTTGGAGATCTCGTGGGGTGTTCTCTACTATGAGGACACCTTTTTCTTTATCTAGTTGTGGTATAATAGAGTGGTCATGGAAGGATCGGAAAGGGCAGCCTACCCCATGAGCGCCGTGGTGCTGGCCGGAGGTGATAGCCGACGGATGGGCACCGATAAGGCGTTCTTGAAAATGGCCGGCGGCGGGACCATAATAGAAACTATCCTCTCCAAGTTGGCACGGTTGAGCGAGGATATAGTCTTGGTCACCAATCGCCCCCAGAGATATGAACCCTTAGGGGTGAAACTGGTGGCTGATATCTATCCGGGGAAGGGTTCCTTGGGGGGGGTATATACCGGACTCTGCGCCATGAGCCATTCCCACGGCTTGGTTATGGCCTGTGATATGCCCTTTCTTAAACTCCCTCTTCTTCGGTATATGCTGGTCATGGCCCCGGAGTACGATGTGGTAGTCCCTCGAGCGGTTCCCTGGGGTGGCTTAAAAGGCCTCAAGGAGGGGGAGGAAACGGCCAAGGAACACCTTCTGCACCCTCTCCATGCCGTCTATGCAAAGAGTTGCCTAAAACCGATGAAGGATCTCCTGGAGAGCGGAGATTTGAGAATCATAAGTTTCTATCCTCGGGTGCGAGTGCGCTATATCGAAGAGGGAGAGATCGACATCTTCGATCCAGAGCATCTATCTTTTTTCAATATCAACACACCAGCGGATTTGCGAAGGGCGGGGGGGTTGCTCTGAGAGGAGCGAGATGGTTCGATATAGATCGGGGCCCAGGTGACCCATGGCCCGGTAGCCGCCTCACCCTTGATCCGCTCTCGAGCGGGGGTGTTGGCCGAGGCGTGTGGTTTGGCGGGGGGCCACAGATTCGAGATGTGGAAGAACCCTAGGGAACGGATCCAGGCAGAGGACAGCGGTCCTTGACGCCGCGGGAGGCAACCTGTCCGGCCAAAGAGAAAGGGAAATCGCTCTCGGCTTCTTCCATATACACCGCTCTTCGAACTGTCAACCTGGGGGAGAAGGGAGACGCCCACTTCGCCTATGGTTACGCTACCCAGGCGGCCTAGGTAGAGGTTGACATAACCACAGGCGAAGTGAAAATGGTGAGGGTGGTGGCGGCCCACGATCTGGGGAGGGTCATCAACCCCTTGGCTATGGAGGGACAACTGGAAGGAGGGGTCCTGATGGGGCTGGGCTTCACCCTCAAAGAGGATTTTGAGGCGAAGGAGGGTATACCCCAAAAGGTGACTCTCACTAAATATAAGATACCGACTATAAGAGAGATGCCGGAGATAACTCTCATCATTGTGGAGGAGGAAGCCCAGGAGGGACCCTATGGGGCTAAGGGGGTGGGGGAGATAACCTCTATCCCCACCTGTCCCGCGATAATCAACGCCATCTATGATGCTATAGGGGTACGGATGAGGCGATTGCCGGCTACGCCAGAGAGGATCCCAGCGGCTTTGGAGAAGAGCGAGGAATTATGAGGGTCGCCACCCTGGTGAGCATAGCCTTTCTAGCAGTGGCCTGTGCAGGTGGTGCCGCAACGCCGACGCTGCCGACGGAGGCACCTCCACCCACTGAGACGCCCTTGTCACCTACGGCTACACCAGAGCCAACACCCACTGCGACTGCTGTCCCTAATCCTCCGCCAACGCCCAGCCCTGACCTAAGTATCTTTGGTGATCCCAGCATCTTTGGCTGCACGCGGGAACTGGTGGCATCGCTAGATCCAGAGGCTTATTTCTCAGACGAAGGTTTACAGCAGTTCTTGGAGGCGCTCAGCATCGATATAGCCAATTATTTGGATGATAATATAGATTTGACACTACCCTTGGCCGAGCAAGCCCAAGCCCTAGAGCGGTTGCGTGCGGCCTTGCCAGGCTTTGAGGAAGGGAGGGTGGTCCCAGCGGAGGTGGATGGCTTGCCGCCGGAGGAGTTATTCGTTGTTCCCATCATGAATGGGGCGCCGTTGCTTCTCTTCCGCCACGAAGAGACAGGATACACCGCTTATCCTGTTTCAGCCAAATGGTCGGCTTTTGATGAACCTGTGGCTAGTGCTCCTAACGTGTGGCCCCATTCTGTTCAGGTCATGGACTTCACAGGTGATGGACACGCAGAAGTGTTAGTTGTCCATAGTTTCGGTGGAGCGAGCAGCGTGCGATATCTGGTACAGATCCTGCGTTGGAAAAGTGATGCCTTTGATCTACTCTTCCAAGCGGAGTTGGTGGATTGGGCAGGTCCTTCGGGTTGGGCCCTCGTCCCATACGGAACAGGCCAAGATATCGAGTTGACCTACCCCGTTTTCCTTCCTGGTCGTCATCCCAAAGGAGGTGCTAACCCGGGTGGTAGGCAACATTGGCGCTGGGATGGAACGGTTGGTCGCTACTTGCTCGTAGGCGAGGCGGTGGGCATTCCTCACTTGTACCCACCCTTCGATACCCCAGAAGTCCTGTTTCTGGAGGGAAGGTACGAGGAGGCGATTTTGGCTTACAAGCAAACCTTAGAGGATGAGAGCTGGCAAGGCACAGAGGGGGCTGGGGCAGCGAGAGACGTGGAAACCTGGCGGCACTATATCCTAAATCGCTTGGGCCAATCTTATGCGCTTCTGGGCCGCGTAAGGGAGGCCCAAGAGACTCTATCTGAGGTCAAAGCCGCCGGAGGACTCATAGGCGAGTTAGCTACCGCTTTCCTGGGCGCTTACCAGGGGCCGAAGGGGGTGGTAGGAGCATGGGGTGCCGTGCAGGAGATCGCTCTACACAAGCCATCGCCATGGAACAGAGGCTTCACTGGGGCAGAATGTCATGCCCTTCTCATTCCCCCCGTTGGGATCACCGCTTTCCTAAATCGTCATCCAGAGGCGGTTAATCTGGAAGGGGGTGCATTCAAGGAAGCATTAGCCGATTTCGATATCCGGGTATTGGAGGCGAGTCTGGCCGATCTAGATAGCGACAGGATGCGAGAGATAGTCTTCATCACGGAGGGTGAGTGGCAGCAGGCGTGGGTTGCTTGGAAGGGGGTTGGAGGGTGGCAGGCCACAGGGGTGGCCGCAGCCGACTCGGTGACATTGGAAGAGATCACTCCTCCCGACGATGAGGGTCGCCGTGGAGTCGTTTTGACCTTGGAAGGCCATCCCTTGCCCAATGTCAAAACTTTTCTGTGGGATGGGCTCGTAGGCTTGCCCATCCCTGCGGAAATCGAGCCTTCTACGATGGGATGGCCCGTCTTGGGTGGCTGGGAAGGATGATGAGGGCATGAAGAGGCCGGGAGTTGTATCCGACTTCCTGGCTGACCAGGAGCGGTGCCGTGTATCCAACCGGAGGATCAGGAGAGCCTTAGAGGAGGTCTTCTCTCGGCTGCCGGAGACGGTTTCCCAGGCTCTGCTGAACTGCAAGAGACCGATCTATATCGTCCAGTCGAGCCGGATAGGGGGAGTGGTAACGCTGGGTTTCGCCCCCGGGTTAACCCTTCTCACCCTCAACGAGGCCTTGAAGGAGAGGCCCCTGGGGGCGACCGTAGGCATCATCGCCCATGAGTTGGCGCATCTGGCCTTGGGCCATCGGTTTGTGGCTTGGGAAGGAAAGCGCAAACTACGCCTCAGGGAAGAGTATGAGGCCGATGCCCAGGCCTGCCAGTGGGGGTTTAGAGGCCCAATGATCGCTGCTCTGAAGGCCACTGTGGAAGAAGAAGCCCAGAATAGGCTGGCTATACTTTTGCAAGGGGGTTACCATGATCAGCGTGGATGAGGCTCGGAGGAGGATATTAGAGCATTTTCACTCTTTGGAGGCGGAGAAGGTGCCCATCTTGGAGGCCTTGGATCGGGTTCTGGCGGAGGATATCTATTCCAATATCGATATCCCTCCCTTCTCCAACTCGGCCATGGACGGCTACGCTCTGCGCTTTGGAGATACGGTAGGCGCTTCCAGGAAGAGCCCGGTAACGCTCAAGGTGTTGGCTGATCTGGCAGCCGGGCACACCACCCGTTTGAAGGTGGAGCCAGGGACGGCGATTCGGATTATGACCGGGGCCCCTCTCCCTGAAGGGGCAGATGCCGTGGTGCGCTTCGAGGAGACGAGCGAGGGGCTGAGAGGTGGTTGGGGGCCCATGGTTGAGGTTTACAAGGAGGTCTCGCCCCGGAAGAATGTGAGGCCTGCGGGAGAGGATATCCGACAAGGAGAGCTAGTCCTGGCCAAGGGAACGGTTTTGCGCCCCCAGGAACTCGGCGTCCTGGCTTCCTTGGGGCGGCCGGAGGTGGAGGTGATCCGCCGTCCTCGGGTGGCTGTTTTGGCCACTGGAGATGAGTTGGTGGCTATCGATGAAGAGATCGGCCCCGGCCAGATCCGGAACAGCAACGAGTATTCAAACACTGCCCTGGTAATACGGTATGGAGGCATACCGGTGAGGTTGGGGATCGCTAAGGATAGGATAGAAGATATAAAGGCCAAGATCCGGGAGGGGCTGGAGGCCCAGGTTGATCTCTTTCTCACCTCGGCCGGGGTCTCCGTCGGCGAATACGATGTGGTAAAAGAGGTCCTGGCCTCTGAGGGAGAGATGGATTTCTGGCAGGTGAATATGAAGCCGGGGAAGCCTTTGGCCTTCGGCCAAATAAGAGGGGTGCCCTTGATCGGCCTACCGGGGAACCCGGTATCGGCCATGGTCTCCTTTGAGCAGTTCGCTAGGCCGGCGATTCTGACCATGCTGGGGAGGAGAGTGGTGGAGAAGCCGGAGGTGGAGGTAATAGTGGATGAGGATATCATCGGCGGCGCCCGCAGGGGGTTCGTGCGCAGTGTGGTAACTAAGCGAGGGGATGTCTACCATGCCAAACCGATAGGGGGGCCCGGTGGTTCTGGCATCCTCACCTCAATGGTGCGGGCCAACGCTCTTCTCGTCGTTCCCGAGGGCACGACGGTGGTTAAAGCAGGGGAGAGGTTGCGGGCTCAGATGCTTGATTGGCCCGAGGGGGTGGAGGTATGATCCCGCTCATCTCTGTGGTGGGCAAATCCCGGGTAGGGAAGACAACCCTTCTGGAAAAACTGATCCGGGAGTTGAAAGGGAGAGGCTATAGGGTGGGCACCATCAAGCATGATACCCACGGTTTTGAGATAGATAAGCCGGGGAAGGACTCTTGGCGCCACGCCCAAGCGGGAAGCGATGCGGTCCTCATCTCCTCGCCGGAGAAACTAGCCCTCATCAAACGGGTGGATAGGGAGAGGAGCCTCGATGAACTTTTGGCTTATATCGGCGAGGTAGATTTGGTCCTCACGGAGGGGTACAAGAGCGGCGACAAGCCTAAGATCGAGGTCTCCCGCCAGGCTAGGGGCCAAGAACTACTCTGCCACGAACACGAACTTTTAGCCCTGGTCACCGATCAACCCTTCGATTTGGATGTCCCCCAGTTCGAGCACCGTGATGTAGCAGGATTGGCCGACTTAATAGAGAAGGAGTATCTGATGAATCCCAAGAAAGAGAGAGTTTCCCTGGTGGTTGACGGGCGGGATATACCCTGGCGCACCGAGTTCGCGGCTGAGGTGGTGAAGGCGGTGGTGAAAGCCCTGGTCTCCACCCTTCACGGCACGGAGGGAGCGAAAAGAATCGTTATCACCCTGGAGAATGAAGGTGAGGGAGAGGAGTAGGCCCCACCACTCAACATTGAAGGGTCTCCGCGCTGAGGCCTTTTCCACCCCTTTCTGCGCCGGTTGTGGTCATGGCATCCTCATGGGGGCCATCCTTAGAGCCGTTGACAAGGTAGGATGGCACCCGGATGAGATGCTCTTCGTCTCCGGTATCGGATGCGCGGGCTGGATCCCCAGCCCCCATTTCGCTGCTGATACCCTCCATACCACCCATGGGCGCCCCATCGCCTTCGCCACAGGGGCCAAGCTCTTCCGGCCGGAACTGAAAGTGGTAGTTATCGGCGGCGATGGGGATATAGCCTCCATCGGGGGTAATCATCTGATCCATGCCGCCCGGCGGAATATCGATTTGACGGTGATCTGTGCCAATAACCTGATTTATGGCATGACCGGGGGACAGGTCACCCCCACCACGCCTCTGGGAGCCTTCACCATGACCACTCCTCAGGGGAACAGAGAGCCGCCTTTTGACCTCTGCCGGTTGGTTTTGGGGGCGGGAGCCACCTATGTGGCCCGCCAGAGCGTCTATCATGTGAAGGCGCTGATCAATATCCTGGCCAGGGCTCTGGAGCGTAAGGGGTTCGCCTTCGTCGAAGTCCTAAGCCCTTGCCCCACCCAATACGGCCGGCGGAACGAACTCCCAACCCCTTGGGCCATGATGCAATGGCTGAAGGAGAGTTGCATCGGGGTGAAACGCGCCTTGAAGGAAGGAGTGTCCGAGGGGCAGATCTTGGTAGGAGAGTTCAATGACCCCGAGAGCCGGGCGGTTCTATACTGAGAGACGGAAACAGATTGACCCTGGCTGCCGACGAAAAGTCTGCGGATAGAATCGCAACAATAGTGTTGGGTGGCTCGGAAAAAGGTCTCAAGCGGCAAAAGAGGAGTCGAACTCGACTCCCCTTCATTATGTCATCGGAAAACGCTTGACTATTCTTCCAGGTACTTCCCTATGAGGAGTCCCAGGTCCTTCTTCGCCTTCTCTGGGATGCGGTCTTTGCTGGTGATGATAGCGTTCTTTAAGGCTGTGGGACAGGGGCAGGTGCGAGCCTCGGGGATATGGGGGACGGCTTTCTTGATGATCTTCTTGGCCATCTCTGCGTTCTTTACCAGGTTGTCGATCAACATCTCCACGCTCACCGGCTCCTCGCTCACCTGCCAGACGTCGTAGTCGGTGACATTGGCCAGGACGGCGTAGCAGATCTCCGCCTCCCGGGCCAGTTTCGCCTCTGGCAGGACGGTCATGCCGATGATGTCCACCCCCCACCCCCGATAGATGCGGGATTCAGCCTTGGTGGAGAAAGAGGGCCCCTCTATTATCACATAAGTCCCTCCCTTATGTGCCCTGGCTCCAACCTCTTTGGCTGCTTGATAGAGGAGCGCGCTAAGGCCAGGACAGAAGGGCTCATCGAAGGAGATATGGGCCACCACCCCATCGCCGAAGAAGGTGTTGATACGGCCCCTGGTGCGGTCGAAGATCTGGTCCGGGATGACCATGTCCAGGGGGTGGATCTCCTCTTTCATGCTTCCGCAGGCGCTGACGGCTATTATATGCTCCACGCCTAAAGATTTCAGGGCGTATATGTTGGCTCGGGAGGGGAGTTCGGTGGGCATGATCCGATGCCCCCGCCCGTGGCGAGGCAGAAAAGCCACCCTTCGCCCCTCTAGGGTCCCGATGACGATGAGATCGCTGGGCTCCCCGAAGGGGGTCTTCACCTTTACCTCTTTTACGTCGGTGAGCCCCTCCATCTCGTAGAGGCCGCTGCCGCCAATGATCCCTATCCTGGCCTGAGCCATTTCTTCCTCCTATCTGTGATCGTCCGTAAAGGATCCCTGTGGGATGGGAAAGAGTATAGCCCAGGTCTAGGCCTTTAGCAAACGCAAGAGAGGAATCCTGCTGCTATGACCTTGGCGACTTAGTACCAGACTTCTTCTCCGGAAACCAGTTGATAGAGGGAAAGAAAGAGGACATACCAGCAAAAGTAGCCGAAAAAGGCCACCAGGGGGATACCTAAAAGGCACGGCTGGAGCCAGAAGAGGTTTTGGTACCGCCAAGAGCCCATGAGAGCGTTTAGACCCTCCCAGATAAGGGTCAAGGTTATGGAAGCCAGGGTCAAGGCTGCCAGAGGGTTCCAGAAGCCCTCTAGGAGGGTCTTTAGGAGTCCCTGCGACCTTTTTCTGTATATCCCGTATTCTGAGAGAAGCCAAAGGCCGGCGAAACTGGGGATGATGAGGGGCCCGCAGGTCTCCATATGGAGAAAGGCGAAGAGGGGAAGGACAAGAAGGATCGCCCCCATCGGTCCAGAGGCGGAAAGCAAAGCCTTCCGCCACCTCTGGGGGAGGAGGGCTCTCTTGCCGAACCCTCGGGTGAGGAGGGAGGCCAGCCGATACGATTCATAGATGGCGGGAAGGCAGAAGCCCCAGCCTATATAGAGCCCTAGGGCCAGGAGGGGGGTGTTAACGGTCAAATAGCGGAGTATCTTGGTGACGGCGATCATCTGGAAATCTAAAAAGAGGCCGAAGAGAGCGCCCCAGAGGATCATTTCCACTATTTTTCTTTTAGGGCCCTGCAGCGTCGAGCGACCGGTAAGGCGGAAGTTAAGGCCGTCACAGAGGAGCCAGACCCCCAGGGGGAAGATGATGTGAAAATGGAAGAGTCCTGTTTTGGGGCCTAAGAGATAGCATAATCCAAGGACAACCAGACCTATGACCAGCTGGAGAATCCAACCTGTAGTGTAGGATCGCGTTGGATTTACGATCGTTTTCCGTCCTTTGAATAATAATGTGCCCTATTCCTCGGAGACTATGCCAAGCACACAACCACATCGTGTGCAATAAACCACTCGCACACTCTTTCCAGCGGTTGTTCGCCTAACACTGCTAATGGAAAAGGGGGGTCTTAAACGCTGGGTGATGAGGGCTGGCCAAGGTAATCACTACCTTTCATTCTGCGGATTTCGCCTTCCTACGCCTAGCCAAGGCCCGCTCCATCTCCCGCTGGGCCTCTCTCTCGGCGATATCCCGCCTCTTGTCGTAGAGTTTCTTCCCTCTGGCCAAGGCTATCTCCACTTTGACGTATCTATCCTTCGAATATAAGCGCAAGGGCACGATGGTGTAGCCTTTCGCTTTCACCTTCCCTGCGAGGCGGTTTATCTGATAGCGGTGGAGGAGGAGTTTCCGGTCTCTTTTGGGGTTGTGGCTTTGGCGACCGGCCTCTTTATAAGGGGCTATGTGAACGCCCACCAGCCAAGCCTCGCTACCTCTGATCATGACGTAACTATCCTTAAGGTTGACCCGGCCAGCCCGGATCGATTTTATCTCCGTGCCGGTGAGGGCTAGCCCCGCTTCGTAGGTTTCGTCGATGAAATAATCGTGGCGGGCCTTTCTATTGACAACGATAACTTTCTCTGTCATCTCTCTAGGTAATCGATGGCCAGTTCCAATTGAGGATCCAGGCCGCTAGCCAGATCTTCGTCGGTGATGTAGACCTCGATGTCGGGGATGAGCCCCTCTCCCTCTATGAGCCGACCGTGGGGGGTGAACCAATGGGCTATGGTGATGCGTAAACCAGAGCCGTCGCTCAACTCGTGCTGAACTTGGACGGAGCCCTTGCCCACGGTCCTCTCACCAATGAGGATTCCTCTTCCGTAGTCCTGTATGGCTCCGGCAACTATCTCCGAGGCGCTGGCGCTCCCCCCATTCACCAGGACGACCAAGGGGATCTCGGTGGCCAGGCCGCCGCCTTGAGCCTCATAATCTTCCTCTATATCTTTGCCCCTCTCGGACATGATGACGCCCTCGGCGATGAACTGGTTCCCCACATCGATGGCTGCCGTAACCAACCCACCAGGGTCATCACGCAGATCTAGGATCAACCCTCGAGGGTTTTTAGCCAAAAGATCTATGAGGGCCGCCCTCAACTGTCGAGGGGCCTGGGAGTTGAACTCGTTGAGTTTGATATACCCTATCTCGCCATTCAAGAGGCGGTACTCTATGGTGCGGAGTTCGATCCGCTGACGTATGATCTCCACCTCGAAGGGCTCAAGAATGCCTTGCCGCCGGATGGTGAGATGGACCGTTGTCCCCTTCGGACCCCGGATGAGGCTGATAGCCTCTACGAGGTTCATCCCCCGTGTCTCCACTCCATCCACTTCTAAGACCAGATCTCCAGCCTTGAGCCCGGCCAGATCTGCAGGCCTCCCTGCTAGAGGCTCGACGATGACTAGATAGCCATCCTCGTTTATCTTTACTAAGGCCCCGATACCCTCGAAGGTTCCAGTGAGATCCTCGCGAATGATGGCTATACGCTCTGGGGTGATGAAGAAGGTATTTTCGTCTTCTAAGGTGGAGAGAGCACCCCGGATAGCCCCATAGGCGAGTTCCTTAGAGTCGATGGGCCTTTGGTAAAACTCATTCTCCACGATCCGCCAAGCCTCCCAGAAGAGCCTGAACTCTTCCTCTAAGGCTGGTGGAGGCGCTATACTCTTCTCTGCCATCACCGGGGAGGCGAGGATAAAACCGGCTGCCGAGCCGGCAAGGTAGGAGGTAGCGACGATGAAAACCGTGAGCAAAGTGAGTCCGGCGAGTTTGGCCGCTTTTGCCACTATATTCCCCTCTTAGTTGACATAATATTCACTGGTTGGAGGACTCCCGATACAGGGTAGGGGAGGAGGCTTCTCAGGTATGCGAGAGCCCCATCCAGTTGGGGATCGCGTTGGTTGTCGATATCTTCTTGTGTCAGGGGAACTTCGAGGTCGGGGGTAAGCCCAGCCCCTTCGATCTCGTGATCCTGGGGGGTCAGCCAGTGGGCGGTGGTCACGTGGATGCTGGAGTGATCGCTAAGTTCGCGAACCGTCTGGATGGAGCCCTTGCCGAAGGTCTTCTCGCCGATGATGACAGCGCGTTGATGATCGCTGAGGGCTCCAGCCACTATCTCGGCTGCGCTGGCCGTGCCACCGTTGACCAAGACGGCAAGAGGGGTTTCGGTAGCCAAGCCTCCCTTTTTGGCCGGAAAAGCTTGGTCGTTCCCTTGGGCGTCCCGCTGGTAGAGGATGACGCCGGTATCGATGAACTGACTGGCTACATCCACTGCTGCCCCGATGAGGCCGCCGGGGTTATTCCTGAGATCTAGGATCAGGCTGGTAGCGCCCTGGCTTTGTAGTTCAGTGAGAGCGTGTCGTAGCTCCTCGTTGGTGCGCCCGCCAAAGAAGGATAACTTGACATAGCCGATTTCCTCCTCTTTCAACCCCCAGGTAACTGTGGGCAGCTCGATCTCTTCCCGGGTGAGTTGAACGATCAAGGGCTCCAGTTCACCTTCTCTTCGGATAGTCAATTCTACCTTCATACCTACTGGCCCTCGAATAAGGAGAGCGGCTTCGTTTTGAGAGAGGCCGAAGATATCGGTCCCGTCCACGGCGACGATTATGTCGCCGGGGCGGATGCCTGCTCTGGAAGCGGGAGAGTCCGGGAAGGGCGTTACCACGACTAGGTAGCCGTTCCTCATCGTGTATTCGGCGCCGATGCCCCCATAGCGACCCTGAAACTGGGCTTTCTCTATCTGCCGATCTGGGGGCTCGATAAAGAAAGTATTTGGGTCCCCAAGGGCGGCGAGCATCCCTCGAATGGAGCCGTAAGTCTGGACCTGGGCATCGGGGAGTTCTGCATAGAAGTTCTCCTCCACCAGGTTCCACGCTTCCCAGTAGACCCCGAACTCAGGCGGCTCCTCCGCTGTAGGATGGAAGATCTCGCTCTCTTCTACTTCACCTACATAGGCGGGAATCACCTGAGAAGCGAACCCCGCCAGGTAGGAAGCAGCAGCCACGATGGATACCAGGAGAATCAAAGTCAGCCGTTGGAGCTTTTTATCTTTTATGCGAATTCTTGACATAACTAATCTCGTCCCTTTTCAAATTCTATCACCCTTTGCCCTGGGAAGCAAATTAGTGAGTAGGTAAAGTAGGTTGTTGGGGGATTATTAATGCCTTGCCAAAGGGCCATCTGGTAAAAGATTCTTTAGGAGGTTATGTCAAACTAGAGGCCGGGTTTATATGTAAGTTTTACATAAGATATATAGTGTGAAGTTCACAATCAAGGCTACACCCCCCTACCCTGGTATCATAGCAGTGCTGGAAGAGGTGCGGGAGGTCGTTCTCGGCGTGTTAGAGGAGGACTCTGACGGACCTTCGGTTGCACCGTCTAGACGCCATTTTGGTCCTCCGCCACTTGATAGCTCGATGGTCATCGGATCAGAATCCCAATGCGTCGGCTGAGATCAAATCAAAAGGTCGCAGGCGGCTATGATCTTGCGAATTGCGTCTAGCGGCTGCACTCATACCAGAGGCAGGCCATCACACTCATGACTAGACGATCTCAAGATCATCTTGACTAGAGCTCTCTATGAATACCCCGCCTGGCTCTTCAATCACGCTTTTCAGATCTCTTAGAAACCGTGCGCCCTCCGCGCCATCGAGCACCCTATGATCCACTGAGAGGGTCAGCCGGATAGTGGGCCTAGCCACCACTTTTCCATCCTCCACCATTGCTCGCTCGGCGATGCGGCCCACCGCCAGAATGGCGCTCTGGGGAGGGTTGATAATGGCTCCGAATTCGTCAACCCCGAACATCCCCAGGTTAGTCAGGGTGAAGGTTCCACCTTCCAACTCCTCAAGGTTCAGTTTCCCCTTGGCGGTTTTATCAGCCAGTTCGAAGCGTTCCCTCGCTATCTCCCCCAGGCTCTTTTGATCAGCGTTCTTGATGACAGGGACGATCAGCCCCTTCTCTACTGCCGTGGCCATCCCTATGTTTATCTCCTTGGCTATGCGAATGTGACCATCTTCCCAGGAGGCGTTAGCCAAAGGGTGGTCTTGAAGAGCCTTAGCCACCAAGAGGGTCAGCATATCGGTGAAGGTCAAGCGCACCCTCACCTCTTCCTCGATGATGGGAATGAGCCTCTCTCGCCATTCGACCAGCCTCGTAGCCTGAGCCTCCATGGTTAAATAGAAGTGGGGTGCGGTGGTGAAACTCTCACTCAACCGCTCCGCCGTGACCCGTTGAATGGGGCTGGGAGTTACGAGTTCCTGTGAGGCCAAAAAGTCGAGGATGTCCTGCTCCGTTATCCGCCCTCCGGGGCCTGTGCCCTCGATCTCCGAAAGGGATGCCCCTTTTTCCTTGGCCAGCCTCCGAGCCCGGGGACTGGCCTTGACTCGCCTCGGTGGAGCCATAACCACTTTGCGCGTTGGCTTCTCTTCAAAACGCAGTACATCTTCCCTGGTGATAACCCCTCCTTCACCGGTACCTTTTATCTGAGCCAGATCGATCCCCTTATCTCGTGCCATCCTCTTGGCTGCTGGGGTGGCAAGGGACTTCGGCACAGCGGCCGGTGGCCTCGGTGCAACGGTCGCCACAGCGGCCACAGGGATCGGCCACTCCTCGGGCGCCTCTTCATCGGGCTCCAGAATATAGCCTATCACCTGAACCACAGGTACCGTCTCCCCCTCCGGAACCAATATCTTACCCAGGGTTCCTGAGGCTGACGCCTCCACCTCCATGGTCACCTTGTCGGTTTGCACCTCGAAGAGGGGATCGCCCTTCTTTACCTCTTCCCCTTCACCCTTAAGCCAGTGGACGATGGTGCCCTCCTCCATGGTGAGGCCTAACTTGGGCATGATTACCTCAATCATATGGTCATTCCTCCAATGTTGCGGTCGTGCATTCCAATATGTGCCGCATGGCTGGATGCTATGTAACTCTCCTACTTATCCAGCAATCAATGCTGCTATTCGATCTTTGATCCTGCCATACGAGCCCCTAACTTCAGGGCCTCGATCATACTGGTGGGATTGGCCGTTCCCTTCCCCGCCTTGCCGAAGACCGTGCCGTGGTCCACCGACGTGCGAATGATAGGCAGACCAAAAGTGACGTTCACCCCCTCGACAAAGCCCAGTAACTTGATAGGGATATGCCCCTGATCGTGGTACATAGCCACCACGGCATCGTAGCCCGGAAGAAAACGGTGTCCGCGGGGATGGAGCCAGCAACGTTAAACCCCAATTGTTGTGCTACCTCAATTGCTGGCTCGATCTCCTCTATCTCCTCTCGACCGAAAAGCCATCGCACACACAATCTACTTCCGCCGAGTGAATTCCACCATATAAGTGGGAAGGTCTACAACCGCTCTAGGACCTCTTCTACCCGCCTGAGCAGGAGGTTCAAGCCCGTGCCTTCGAGCGCTGAAATAGGTACACAGCTGGGGTAGCGATGAGCGATCTCTGCTAGAGGTGGCGAGTTCTCCGAGGAGGGAAGGAGATCTGTCTTGTTGAGAGCGGTCACCAGGGGCCTATCATCAGCCCCTATCCGCCTCAGGGTCTCCTCCACGGCTAGGCTTTGCTCCTGTACGTGGGGGTGTGTTATGTCGACAATGTGAAGGAGGAGGTCGGCTTCTGTGATCTCTTCCAGGGTAGCCTGGAAGGCGGCCACTAATTGGGTAGGGAGTTTCTGGATAAAGCCCACGGTGTCGGTGAAGAGGGCCACTCGTCCGTTGGGCAGGGACACGCGCCGCGTAGTAGGGTCCAGGGTGGCGAAGAGTTTATCCTCCACCAAGATATCTGAGTCGGCTAGAGAGTTCAAAAGGGTAGATTTCCCGGCGTTGGTGTAGCCCACGATGGCCACCACCGGGATGGCTGCGCGGCGACGTCGTCGGCGATAGAGGCGGCGATGGGTACGGACTTCCTCCAGTTGCTGTCGCAGGTGGGCTATCCTTCGCCCTATCTCTCGTCGGTCGGTCTCTAATTGGGTCTCGCCGGGCCCCCTCACCCCCACGCCACTGGGGCCGCCACGGGCTGCAGTGCCCCCTACCTGACGTGCTAGGTGGGTCCAGAGGCGGGTCAGACGAGGCAGTCGGTACTCATACTGGGCTAATTCGACCTGGAGCCTCCCCTCACGAGTGCGAGCGTGTTTGGCGAAGATATCCAGGATCAGGGCTGTGCGGTCGAGAATTTGGAGGTCTAGTTCCTCCTCTAGGTTCCGTTGCTGGCGGGGGGAGAGTTCCTCATCGAAGACGATCACATCAGGCTTGAGTTCGCCCTTAAGAGCCTTGAGTTCCTCCACTTTTCCCTTGCCGATGAGGGTAGCAGGCCGAGGGTGATCGAGGCGCTGGATAGTAGATCCCACCACCTCGATCCCTGCCGTACGGGCCAACTGGGCCAACTCCGCAAGGGAATCCTCCGCGCGCCAGACCGACTTCTCCCGCTTCAGTTCTACCCCCACCAAGAGGCCACGCTCGATAGGCTCGTCTACAGGGAGCGTTATCTCCTTGGTCAAAAGTACCTCCTAATCTTCTGTTTACTCGCACCTAGACCCTTCGTATAGTCTAGGCGAGTTACTTTTGTTTTTTTTGTGTGTGTTTTGGTGTTTTGTTACGACTACGCGAAGGCTCTACCTCCTGCAAGGCGCTACAGGTATAAACAGCGAGCGCCGCTCGCTACCAAGGCTGGCCTATATACTGCTTAGAGTATCCATCGTCAAACACTCCACGGTCTAGCGGCCTGGCATTGATAACATTCGGATTGTGAAATACTATAAATCTATCCACTATTTCAAGCGGTTTGCCAGATTCGAGCGCCTCCTTCACCAATCCGAAAGCATCTTTGGCCTCCTTGGCATCCACTGGAACTGGATCAAGCAGGGCCAGTGCACTGAGATCAGGATTCTGTATTAAGGCATCCTTTATCACAGAGGAGTGAGCTAGCCATAGCATCATGATGTCAAAGAAGGCACTTGCAGAAGCCAAGACAATTATCCGGGGAATGTCTGGTGCTTCCACCTCGGCGTGGCTACGCAATTGCTTCATCGCATGATCGACTCGTTGTAGAACAGCTGCCTTATTTATCCCCACAGCTCCTCCAGCGTAAGGTTTAAGTTCTAGTTTTGTCCCCCTAATGGGCCCGTATATCTGGAAGAAAATCCATCCTTGATCACTTGCGAGTGGGTACTTATGATACCTCCACCTGGCACCTTCACATTCTTTCTCTATGCCCCGGAGATGGTCTTCCAACCAAATACACATCTTGTTTCTCTCCTGCTCATTTAGAGCGTAAAGATTAGGCGTAGATATGGCAACGTAAAACGGTAGCTCTCGCAGGTGTGGCTGGTCGAAGTGTTTCCTAGTGCGCTCAATGAAGTCGTTATGCCAAAAGTCTGAGCTCTGCCCTATACCCCCAGAAAAAATGACCTCTACTTCACAAATAAATGCACAATCGCCTTTTTCTACCCTAAAATCGGGGCGTTTTCCCTTCCTTTTAGGCTTTCCGATGTCTAACCGAACGCATTCAAATCCTCTTTGCTTGAAGTACGACCAAACTCGCTCATGGTAGGACCCTGATAATTCTTGGTATGTATCGCGCATCGAACCCCTAGTCATGTCGTGTCTAAGCCCTTTAAGTCTTCCAAGGCCCTCTTGGCATAGGCATTGTATCTGGCCCGCTTACCTCGCACCTTCAGCGCAGGCAAAAGGCCAAAATTGGGCTTCATGGGCTGGAAATCCCCCTCCCTGGCCCGGGAGATATAATGACTTAGGGCCCCTGGCATGGTAGTGGGCGGAAAGACCAAAAGGGGCTCTCCTTGAATCAGACGAGCGGCGTTGAGCCCAGCGATAAGCCCTCCGGCCGCAGCAGCCACGTACCCCTCAGTGCCCGTGATCTGGCCAGCGAAGAAGATACCAGGCTTATGCCTGAACATCATAGTGGGCTCCAAGAGAACGGGGGAGTTGATGAAGGTGTTGCGATGCATCTGACCGTAGCGGACGAATTCGGCATTCTCCAGCCCCGGGATGAGGCGAAAGACTCTCTTCTGTTCTCCCCAGCGGAGGTTGGTCTGGAAGCCAACCATGTTGTATAGAGTCCCCGCCAAGTTGTCTTGGCGGAGTTGTACGACTGCATAGGGACGCCTTCCCGTCCGGGGATCGACCAGGCCGGTGGGTCTCAAGGGGCCGTAGGCCAGGGCGTCTCTCCCCCGCTGAGCCAGGACCTCTAAAGGTAGACACCCCTCGAAGAACTTAGCCTCCCTCTCGAACTCCCGCAAGGGCATGGCCTTCGCTGCTTTTAACTCCTCCACAAAATGGTAGTACTCTTCCCTCTTTAGAGGAGAGTTGATATAGTCGTGAGCGTCTTTCGCGTAGCGCGAGGCTCGGAAGATCTTGCTTAGGTCGATAGAATCGAAAGTGACGATGGGAGCCAGGGCATCGTAAAAGTAGAGGTACTCCTCCCCGGTGAGTTTGGCTATGGAAGCGCTCAAGGCCTGGGAGGTGAGAGGGCCAGTGGCTATTATCACCGGCCTAGGCGAAGGTATCTCCTGCACCTCCTGGCGGCGTATCTCTATCCCAGAATGACTCGATATCCGTTCACTCACCGCTCTGGAGAAGGCCTCCCTGTCTACGGCTAAGGCTCCACCGGCGGGAAGGGCTGTCTGGTCAGCACCGGCCACGATGAGGGAGCCCAGACGACGTAACTCCTCTTTCAGGAGGCCAGAAGCCCTATCTATCAGGTTGGAACCTAGAGAGTTGCTACAGACTAACTCCGCCAAATCTCCGGTGCGATGGGCCGGGGTCATGGCTTGGGGCCGCATTTCGAATAGTGTGACCTTAGCCCCATGTTGAGCCGCCTGCCAGGCCGCCTCGGAACCGGCCAACCCCCCACCGATCACCAAAACCCGCTCCACACCGCCTCCTATCACAAGTATATCACAAAGAGGGATGGCTCTCCATCTCCCTTCTATCCCCCATTAGGCAGGTTTATAGGCCTCTACATCGATGTGTACTACCCTTAGGTAGATGTCGGCGCCTGCCCTCTCCTCAACGGGCGACCCCCCTACCCTAGTCTTCAGGTCGATGAAGCCGGCGGCCTCGATCTTCTCCAAGTACTCCCTTTTGTCCAGGGCCCCGGCCACACAGCCCACCCAGGCCTCCATGCTCCGCCTCACCGCGGGCGGCAGGTCGCCCTCGGCCACCAGATCGGAGATCACCATCCTCCCCCCTGGTTTCAAGACCCGGTAGGCCTCGGCGAAGACTCTATCTTTGTCCGGAGAGAGGTTGATGACGCAGTTGGAGATGATCACGTCGATGGACTCGTCTTCGAGGGGCATATCCTCCATCTCGCCCAGATGGAACTCGACGTTCTGGACTCTCACCTTCCGGGCGTTCTTTTTCGCTAGATCGATCATCTCTTGGGTCATGTCCAGGCCGATGGCCTTACCCGTGGGACCCACCTTCTGGGCAGCCAGGAAGAGATCTATTCCCCCGCCGCTCCCCAGATCCAGGACCACCTCTCCGGGCTTGAGCCCAGCTATGGCGGTAGGGTTGCCGCAGCCCAAAGTGACCTCGGTCACGCTGGAGGGCAACCCCGCCAGATCTTCCGGCGAATAGAGGGCCTCAGCGCTACAAGCCTCCTCCGGGGTACAACAACTGGAAGCAGGACAACAACTGGCAGCCCCTTCCCCCTTCGCCTGGGCTGCTATCTCTCCGTAATGTCGCCGAACGGCCTCCTTGATCTCATTCTTGTGAATCATCTTCTTCTTGCCCAAATCGCTCCTCCTGCTAGTAGCAATAGTATGTCTCGCTTCCACCGGCGGGAAAGCAGACCCTCAACCAAGTAAGGGTAAACAGATCATGGTCAGCCTTCCCAGTTGCACTCCCAAGTGCCTCCACTTCCTAGGGCCGTTGGCTACATGGCAACTCCACGCAGAACTTGGCCACCATCTTGCCGCAACACTCCTCTACGTTCTCTTTGTTGATGGAATAGAATACCTGCTTTCCCTCCTTGCGGCTAGTCACGAGCCCCACATTTCTCAACACGTTCAGGTGATGAGATATGGTGGGTTGGCTGATCTTGAAAGCCTCCACGATCTCCCCCACCGACATCTCACCCCTTTGCAGCATCTCGAGGATCGACTGCCTCGTCTCATCAGAGAGGGCCTTGCAGAAATCCACACAATTGATGCTCAATCTCATCCCTCCAATATATCGATAGTTTTACATACATCTATATATTGCCGGACTTTTCTAGTTTTGTCAACCCCTTGGCTTCACAACTCCTTGCCTCAGAGGTAATTGTAGCGGACTGGTATATTTTCACGCTCAGATAGATATTCGTTTTCTCGGCTCCCAGTTGAACCAAAAGATTGATGACCTCGGGACATCGGTCATCATCCCCTCGAAGTAGCGGGGTGACCAGCCTGATAAGACCGACGGTGGCCTCCTTTGTCGCCCTGGACAAAAGTCGGGCCGGATGGTATGATTTTGCATGTTCCAATATCGGCCAAGGAGTTGGCTACCATGCGCGCTCAAGACATAATCGCTAAAAAGCGGGACGGTTTCTCTCTATCGAAAGAAGAGATAGATTTCTTCATCCAGGGGTTCACCCAGGGTGAGATCCCCGACTATCAGGCCGCCGCTTGGCTCATGGCGGTCTATCTACGGGGGATGAGCAAAGAGGAGACGATACACCTCACCAAGGCCATGGCCCGTTCCGGCCGAATGTTGGATCTCAAAGGGGTCGCCCCTTTCGTGGTGGACAAGCATAGCACAGGCGGCGTGGGCGATAAGACAACTCTGGTGGTAGCCCCTCTGGTGAGCGCTTGTGGAGTGCCCGTAGGCAAGATATCGGGTCGAGGACTGGGCTTCAGCGGGGGGACGCTGGACAAACTGGAATCGTTCGCTGGCTTCACCTCCCAACTGGATGGGGATCGCTTCTTGAGCAACTTGGCTCGGTACGGCATCGTAGTGGCAGGGCAGACGGAGGAGTTGGCTCCCGCCGATGGGGTGCTCTACGCCTTGCGGGATGTAACGGCCACGGTAGGGTGCGTCCCCCTCATCGCCTCCAGCATCATGAGCAAGAAGTTGGCTTCCGGAGCCGACGGCATCGTCCTCGATGTGAAGGTGGGACGAGGAGCCTTTATGAAGAGCGAGGAAGAAGCCGTTAGGTTGGCTCAGGCGATGGTGGAGATCGGGGAAGGGGTAGGACGAAGGGTTTCGGCGGTCATATCGGATATGAGCCAACCGTTGGGTTACGCGGTGGGAAACGCCCTGGAGGTGCGGGAGGCGATCGACACTTTGAAAGACTCTGGCCCGCCGGATTTCTGGGAACATTGCTTGGTCATCGCCACTCATATGCTTATGTTGACCAGTAGTTATGATGCAGAAGCAGCCCAAGAGGCCCTGAGGGGCGCCCTCCGGTCAGGGAGAGGGTTGGAGAAGTTCAAGGATTTGGTGGTGGCCCAGGGGGGAGATCCGGCACCCATCGATGACCCGATGCTCCTCCCTCAAGCCCCTCTCCAGCACCCTGTAACTGCACCTCGGGCTGGCTATATCGCGGCCCTCGATGCCCAGAAGGTGGGGATGGCCGCTATGAGGCTGGGCGCAGGGCGAGCCAAGAAAGGAGAGCCCATCGACCATGGTGTGGGGATAGTCCTACACAAGAAAATCGGCGATCAGGTGGAGGCGGGCGAAAAGATCTTGACCGTTCATGCCCAGAGCAAGGAGGCGGCCCAGGAGGCGGAATCGCTCCTCCTAGGTGCCTACGCCTGGAGTGCGGAGCCCCTAGAGCCTCCGCCCCTGATTCACCGCATCATACCCTGGTCTGGCAGGTGATCAGATGAGACCTCGTCTCTTAATAGCGCTCCTTTTCCTTCTGCTGGGCTGCGGGAGCGGCCTAGCCTCCTCTCCCTCTTTCAAATGGGCTTGGGCATATAAGACGGGTGACTATATCCGCTCCACCCCCGTTGTGGCTCAGGGTCTGATCTTCATAGGCTCCGACGATAACTACCTCTACGCCCTCGATGCCCATACGGGCGACCTCAAGTGGCGCTTTCAAGCCCAGGATAACCTCTCCTCCCCCTTCGTATTAAACGATATGGTCTATGTAGGCTCTTGGGACCATAACCTCTACGCCCTAGAGGTCTCGACAGGCGAGCTAAGGTGGAGGTACGAGACCGAGGGGTGGATCACCTCCTCTGCGACCGGGGCCGGTGACCTGATCTACGTGGGCTCCAACGATGGCTACCTCTACGCTCTTCAGGCTGAGAGCGGGAAGGTAGCCTGGCGGTGGGGGCCAGTGGGCCCCATCAACTCCTCCCCTACCCTAGAGGGAGAGATTATATTCTTCGGCTCCGACGATAATCACCTCTACGCTCTTGACGCGAGAAGCGGCGACCTCAAGTGGCACTTTCAGACCGAAGGCTTTGTGCGCTCTTCTCCGGCCCTATCCCAAGGGCTGCTCTATGTGGGCTCTGAGGATAGGCATCTCTACGCCCTTCGGGTGAAAGACGGGAGCCTGGCCTGGGTGCAGGAAACCGGCTTCGCCATCAACTCCTCACCCCTGGTCGAGGGGAGTGTCGTCTATGTGGGCTCCAACGATGGCTGCCTCTACGCTTGGGAG
>DFBK01000059.1:0-1782 GCA_002366595.1 Anaerolineales bacterium UBA3082 | reverse complement strand
TCATCTTCAAAGGTATGCTCTTCTTCGGCTCCGATGACAACAAACTGTACGCTCTGGAGGCCAAGAGGGGCACTCTCCTTTGGAGGTACCCCACGCGGGGGGATCTATCGACCCCCCTTATCTATGAGGATCTCCTCTATGTGGGTTCCCTCGACGCTCGGCTCTATGCTTTTCGGATAGTGAGTGAATGAAATGGGTTATGTGCTCCGGATTATCGTTGCGGTCATAACCCTGCTGGGCCTGGGTATCCTGGCCTTGCCTATGCAAAGGGCTTCTGTGGGGCCGCCCCAACTCCTCTATAAGGAAGCCCAAGAGGCGGATCTCGTCACCGCCCAGGCTCTCTACTGCCGCTTGAGTGAAGGTTTTCCAGAGATAAGCGAATACTTCCTTCTGGCTAGCGCCCGGGCCGCTATGCCCGATGTGGAAGCGGTGCAGGAACTGAAGAGTATAATCGACTATCGCCCCCACAGCCCGGCTGCCTTCGAGGCTCATCTCATCCTGGCCCGCTACTACGCTTCCCTAGGGGAGAAAGAAGCGGAAGTCGAATATGAAAAGGCCCTAGAACTTGAGAGCTCCCCACCCCTACGCTTGGAGTTCGCCCGATATTTGGAGGAGGAAGGGCGGACTGAAGAGTCGTACCAGAAATATAAGGCGCTCCTCTCCTCCTATCCCGCTGCCTTCGTGGATATGCGCAGGACCGCCACCTATCCCCTCGTCCTAGCCGCCGACCTCAACGCCGCCCTCTACTTCAGCGACGCTTTGGAGTCCCTTCGCTTGATAGATGAGCCAAACTCTCTACGAGCCAGGGCCTTGGAGGGGCTGGGGCGGTATGAGGAGGCCAGAGGTGAATATCAAGCCTGGCTGGAGGGGGATCCAGAGGATGGGGAGGCGCGCCTGGGCTGGGCGCGGACCCTGGCCCGACTGGGTTATGCCGAGGAAGCCCTAGAAGAGTACCAGAAGGTGGAGAGTGCGGAGAGTTTACTGGCTCAGGCGGAACTCATAGAGGCTCTCGAGCCAGAAGAGGCTTTGGAGATATACCAAGACCTCCCTTACCCCTATGGCTGGTGGAGGGGGGCCACCTTTTTGGAAGGGGAAGGGCGGTTAGCGGAAGCGTTGCCCCTTTACTCCCGCCTGGGCCGCTCGGATACCGCCTTGGCTGACGATGCCGCCTACCGGATGTACCTCTTGGCCAGAAGGGTGGGAGACCCCGAGGCTCTAGATGAAGCCTCCGCTCTCCTCACGGAGTTGGAGCCTAACTACTTCGCTCTCTTGGCTCAGAAGCGAGGGTTCTCCTCTGTCGTGGCCTCTCTTCCTCCAGATGGCGACTCCATCTTGGAGAAGGTGAAAGCCCTGGAACTCTTGGGGCTCAAGCGTTTAGCCCGCAGGGAACTCCTCTTTGCGGCCCGCTTCACCGAGAGCCCAGCCATGGAGTTAGCCATGGCCCAGGCCCTATCGGAGCGGGGCTTCTTGGGAGATGCTCAGAAGGTCGCTGTCGTGGCGCTTCGAGACTTGGACGCCGCTCCCCTCTCCCTTTGGAGGCTGGCCTACCCTAAGCCCTATGTTCAGGAGGTGGAGGAGGCGGCTCAGGAATTCGGTCTGGACCCCCTGCTTCTCTACGCCATCATGCGGGAGGAGAGCAGGTATGACCCAGAGGCGATCTCTCACGCCTACGCCCAAGGGCTGATGCAGATCATCCCCTCCACCCGAGACTATATCGCCCAGCAAATGAAGATAGAGATAGACCCCACAGAGATCTTCGACCCCGGTATGAATATACGCCTG
>DFBK01000098.1:13525-19993 GCA_002366595.1 Anaerolineales bacterium UBA3082 | reverse complement strand
ACCGGCATGGCCATAAGCGGCCGTCTTTAGGCGGTCGATGAGGAGTTGTAACCTTATCATGGCCCGCTCCAAGGCCACCACAGCCTTAAGTTCCCCCGCCTCGACAAGTCGAGACTGGACCCCGGTGAGCCTTCCCCGCTGCTCCTCGAAACGGCGTGCCAGGTGCATCCGCAGGAGTTTGTCCGCTTCCCGACGCAACTCCTTCTCTTTGTACCCTTTGTAGCCGGGGATGGCCCGGACGAGCCTCTCCAAGGCTTCCTGGGCACCGACTACCCTTTCCCTCAGATCCATATATCTCCCTCCTTATAGGAATAGTTCCGCTCCGCAGTATTCACACTTGACTATGCCTTTGCCCACGAACTCCCTGGTAGCACCACAGTTGGGGCACTTGTTGGTCTCCATCTCCGCCGCTTCCTTGGCGTAGAGTACCCCCTCCTTCCAATCGATATAGCCGGTGAAGAGCCCCTTCCCCACCAGGTCGTAGATGTAATCCTTCACCTGGTCGCGACTCACGTCCAGTTCTAAAGCCACATCGGAGACCCGCACCCTTCCCTGGGTCTGGACCATGTTTAGGACCCTCTTCTCCTTCTCCACCTCGGCGAACTCCCGGGCCTCCTCTCGGCCTCTGATGAGCAAGAAGGCACCAGCGCCCAGGGTAGGAGCCACCAGAACTATAAGCACCAGGGCCAGCCCCAGGATGAAACCCGTTGTCTGCAACTGGCCACTGGCGACGTTAGAGAGGAGCCAGAGGCCTGCCACCACTCCCAGCACTAGACCGACGAGGATGAGGATCACCCCCACCACTCTTCCTTGCCCGATCACGATCTCTGCCTCCTTGAGAGATTACGCTCTAGCCGGCGCCACCTCCGCCGCCTCCGCCACCGCCTCCCCCGCCTCCACCACCACCGCTGAAACCACCACCACCGCCCGAACTACTAGGTGCACTAGAGAGGGTAGAACCTGTGGAGTTGAGGAGCGAGACCAGCCCATCGCTCATCGACTGGAGCGAGGAGGCCATACCGTCGCTCACCCCTTGCAGGGAAGGTATCCCCCGACCGGCGCCGGTTCCAACCCCTCTACCAGTGCCGCCTCCCGGCGCACCGTAGATGAGAGGGGGATAGGGCATGTACCAATCCGGAGCCGGGGCCCCAGCGGCGGCGAATTTGCGCACCCAATCCTGCTCCAGGCCGAAGGCGATAGCATAAGGGAGATATTTGTCGAAGATATCCTTGGCTTCCCTGAGATCTGCGTACCGCTCGATCTCCTGCAAGTAACGCTTAAAGGCTCGCCATTTCGCGGCAGCCATCGACCCTTCACCGGTCTTGCGAGGCATGAACCGCCCAAAGATCACCACACCCAGGAAGGCTAGCCCCAGTCCGATGAAGGGCAAGATCGCCAGGGGCGTGATGGCGCTCAAAGCGGCCATGGCACAGAAACCCAAAACCCCGGAGAGGACTATCCCCGCCACACCCAAGCCGGTGTAGATTTTGCGCGTCCGTTCCGGGCTTTGGGCGAAGAAGCCCAGTTTTACCACTTCCTCGTACATCTGTTTCTGCAACTTAGGGATAGCCTTGTAGAACTTGTTCTTCAGATCGGACAAGTTCTTCTTGCTGCGGCGGCCGAAAATCTCCCCAATGAGGGTGCCTTCATATCCCCTTAGATCTTTCTCCTGGCCGGTCCGCTCGAAGGTGAACTCTCGGTGAGTGCCAATGCCCAAGAAGCCTCTCTCCTCGATCTCCTGCATGCGTATTACGCCTCGTCGAGCCAGATCGACGATGGTGGCCACGATATCTTTCATATCGGCATGCTCATCGAGGAGAGTGCCCACCACACCGGCGGGAAGGTCGCTGGGCGGCTCGACCAGGTAATCGGCGGGCATCCGGATGGGGCGATCCCGCCCCCTAGTATACCAGAGGGTATAGAGCCCCAGGAAAGCGGCTAACGGTATAAAGACGCCCAGGCAGAGAGAGCCCAAGGTGGCCCAGGGGCGAACCGAGGCTCTAAGATCCTCCGCTGCTTGCCAAGAGGGAGCGCTCCCCTCGACGATGCCATGAGGGAACTGCACCCTCACCTCCAACTCCCGCCTGGGGCTTATGTCCTGGGCCACGAAGACCACCGTCCTTGAGTCGCGGACGTCGGTGTAAGCGTCCCAGCCGTAAGCGGCCGTGTTCTGCACCTCTTCTACCTCTTCCGGCAGATGGACGGTCACCGTCGAAGTGCGGACTACGAAATCCCGATCGGCGAAGACCGCCTTCCACCAAAGTTGGTCGCCGCCTTCGTAGATACGGAGGCCGCCTTGCACTATGTAACTGAAAACATAGGTATGGGTAGAATCCTGGGTATAGGGGAAATAGACCTTTATTACATAGTCGCCATCATCGTAATAGGTTTCATAGGTGTAAGGGGTCTCCCGGCCGGGCACCGCCTTCTGGCCGTCGACCAAGACCTCCACCAAACTTATATCTTCCAAGCGATCGGTGGGGACACTGCGATAGATGAAATGGAAACTGCCTTCCTTATAGGTTAGTTCCCAGGCCTCGGTAACCAAAATATCGGAGTTCTTCTGCGCGGTTATATCCACATCCAGCCGGTTCCAATAGTACTCCTTCTCCTGAGCCTGGACACCCCCCACCAGACCTAAGAACACGATAACGAGCAGCGCTATAGACACCTTTCGACTCACTGCTTCTCTCCTCCCCTGTGGGCTATGAACCACAAACATTATACCCTACTTCGGTGATAAGAGCCAAAAGTCCCAAACTAATTAGTCTCCCGGCCTAGTTCTTTGAGCGTATAGAAGCAGAGTAGGGTGCTCCCATATCTTCTGCGCTCTTGGAGTCCCAAGACCTCAAGCCTCAACTCCTGATATTCCTTGGGGTGCATCTGGGCGATAATCAACCCTTCTGGCTTCAGGATCTCCTCATGGCTGTCCAAAGCCCGCAAGGTCTCAGCCCACAGCCCTCGGTACTGGGGCGGTGCTAGATAGACGATATCGAAGGGGGCCAGCGCCCCCTTTCGGATAAAGCGAAAGACATCCTGCCGTATGACCCGGGCTCCATCCGTCAAACCGGTAAGAGCGAGGTTCTCCTTGATCAACTGAACCGCCTTTCGACCCTGATCCACGAAGACGGCTCTTTCTGCTCCCCGACTGAGGGCCTCTATGCCCACGCTCCCTGTGCCGGCGAAAAGGTCGAGGAAGTGTGCCCCCTCCAACCTAGGCCACAGGATGTCGAAAAGGGCTTCCTTCACCCGGTCGGTGATGGGGCGCGTAGCAGAGCCGGGCAGGGACTTCAGCCGTCTCCCCTTGGCTATTCCGGCGATAACCCGCACCTACGAAAGTCCCTCCAACTTCTCCAAGAGCCTCTTTTTCTCCTCCTCAAATCTCGCCAGTTTCTCCCGCTCCCTATCGACCACCTCCGGAGGTGCCTTGGTGGTGAATTTCTCATTAGCCAAGAGCGCCACTGCTCGGGCGATTTCCTTCTCCACCCGTTCTAGTTCTTTACTCAGGCGCTCTCGCTCCTTGCCTTTATCTATTTCAATCTCCAAAACGGTAGAAAACGGACCGGTCACGATAGTAGGGCCATCAAGGGGCTTCGTTAGCGCGGGCACCCAATCTTGCTCCTGCACTCCGGCTAACCTCTCGAAGGTTGCTCTCTCCCCCATAAATAACTCGTGAAGATCGCCTGTCTCCGTGTGCGCCAGAGGCACGACTCGAGGCTCCAACCTCTCCTCCGCCTTCCAGTTGCGGATGACCCGGATATGCTCCCAGAGGGTCTCCTGTGCTCGCTCCACCCCCTCGTCTACCGGCCCCGCTTCCGGCCAAGGAGCGATCATGAGGCTCTCCCCCTCATAAGGAAGATGCTGCCATATCTCCTCGGTGACGAAGGGCATGAAGGGGTGCAAGAGCCGCAAAGTGCGCTCTAAGACGTAGACCAGAACGTGGCGCGTCCTCTCCTTCGCTCTCTCGTCATCGCCGTAGAGGGCCACCTTGCTGGCCTCGATGTACCAATCGCAATACTCCCCCCAAAGGAACTCGTATATCTGACGCCCCGCCTCGCCGAACTGATACCCTTCCATGAGGCGGTTCACCTCACCTATGAGACGGTTATGCCGGCTGAGGAGCCAACGATCAGGTGGGGTAAGGTCACCTTCCCAGAGAGCGGGGTCGGGTGAGTCGTACTCCTCAGGTAAATTGCTGGTCACGAAGCGAGCGGCGTTCCATATTTTGTTGGCGAAGTTGCGGCTAGCTTCCACTTGCTGCAGAGAGAGCCTCATATCGTTACCCGGAGTACTGCCGGTCATGAGGGTGAAACGCAAAGCGTCGGTGCCATACTCGTCCATCACCTCCAAGGGGTCGATAACGTTGCCCTTGGAGCGGCTCATCTTCTCACCATATTCATCCCTCACTAAGCCGTGCAGATAGACGATATGGAAGGGGATATCACCCGCGCACTCCAACCCCATCATGATCATCCGGGCCACCCAGAAGAAGAGGATATCATAGGCTGTCTCCATCACCGTCGTGGGGTAGAAATAGCGCAGATCCTCGGTATCATCGGGCCAACCCAAGGTGGAGAAGGGCCATAGCGCCGAGGAGAACCAAGTGTCCAGGATATCGGGGTCCTGGCGAAGGTTCGTCCCCTTGCAACTTGTGCACTCGCGGGGTTCATCGATAGAGGCGATAACCTCTTGGCAATCGTTGCAGTACCAGACAGGGATGCGGTGCCCCCACCAGAGTTGCCGGGAGATACACCAGTCTCGGATATTCTCCAGCCAGTTGTAGTAGACCTTGGTAAACCGCTCAGGGATGATCTCTATCCGCCCCTTACGCACCGCATCTAAGGCTCGCTCGGCCAAAGGCTTTATCTTGATGAACCACTGCTCGGAGATAAGAGGCTCGATCATAGTATGGCAACGCTGACACCGCCCCGGCGCGTGAAGATGATCTTCGATCTTGATCAACAACCCGTTCTTCTCCAAGTCAGCCAGTAACCGCTCCCTAGCCTCATAGCGGTCCAACCCGGCGTAAGGGCCCGCCTCCTCGCTCATGGTGCCATCGGGGTTCATCACATTAACGATGGGCAGGTTATGGCGCTGGCCGATTTCGTAGTCGTTGGGGTCATGGCCCGGGGTAACCTTCACTGCTCCAGTGCCGAACTCCATATCCACCGCTCGGTCAGCGATGATGGGAATCCGGCGACCCAAGAGAGGTAAGATAGCCATCTTACCCACTAACTCTTTGTAGCGCTCATCATTTGGATTGACAGCCACCGCCGTATCCCCCAGGATCGTCTCCGGCCGGGTCGTAGCCACCTCGATATATCCGCCTTTCCCTCGCCCCTCGGGATCTCCCACGGGATCCCTTTGGGACCTGCGGGAGGATCCTTTACGGACGGCCAGGGGGTAGCGCACCCAGTAGAGTTTGCCTTGCTCCTCCTCGTGTTCCACCTCCAAGTCCGAGATAGCCGTCCCACAGCGAGTACACCAGTTGACGAGATATTTGCCCCGATAGATCAAACCCTTCTCATAGAGGCGGACAAAGGTCGTTCGAACCGCTCGTGAAAGACCTTCATCCAGAGTGAAACGCTCTCGTGTCCAGTCACAGGAAGCCCCCAGCCGCCGGAGTTGCTGGTTTATGTACCCACCGTATCTCTCTTTCCAGGCCCAGCCCAACTTGACAAACCACTCCCGGCCCAGATCATAGCGGGTCAGCGGCCGACCATCCGAGGGCACTGGATATCCTATCTCTCCGAGAAGATCGTCCAATTCCCGCTTTTCCAACCCCCTCTCGATCACGTTATGGGTAGCGATGCTAGCGTGGTCGCTGCCTGGCAGCCAGAGGGTGGGCTCGCCCCGCATCCGGTGCCAACGGATCATGGTGTCTTGGACGGCCATAGTGAGGGCATGGCCGATATGCAACTCCCCGGTGATATTGGAAGGGGGCATGGAGATAACGAAAGGGCTCCGCTCCCAATCGACCTGGGGGATGAAATAACCCCTGCTTTCCCAAAAGTTGTAGAGCCGCCCCTCAGCCGTTTTAGGGTCGTAGGTCTTGGACATCTTCTGCCTAGCCATTTTAACCTCCCCGGCACAGGTTGTGCGAGGGCATCATCGGCCTCTTATAAAAACCCCTTCCATCTCCAGGACGGAAGGGGCCGCGGTACCACCTCGATTCCGGCTTAAACCGGCACTCTTCGCTATAACGGGCTCACCCGAGAGAACTTACTTGGCCGTTCAGCCCTCCGGCTCCCAGGCGACTTTCAGCGGCTTTCATTGCGGAGGGTTTTCAGCCTATGCCCCCCTTCTCTGCCAACTCCGGTCCGCTTACTCCTCCTGTTCATCGCCTTTTCAGAATTTACGGTTATTTTAGCATACTTGCGCCGGCCCGTCAAGGTCACGGTATCTCTCATCTCAAATGCGACAAATAGATGGTAGAGGGGTTCGCATATCGAGGCCCAGATGGCACCG
>DFBK01000098.1:0-13471 GCA_002366595.1 Anaerolineales bacterium UBA3082 | reverse complement strand
CCATCTGACGCTTCCAGCCTTGGCCGTCAGGCCGGGGGAGGAATCTCCTGATTCCTCAAAAATCGGTTGTAGGGGAGGGGCTTGCGCCTGCCCTGAGCGAAGTCGAAGGGTCCCCTCCCGTTTGCGGGAGGCCATCCTTCCCTCGTCAGGACGAGCGAGGGGCCTCCCCTACTCCTGTCGTGTAGGTCTGGTTGGCACATTCGACGCTACCACAATTGTCGCATTTCTGATGAGACTAGCCGGTTCAACATATGTAGGTGAGCCTTCCTGTGATATAATAAGGTAAGGAGCCTCTTGATACCCTTGATTCCCTGGGAGGGGGCTATGAATAACAAAGAGATCAGTCAAATCTTCCGCGAGATCGCGGATATGCTGGAGATCCAGGGAGGGGACTTCTACCGGGTCAACGCCTATCGTCGCGCCGCCGATTCCATCGAGCATCACCCCGTAGCCCTGGAAGAACTCTGGAAGGAGGGAAGGCTGCGCGAGGTGCCCCGGGTGGGAGAGGCGATCGCTAAGAAGATCGATGAACTCCTGAGCACGGGACAGTTGGGCTACTACGAGGAGTTGAAGGAGCAGGTCCCCGATGGGGTGCTCTCACTTCTTACCATCCCCGGCGTGGGCCCCAAGACGGCCAAACTCCTCCATGAGAAACTCGGCCTGGCCTCCATCCCCGAGGTGGAGCACGCCGCCCGGGAAGAGAGGTTGCGCCACCTGCCCGGCCTGAGAGCCAGGTCAGAGGAAAAGATCCTCCACGGTATCGAGATGCTCCACCGTCTCTCCGGGCGGTCGCTCTTGGGCACCGCCTTGCCCATCGCCCAGGAGATAGTGGAGCGGCTGCGGGCCACCTCTCCGGCGGAGAATATCGTCCCCGTGGGGAGCCTCCGCCGCCGCAAGCCCACCATCGGCGATATAGACATCCTGGCCACCACCGCCAAGCCCACCCAGGTGATGTCCGCCTTCGTCAAACTCTCCCAGGTGGCCGAGGTGCTCCTCCAAGGCGATACTAAATCCACCGTCATCCTGGATAACGGCCTCCAGGTGGACCTGCGCGTCCTCTCCGAGGAGCGGTTTGGCACTCTGATGCAATATTTCACCGGCTCCAAGGAGCACAACGTGCAACTGCGCATCCTGGCCTTAGACCAGGGGCTCAGCCTGAGCGAGTATGGCTACAAGAAGGAGGATGGGACGGAGATAACCTGCCCCACCGAAGAAGAGGTATACGAGACGATAGGCCTCCCCTGGATACCCCCGGAGATGAGGGAGGCGAGGGGGGAGATAGAGGCTGCTAGAGCGGGCAAACTACCCCAGTTAGTCACCGATGGGGATATAAGAGGCGACTTCCACGTCCATACCAACTACTCAGACGGCGTCCATACCATCGAGGAGATGGCCCAGGCAGCCAAGGCCAAAGGCTACGACTATATCCTTCTCACCGACCACACTAGGGGTTTGGGCGTTGCCGGGGGGATGACGCCGGAGAGGGTGGCGGAGCAGAGGGCGGAGATTAAGTGGGTGAACGAGAAGTTAGCCCCCTTCCGGGTACTGGCCGGGGCGGAGGTGGAGATCAGGAGCAACGGGACGCTGGATTTGCCCGACGAGGTTCTGGCGGAGATGGACCTGGTGGTGGCGGCCATCCATTCCGGGCTCCGGCAGGAGCGGGAGAAGATAACCCAGAGGATGCTGGCCGCCATCCGGAACCCCCATGTGGACATCATCGCCCACCCAACGGGACGGCTCCTCGGCCAGAGGGAGGAGATAGCCCTCGATTTCGAGGCCGTAGTCAGGGAAGCAGCGAAGACGGGGACGATCCTGGAGATAAACGCCCAGCCCAACCGGCTCGACCTGGACGGGGCGCACGTGATGCGAGCCATCCAAGAGGGGGTGCTTCTTTCCATCGGGACGGACGCCCACCACATGGATGGGTTAGGGCTGATGCCCCTAGGGGTGGCCATGGCCCGCCGCGGCTGGGCGGAGGCGAAGGATATAGCCAATACCATGAATTGGGAGGACCTAAAGAAAAAGGTGAAAAGGTGACTTGTAGCGTTGCCCTTTAGAGCGACGCTTTCTCGTCAGGCTAAAGCCTGACGCTACGAGGTATCGTTACTGATAGGTTTTTGCTGGGATACCCCCTATCGAGGGCAGGCCCCCTAGCGGGGACAGGCCCTGGCCTACTACAGCCAGGACAAGCCCCCTACCGTCATCGGAGAGGGGGCTCTTTTTGTGGAAACATTATAGCGCAGGCGTTCTAGATTGTCGAAGGATAAACCGGAGCTAGCCTGTTGCGTAATACTATGTGAAGTAGTCAATCGTCTAGAGTTGCATCGAGGGGCCGCGGTTGCGGCCCCTTGACAACTGCTGGTCGATCTCCAACTTACTTCCTACGTTTCCGCCCCTTGCGCTTGACCTTGGCACAGTCTAGAAAGTCGTCGTAGTCAAGATTGGCCAGTTTCAAGATACTGTCGAAAGTGCCCTTGGGAACTTCCCTCTCTCCTAAGGGCACTGAAGTTACATCGTGCCTTCCATCCGGTCGTCGCCTCTTGAGCGCCTGGTGGCCACTCTTTGACTTTCGAGCCAGTTCAAAGCCGCAACGCAACAGAGCATTGATAATCTCATCGCTCGAGAATAAGCGTCGCTTGCTCATGCGGGCGCGGTTTGCAGCGTCATTACGGTGGGTTGAATGATGCTACCTGCTGGGAACTTGGCTCGTCGGACTTCTAGCTCAGCGGGTTCGTAGGAATATAATCGTACTCCTTTCTCCTTTAGTACTAGGCGGCATTCGCCCAAATCCTCAAGGGTGTCGAGATATACCTCCGTCGCATCGACCAGGTTTTCAAGCGCCTCCTTCTCATTGCGCCCAAAACTGGCCGTCCCCAATTCCAAGCACTTTGATACGTAGTACTCTCCCTCACGTTCAACCATAAAAGTCACGATTATGTACTCCATCTCTCCTTTCTTCCTCCCTTGGCGGCCACCTATATTATACACCCCTACAGCAACAACATACCTTAAAGTTTACAACATGTGTTGTTCAGGATTGTCGAACATCTTGATAAAGACAACAGGTTGTGATATAATGTTGTTGGAGGAGTGGAAGATGAATGCAAGTGATGCCATCGATTATTTGCAAAAGAAGATCCGCTCCTACGAGGCGAAGATCAGTGAACTTCAAGCCCAGCGAGATGCGTTGGAAGCCGCTATCACTGAGACCCAGGCGCTCTTGAACTCAGCCCAGGTCCTCCTGAAGGATGAGCTCCAAGCGGCCAGGAGGGCAAGCGGCGTCGACATATCATCGCTACCGTTGGCTGCCAGACTAGCCAATCTGAATGTCACCGAAGCCATTTTCGAGATCGTAAACTCCAGTCCCGGTCCCATTCATGCGGATCAGGTATTGAAGAAACTGCGCCAGGCTGGCAAAGGTCCCAAGGGCAAGACGCCGAAGAATTCCGTCGTGAGTCTTCTACTTCGGGGAGTGAAACAAGGCATGTACGACAAAGTCGGACCGAATCTCTTTGCTCCAATCAGGGAGCGAGAAGAAGCGCCATGAAGGATGCAAAGACAAGCGAAGAGCGCGCCCTTACAGGATCCCGAGGGAAAAGAGAGGGCGGGTATAGAAACCCGCCCTACACTACTCAAGAGGACTGTGCAGAATAGAAGGTTTGTGCTATACTGGCTTTGAGGTCGATATGAAGAGGGCTGAAGCCCAGCGAGAGGTCGCCCGCCTAGTCAAGAAACTTGATGCCCTCACGAAGCGCGAATTCAAGAAGTACGACGAGGAGAACACGAAGAAGGATTTTATCCTCCCCTTGTTCCGTGCTCTGGGCTGGGCGGTTGAAGACCGCCGGGAGGTTACCGCCGAGGACAAAGTCTCCCGTCGGCGAGTAGATTACGCCTTCCGCATCGAGGGCATCCCCAAGTTCTTCTTAGAGGCGAAGCGCCTAAAGGCCGATTTGGATAACCCAAAATACGGTTGGCAAGCCATCAACTACGCTTGGACGAAAGGGGTCACTTGGGCGGTATTGACCGACTTTGAGGGGCTCAAGGTCTATAACGCCCAATGGAAAGGGCCCAGCCTCCTGTACAATCGCTTCCTAAATATCCCCTATACGGAATATCTGGAAAGGTTCGATCAATTGTGGCTCCTTTCCCGGCGCTCCTTTGAGGAGAGCCTTCTGGACATTGAGGCTGAAAAGGTAGCAAAGAAGGCCAAGAGGGAAGCGGTGGGGAAGGAACTCTTCGATGACCTGATCGTTTGGCGGCAGAGGCTGTACAGGCAACTCAGGGGGTGGAAAGAGAATAAAAGGTACTCAGCAGCCCAAATCGATGAAGCAGTGCAACGCATCCTAGACCGGTTCATCTTCATCCGCACTGCCGAGGATCGTGAGTTGGAGGAGCGGGTTCTGCTCCCTGCGGTGAGGGAATGGCGGGAGAATGGTCGGCGAAAGGAGTTGGACAACGCACTGGTGCGTATCTTTCGCCAGTTCGACGAGAAATACGATAGCGAACTCTTTGAGGTCGGCCACTTCTGCGAGGATCTCGTCTGTGATTCCACTACCTATGCCCGGGTCATTGAAGGGCTATATGGGATGCGGGACGAGGTGCCCACTTATAACTTCGATGCCATCGACGTGGACGTTTTGGGCGGCATCTACGAGCAGTATCTCAGTTACCGCCAGGGGTTGCCGGAGGAGGTAGAGGAGGCCAAGCGGAGGAGGCGCAAGAAGCGGGGCATCTACTACACGCCCAAGTTCGTGGTCCAATATATCGTGGAGAACACCATAGGTCGTCTGCTCCAAGAGCGAAGCCATGACCAGATAAGAAAACTCCGCATCCTCGACCCCGCCTGCGGTTCTGGTTCCTTCCTTATCGAGGCTTTTGACCGTCTCGATCGCTACCACCAGGAGGCACGGGGCACAGCCCAGCGTAGCGATGAGAAGGCGGCGCAAGATGATTTCTTAGAGCGACTGCGAATTCTTAGAGATAACATCTATGGCGTTGACCTAGACCCCCAGGCGGTGGAGATTGCGCGGCTCAACTTACTCCTCAAGACCTTGCATCGGAGAGCCCTCTTGCCCAAACTGGAGGACAACATCCACTGTGGCAACTCCCTCATCTCCGGCCTGCCCATCGAGTTATCCCAATACTTTGGGGCTGACTGGGAGGCGAAAAGGCCCTTCAACTGGGAAGAGGAGTTCCCCAAGATAATGGAAGAAGGCGGCTTCGACATAGTCATCGGCAACCCGCCCTATCTGGGCTTTCACGGATTCAAGGATGAAAAGCTGTACTATCGCGACCATTTTGAGTCCGCTATTGGACGATTTGACTTATATATCCCGTTCATTGAACAGGGAATGCGTCTGCTAAAGGACGGTGGATTGTTCGGGTACATTTGCCCGACAAACTTTATGAAACGGCAACACGGTAAGGCCCTGCGCCGCCTCCTCAAGGATACTTGCCAGATTGAGGAGATCGTGGACTTTGGCCACTCTCCAGTTTTTGGAGAGGCGCTCAACTACACCTGCATTTTGATTATGCGTAAGGGCAAAGCGGAATCGCATTCTCTGCGATATTTCCCGGACGGCCTTGAGAGTCAAAGCTATCTAGTCAATCAGGACTCCCTTTCATCAACCGGATGGACTTTTATCTCCCCAGAGGAAGCAAAACTTGTCGAAAGAATTGAGCGTGCACCGTCTCTTCAATTGGGCGAACTTACAGAGGGCATTTTCGAGGGCATTGTAACGGCTCAGAATTCTGTCTTTGTACTATCGAAAGACGAGGCAAAGCGACATCGCTTAGAAAGAGACCTTGTTCGCCCCGCTGTTCAAGGCCGTCAGATCCAACGTTACTACCTAGAAGATCCCGCTAATGTCCTCCTCTATCCTTATAGACCCGTCGGCGGAAAGGCAGAGGTCATTCCAGAAGCCGAGCTAGAGTCGAAGTACCCGCTTGCTTACCAGTATCTCGAATCTAAACGGGAGGATTTGAGTGGCCGTTCCTACTTTGACGACTCTGGAAAGGTCTGGTACGAACTGTGGAATGAGCGGAATTTTGCAAACCAAGCCGTATCCAAAATTGTTGTCAGAGAGCTTGCTCCCAGTGCAAAGTTCGCGCTGGCTGCCAAAGACCAGTTTTACCTTGACACGGTGGTGAGCATTATCCCCAAGGATCGATCGCGGCAGAAGATGCTCTACATTCTCGGTCTGCTGAACTCGCGACTCCTTGAGCACTACTACAAGAAGATTACAGTCCCGAAGGCAGGTGGCTTTTACATCTACAAGACTATGTTCCTTCGGAGACTCCCCATCCGGCGCATTGACTTCGACAACCCCCAAGATGTGAAAATGCATGATGACCTCGTGGCCCTAGTAGAGCGGATGCTAGACCTGCATAAGCGTTTGAAAGACGCCAAAGGCGAAGAAAAGAAAAACCTGGAACGCCGAATCGCCCGCACCGACCGCAAAATCGACAACCTCGTCTACCAACTCTACGACATCACCGAAGAAGAACGCAAAATCATAGAAGGTAGAATGTAGGGGAGGCCCTCGTGGCCTCCCGCATCGGGCGGGGACCCTTCGACTTCGCTCAGGACAGGCAAGCCCCGCCCCTACAATGGCATCACTGACAAAGAACCGGAAATAATTGAGAGGGGTTAGCGGAGAGGATCTGTGAACGAAAAGCAACTCGCGAAATTGCTGGGTCACTACAACGCTTTGGAAAGAGAATACAACCAATACAAGTTTGTTACAGCCAACACCGCCCTCGCACGTATGGGCTTTGGAGACTATTGGGAGGAGCATTTCAAAGGTAAACCACCTCCCGTACGGCCAGAAATAGACGTATTGCTTTACTATAGGCTTTGGAAACAACTGTTGGCGCTCGAAATAAAGTACATTTCACATACAGCCGATGTGGCCTACTATGAAGGCCTTGACCAGACTTTAGCTCTTCTCCGATTGGGGTTTGATTATGTCCAACTCTGGCACTGTTTCGCTAGCTCCGTGTCGGATGAGCAAATCCAAGCTCATATCGAAGATACCAGGGCTCTGCTAACTGATATGTACTTGTGGCTAAATGAGAAGAGCCTAGATTTCCCAATCGACTATGCACATCTTAAGGTTATAGAAGCAGAAGGCAAAGTAACGTTAAAGGAGATTTTCCCCTCATATGGCACCCAGCCCCTGATTGAGTACGAAAGGCCCCCTGACCCTACAAGGTTCTGGAAGGACAACCCTCTCAAAGATAAAGATGAGCCAAAGCGTATACGCGAGTTCATTTACCATGTTTTTCGACTACCACAGCCATCACCGAAGAAGAACGCAAGATAATAGAAAAAAGGATGTAGGGGAGCCCCTTGTGGGCTCCCGAAAGGGTGATGCATAAGCCCTGTAACGGGCGGGGGCAAGCCCCGCCCCTACGGAAAAATGGCATGGATAAACCTCTCTTGCCACAGCGCCGCCCAACCAGACTAAAGGATTTCGATTATGCAACCCCAAATATCGTCGTCTTTGTCACCGCCTGCACCAGAGGAGAGAAACAACTATTCGTGCAGTCCGACCTCAACCAGGCTATTGTCCGATGCTTTCTGGAGGAACGGGACCGGCTAGGTCATTCTATCTTCGCCTACTGCCTCATGCCCGACCACTATCACCTTCTATGTAGCCCCAATCAATCGGGCATACCAATCACCCGACTTATCGGAGGGATCAACAGCAAAATCACACCCCTTCTTTGGAATCACGGCTATTCGGGGAGGCTAATGCAAAGGAGTTTCTACGACCACATAGTCAGGAGGGAAGAGATTTTAACGGAAATAGTAGAGTACATCCTTAACAATCCTGTTCGCAAGGGCCTGGTAGAAAGATCAGAAGACTACCCCTATAGCGGCACCCCTGATCCCTTGCCATTGTAAGAGGGCGGGGACCCTTCGACTTGGCTCAGGACAGGCAAGCCCCACCCCTACACCCTGTCTTCGGGATGCCCACCCATCAGCCCCACGAAGGCCGCTACCCCCACCAGGGCGATGAACCCCAGGAGTAGGTACATCCCCCCGTATCCCACTGTCGCGGCCACGGGGCCCATGGCCGCGCCTCCCAACCCTATCCCCAGGTCGTAACCGCCAAACAAGAGCCCCACGGCCATCCCCCTCACCTCCGGAGAGGTGTGGTCAACTATCAGGGCGGTGAGGGCCGTCCCTGCCCCACTCAGCCCCAAGCCGTAGAGGATAGCCACTACTATCAATAACCCCGTACCTTCCACCACCTTCAGCCCAGCCAGGGCCAGGGACAAGAGCACCGCCGCCGGGACGATGACCGCTATCCGTCCTACCCTGTCCGACAGACGCCCCAAGGGCATCCGCACAATGATGGTCATCAAGCCGTAGGCGGTGAAGAAGAGCCCCACGTTGGCTATCCCCCTCTCCACGCCAAAGAGAGGCAAGAAGGTATAGACGGAGCCATAGGTCAGCCCCGCAGTCACGGCCAAGAGACAAGACACCCAAACGGGCCTCTCCCGGAGGGTAGCCAGGAAACCAAGCCCTTTCTGGGAGTTTGAGACCCGAGGTGCTTCGCGGATGGGCACCGCCGTCAAGAGGCTAAATGCAGCCACCAAGGCGGCCAGGCAGAAAAGGAGGGAAAAATCGAGTCTAGAGAGAAGGGTGGCCCCCAGGGGTGGAGCCACCATGATCGATAAGGGACCGGCAACCCCCACCAGGCCTAGAGCCTCCCCCCGTCGAGGCGGGGGCACTAACTCACTAGCCAGGGTGGTATAAGCGGTGGTGAAGGCGGCTATCCCTAGGCCATGGAACATACGGACCAAGAAGAGAGCGGGGAGGGAGCAAGCCACGATGTAGAGGAGCGGCGCAAATATGAAGATAACGCTTCCCACCATCATCACCGGCTTTCGCCCCCAAGTATCCACCAGCCGTCCCACGAGGGGGCGGGAGAGGACTGCGGTAAGGGCAAACATCCCCATCACCAAGCCGATCTGCGAGGGCTCGCCTCCCACCTCCTTGATGTACAAGGGGAGAGGGGTGATGAGGAGGTGCATACTGAAGAAGAAAAGGAAAGTGGAGGCCATGATGAGGTAGAAGGAGAGGGGATAAGAGAAGGGGGCCTCCGCCTGGTTGGGGGATGGACGGTTATTCAAGGAACCTCCGAGCGAGTGTCTGAGCGCTTGAATCTAGGGAATCAGCAAGGTCAAAGAGAATTCGGGTTCATGCCTTCGCCTAGCGGGATGGTTCCTCCCTTGCTAGTCGCTAGACAACTTGAGGATGGCCATGAAGGCCTCCTGGGGTATCTCCACCTGGCCGATCCTCTTTAAGCGCTTCTTCCCCTCCCGCTGCCGCTCCAGGAGTTTCCGCTTGCGGGTCACATCGCCCCCGTAGCATTTGGCTAGGACATTCTTCCGCAGGGCTCTCACCGTCTGGCGGGCGATGACCCGGTTCCCGATGGCCGCCTGGATGGGGACAGCGAATAGTTGCCGAGGGATAAGTTCCTTCAACTTTTTGACCAGGGCGTTCCCCTTAGCGTAGGCCTGGTCCCGGTGGACGATGACCGACAGCGCATCCACCGGCTGTTGATTGACCATGATCTCCAGTTTGACCATATCCCCTGGCCGATAGCCAGAGAAGACATAGTCCAAAGAGGCGTAACCCCGGCTCTTGGACTTCAACTGGTCGTAGAAGTCGATGATCACCTCCGAGAGGGGCATCTGATATTTGAGCAGAACCCGCTCCCGATCCAGGTACTCCATCCGCTCGAACTCCCCTCGACGAGAGGTGACCAGTTCCATAATGGGGCCGATATAATCGGCGGGGGTGAAGATGCTGATCTCCATCCAGGGCTCTTGGATCTCCGCGACTTCACCCGCCGGAGGCATATCGGCTGGGCTATCCACCAACTTCATCTCCCCTTGTCGGGTGAGCACGTGGTACTCCACGCTGGGGGCGGTGGTCAAAAGGTCAAGGCCATACTCCCTCTCTAGCCTCTCCTGGACGATTTCCATATGAAAGAGGCCCAAAAAGCCACCGCGGAAACCAAAGCCCAAAGCCTGCGAGTCCTCGGGTTCATAGAGTAGAGAGGCGTCGTTGAGGCGGAGTTTCTCTAAAGCGTCTTTGAGCAGGTGGTAATCCTCCCCCTCGATGGGGTAGAGGCCAGCAAAGACCATAGGCTTGACTGGTCGATAGCCGGGCAAGGGCTCGGAAGCGGGATGCTCCGCCTCGGTTATGGTGTCTCCTACCGAGCAGTCGCCCACCCTCTTGAGCCCCGTAGCCACGTACCCCACCTCTCCGGCTTCGAGAGTAGCAATAGGAGACATGGTCGGTCTGAAGATGCCCACCTCTAAAGGCTCCAGTTCCCTCTGGTTGGAGATGAGGACCAACTTTCGGCTCTTCATCAGCCTCCCATCGACCACCCGCACATAGGCCACCACCCCCTTGTAAGGGTCATAGTGGGAATCAAAGATGAGGGCTCGAAGCGGCGCTTCGCGTTTTCCGCTCGGGGGAGAGATGCGGCTCACCACCGCCTCTAAGACCTCGTCGGTGCCGATCCCCTCCTTGGCCGAGGTGCGTATCACCTCCTCGGCGGGGACGGCCAAAAGAGCCTCCATCTCCTGGGCCACCCCCTCAGGGTCAGCGGTGGGGAGATCGATCTTGTTGGCTACGGGTACGATGAGTAGGCCGTGCCCCAGGGCCATGTAGAGGTTAGCCACCGTCTGAGCCTGGACCCCCTGAGCAGCATCGACCACCAAGATGGCCCCTTCGCAAGCAGCGAGGGCTCGGGAGACCTCATAAGTGAAATCCACATGGCCTGGGGTATCGATGAGGTTCAGTTCGTAGTTCTCCCCATCCCGGGCCCCATAGATCATCCGCACGGCGGAGGCCTTGATGGTCACCCCCCTCTCCCTTTCTAGGTCCATCTGGTCCAACACCTGCTCTGTCATCTCCCGAGGAGAGATGGTCCCCGTCCGCTCTAGGAGGCGGTCGGCGAGAGTGGACTTGCCATGGTCTATATGGGCGATGATGCAAAAATTACGGATGTGAGACTGATCCATCCCTCAACTACCTTGAACCTTCTGCAACTGAAAGATCACCTATTACTCATCAGTATAACTCACAGTCAAACGTTCACCACTCTTGGATGATTAAGGCGAAGGCTAGGAATGCTAAGTAAGCGGCCACAGCGGTGGGGATCAGCCTCTGATAGACGGTGTGCAGTCGGGTTTTGTAGTACTCAACTGTAAGGATCAGGCAGAGGTGCATCGGTGATATGAGGTAGGAGAAGATCATCGTTAGGTATATGACGCTGGTCAGGATCGGGGTGAGGTTCCCAGCCATCACCATTGCCATGGGGATGATTATGCCGATTCCCGCCGTCGGCATGGCTGTGGCAAGGCCTACGGTCCAGGCTATGGCGATTAGGAGGAGGGTTGTCGGCAACCCTGTGGCCTCAATATAAGGTAGAACGGTGGAGACCGCTCCTGAAGTCTCCATCATATATCGGAAGCACATGACGCCGATTATGGCGAAGGGAAGCCTCCAATCGAAGCCTCGCCTCAATAATAGAGCGGCTATCCGAGGCTTGACCCTATTCATCACCAGGACAAAGGCCACTCCGATCGCCAGGGCTGCCGCCATATCCACCCCAATGATGTTCAACAAGACCACCAGAACGATAGGCGACATATTCACGAGGATTGATAGGATGGTCTTCGCGTCTCTATGCTTTTCGCTTTCTCTGTCATCCTCGATCTTACGGATCGAAACAAGATAGCCCAGGAGCAAGTAAAGGAGGAGGGGAATAAACTGTATTATAATCAGGGAGTAGAGACTAACACCCGTCAAACTCGCTGCGAGTATCAATGATGATGAAAGTGGATAGATAAAGAAGATCCAGTGTCTAAACCAGACGTTTATGAAACCTGTTTCCTCTCCACTCAGGTTCAGCCGCTTGGCCTCATCGTCTATCAATGGAGCCGAGAGGAGGGCACCTCCAGGCATGGGTAACGCTCCCATCACCGCCGGTAGGAACATCAAAACAGCGCGACTTGAGAGTACGCCCTTAACGCTCTTGATTAGGTTATCCAACATCCCAGTCTCTTTCATGCAGTGTGCGAGTATAGGGATTAAGGATACAATCAATATCAGATCCAATGTGGTTATATCCGTCAAAGCCGACGAAAAGACATCTGCAAACTGTTGAGGGGATAGTCCAGAGAAGAGACCTAACGTGACCGTGCCGATCAGCAGCGCTAGGCCATAGTGGACGCGCTTCATAACCGCGATGACTATTAAGGCCAAGGAAACGAGGAGACCGATAGCCTGAATCAAATTAAGATATCCGTCCAGAGTAGTTCGTTGCCTGGGAGAGGCTTTCTTCAACAGCCCGCTCCACATCAACAGTAACCCATTTTCCACCCTTGCTCAAATGCATGAAAAACTCCACGTTACCCGCTGGCCCCAAAAGAGGCGAGGGGATGAGCCCCAGAACTCGCAGCCCCAGATCCTGGGCTACCCTTGCCACCTTCTGGAGAACTTGCCGATGAACCTCTGGGTCTTTCACCACGCCCCCCTTCCCCACCTGCTCCCGTCCGGCCTCGAATTGAGGCTTGACCAGGGCGATGATCTGACCCTCGGGTTTCAAAAGGCTTACCACCGGCGGCAAAACCAACCCCAACGATATGAAGGAGACGTCGATGGTAGCCAGATCGATAGGCTCAGGTAGGCTTTCCAAATATCTGATATTCGTCCGCTCTAAGACTACAACTCTGGGATCCTGGCGCAACTCCCAGGCCAATTGCCCATAGCCGACATCGATGGCATAGACCTTGGCCGCCCCGTGCTGCAAGAGGCAATCGGTGAAGCCCCCGGTGGAGGCCCCCACATCGGCGCAGATAAGCCCTGATAGATCTAACTGGAAGCGGCTCAGGGCCTCCTTCAACTTGAGGCCCCCTCTGCTGACATAGGGAGGAGCCTCCTCCAGAGTGACCTCTACCTCAGCGGGCACCTTTTCCCCCGCCTTATAGGCCACCTGTCCATCGACCTTGACTTTTCCGGCCAAGATGAGGCTCTGGGCCCTCTCCTGGCTCTCGACTAACCCCCGCTCCACTAGTAAGGTATCCAGACGTCTCTTGGCCATGATTAGCCCCAAGATAAAGGTTGACGAGGATGCGAGAATAAGGTATTATCTAGCACGTTACCCCTGGGAGTAGAAACCATGCTGAAAGAACTCATCATCTCCATGCGGCCCAAGCAGTGGACGAAAAACGTCTTCCTCTTCGCCGCCTTAGTCTTCGACCTAAAACTGTTCAACTCGGTACTCTTGGGAAAAACCATCGCTGCTTTCGCTCTCTTTTGTCTTCTCTCCAGCGCGGTCTACCTGATAAACGACCTGACGGACATCGAGCGGGACCGACTTCACCCCACCAAGCGCAACCGCCCCCTGCCCGCGGGAAGGTTGTCCCTCTCCTGGGCCAT
>DFBK01000011.1 GCA_002366595.1 Anaerolineales bacterium UBA3082 | reverse complement strand
CAGGGGACTCATAAGCCCTTGGTCACTGGTTCGAATCCAGTCGTCGCCATTTCAAAATCCGGTGCGATTTGCCCTGTTGCCACAGTTTCTCTACGGTCATGGTTGTCTAGCGGCGAAGTTCTGCATAGGCCTCAAGATTCTCAGGTTCAAAGTATACCTCTGTATGAAGGGAGAGATGAAAAGTCTTGTTCTCGCTATAATCGTTATGCTTGTGCCACTGGTTGGTTGTGATTGCGGCAACCAGACGGCAGGCGCTGGCCAGACCGCAACTATTGGTCCGACGGCAACGGTTGATAAGACAACAATCGCTGGCCTGCCGGCACTGGTTTCTTCTAACTGGAAGAGTTATCGTAACGAGAAATATGAATTTGAATTGAAGTACCCTAGAGAAGGGAGATTAGTGGAGGCGGAGGAGGAGTACGCCCGCATAGACCTCCCGTTTGCTCCTGAGACTAACCTAGAAGAGAAATACATAGAGATAGTTGTAAATGAAAGTCTGAGGCAGTGTTCTAGTCCTTTGTCCAAAGGGTACGAACCGGGAGCAATCCATTCCGAGCTAGTTCTCGTGAACGGACTGGAGTTTCGAAAGGAAAGCGGAAGCGAAGGGGCGGCAGGTAGTTTCTATCATTGGGTAAGTTATTCGACAGCCAAAGAGAACTTGTGCATTAGCTTGAGCCTTGTTTTACATTCCCTCAACCCTGGCAACTTTGCCACTCCGCTTCCAGTCTTTGATGAGCAAGAGGAGATAGAGATTTTTCAAGCAATAGTCTCTACTTTTATCTAAAGCGGTGTCAGGAGTTAATTCCTGACACCACAAAGATATTTGGAGACAGGGTGGCTATCTATGTAGATTCGGCGGATATAAGCGAGGTCAAGCGAGCCATGGAGTTGGGGTTCATCCCTGGGGTGACCACCAACCCCATCCTCATCGCTCGCACGGGGAAAGAGGCCCGCCAGGTCATCGCCGAATTGAGCGAGATCTGCCCCGGGCCGATTTTTCACCAAGTCGCCGCTGGCTCAAGGGAGGAGATGCTGGCCGAGGCCAAGGCCTTCTCCGCCCTTCTACCCCAACGGCTGGTGATTAAGGTATCTTGCACACTAGAGGGCTTGCGTTTGGTGAGCCAAATCGGGGTTCATCCCCTGGCCTGTCACGTGCCAGGACAGGCTGAAGGGTCTACCCTGAAGGAAAGAATACTCTGCGCAGTGACCGCCATCTTCACCCCCGCCCAGACCTACCTCGCTTGCCAGGCGGGAGCCAGATATGTAATCCCCTACGTGAACCGGCTAACTAGGGCCGGCGGCGACGGCCCCGGGCTGGTCAAAACTATGAGAGAGATCGTCTCTGAATCGGAGACCGAGATAGTGGCTGCCAGCCTGAAAAGCCCCCAGGAGGTCGTCTCGGCCCTACTCAGCGGCGCTCACCATGTCACCGCCCCTCTCAAAGTGATAGAGGAGATGGCGAAGAACCAATTGACCGCGGAGGCCCTGGCCGAATTGGCCGCAGCGCAGGGTGAATCCTCCTAAAGAGTGTGCAACAAATTCACCAAAAGGAAAACGGCCTTCGAGAGAAGGCCGTCTTTTCTCATTCTTAGTACCAGTAAAACGTTCTCGTCTCACTCCTCGGGCTGATGGGTTCCACTTTGGGGGCTCCATCGGGGAGGGTGCCTGTCTCCTTCACCAGACCCACATCCCACTCGAAGAGGTGACTTAAAGCGTCCTGTGGAGGGTGCATCTCCAGGGGCACGAGGTAACCGTTGGCTCTGGTCAACTCCGTGACCTGCTGACCACTCCCGGCTCCAGCCACGTACCGCACGCTCACCATATACCACTCCTCCTCACTCAGGAGCCTTTCCGACATCCAGTTAAGCAGCGGAACCTCCGGTTCACTGGTCAGGCCCATCCCCACCCCCCCGCCGAACTTTTTGCCATCCGGCGGGCCGAGGAGCATAGGTGCGCTAAATGCCGACCCCGGCGTGTTGGTCAGCGTCGGCGTGGAGGTTTTGGTGGGCGTGGGGGTAAGCGTGCCTCCAGGGATTATCAGTTCCTGGCCCGCCCGCAACTCCTCGGGGCTGGAGATGTCATTAGCCTCCATAAGGGCCTGCACCGTCGTTCTGAACATCGCCGCTATGGTGATTAGATTATCCCCTGATTGGACCACATAGGTCTCCAGCCCTCCGGTTGGCAGGACCGTCTCCGTGGGCTCAGGAACCCCTCCCTCACCCGTTCCTACCGGCCCTAGGGGGATCAGGATATCGACGCCCCACTGGATCACGTCGTCGGCGAGGCTATTGACTGATTTGATCGCTTCCACGGTAGTGTTGAACTTAGCAGCCAAGGACGAAAGAGTGTCACCCCGCTGCACCCTATAAGTGAACACCTCTGGCGTCGGTGTGGCGGTAGGGGTGGGGGTAGGTGTGGAAGTGGGGGTGGAGGTAGGGAAGGGGGTGGGGGTAAAGGTGGCTGTGGGGGTGGGGGTCTGGTAAGCGACTATCTGGATGCTCTCCCAAGGCCTGAGCAGCCAGACAGCCGCGACGATGATGAAGATGCCTAGAGCACCCAAGATAGGTAGCGAAAGTAGCGAAACCAAGGAGAAAGAAGGCAAAAGAGTACGCGCCTCTTTCAAGGGCGCCCCACACATCAAGCAGGTTTTCGCCGTCTCGGCTACCCTCATCCCGCAGGAAGGGCAGCGTCTTACGCGGCGCTTATAAGGTAACTGGTAACCGCACTGGGAACAAAAAGTGGGCCTTCCCGCCAGCGCAGCCCCACACTTGGGGCAATTCATCCTCTCCCTCACCGGCCTTTAGCCGAGCCGTTTCCTCAACTAAGCCCCATTATAGCAGATTTTTGCCCCCTTGCCAAGACCCCAATTGTGAAAAACAAAGCCAAGAGAGAGATAAAGGCCCCTGCCTTCCGCACAGGGGTGTCCTCAAAGCGAAGGCGTACGCTATGTTCTCCCGCCGGCACCCGGAGGGCGATAAGCCCATAGGGCTCAGTGGGATAGATATGAGTCTCTTGGCCATCGACATAGGCTCGCCAGCCGGGGAAGTAATAAGTATAGAACTCCACCTCCGCCTCCTGGGAAGAGGTCACCCTGATCTCCTCCGAAGCGCCTCCATGCCGCACCATCTCTACCCTAGCCCCTTCTGTAAGAGGGTGGGCTTTCACCAAGGGCTCCCCAGCCAGATAGTGGGGAACCAGAGGGGAGTCCTGAGGCTGCTCCTGGGTCCAGATAGTCATCCCCACCCTATCGGGAGGGTGGAAGGTCTCGAAATCGATGATGGCTACCGGCTCCTCGGCACGGGGCGAGACCTCGGTGTGTTGGGGAGTGGAGTAGTCATAACTGGCCAGGATAACGAGGAGGAGCAAGAGGGCTAAAGCCGGGTGCCACCCTTCGTTCTCTTCATCCAGGGCCAAGACAGCGGTGCCCGCTAGAAAAGAGAGGGTGAAGGCCACGATAGAGAGGAGCCTCCAAGGGAACTGGATCAAGGCTGCCAGAGGCAGTGCGCTCCAGAGAGGCCCGGCAAGGGGCATCATGGCCGCTATGAGCACCAGGGCTGCCACGGCGAAGAAAAAGGTGTGGCCTCTACCTTCCCCACGGGGACCTATTCGGTTGGATGGCTTGATGAAACTAAAAACTAGGCCCACCATAGCCATAAGAGTGGCGACAGCCCCCAGTTGCAGAGACATCTCATCCCTGAGCCCCTCCCCTGCATAGCCGTAACCCCAGAAAGGGGAGAACAACTGGGAGAAGTAGACGAAATGCTTGGCGTAGTTATAACTGCCCCCCGTCCACTGCTCCTGCACCACGCACCCTTTCTCAGCGAGCATAGGCAGGAGGAAGATGGCACTCAACGCCAGGGCGAGAAGAATAGCCACTCCGGTCAGGGCGGATAAGCGAAGCAACCTCTCCCTCAAGATGCGGAATGCATAGCGATGCCCATCCCCTCGCCCCTGAGCAAGGAGACGGTAGAGCATATAAGCCCCCAGAAAAGGGGTAAAGACGAAGGCGGTCGGTGCATGAGTGAGGATCAAACCCGCGTAGGTCAAAGCGAAGAGGGCGAGATAACGCCCTTTTCGGGTCTCGGTCAGTTCATAGAAGAAGAGCAGAACCAAGGGGAGGAAGACGAAAGAGCAGAACTCGGCGAAGGCGCTCCGCACGTAGATATCCACCAGATGATAGGGCATATAGATATAGACCAAGGCGGCCAAAAGCCCCGCCCCTTTCCCCAGGATCCGCTTGACGAAGGCGTACATGGAGAGCCCTGAGAGGATGAGGGCCAAGGCGTAGGTAGCCTTTACCGAGGCGGTGAGACTAGCCCCCAGGAGGTGAAAGACCTCGGCCACGTAGAAAGCCAAGGGGGAGTAAAGGATGAAGAGGGGGTAGCCGTAGCCCAGAGCGAAGTCAGTGCCCCAGCGGGGATAGAGAGCCCCGTCGCGGATCGCCTGGTGGAAATCGGTGAGGAAGAAGATGCTATGGCGGGCGTCATGGGCCTCCAAGAAATAGGTGGGGCCCAAAAGGGGTGCCCAGGCGAAGATGGATAAGGCCACAATAAGCGGTAGGTTTCGATCTATCCTAGCAATCAAGCCCCGCATAACTCGCTACCTAACGAATACTCTGCCACTAGCCTTCCAACCCCAGGCCACAAACATAATAAAGACACTCAAAGCGGTGATATACTTGCCCACCACTCTTACCGGCGTGTCCTCGAAACGCAACAACAGGTAATGATCCCCCTCTGGAACGGTCACCGTAATCTTTCCCCAGGTGCCATGGGGGACGATCTCGAGTTCCCGCTCGATGGGCCCCTCCTCGCTCTCTAAGAGGTAGGCGCGCCAGCCGGGATAATAGAAGGTATTGAAAGTGATCCGCCCCTCTTCCCGAGCCTGGAAGATAACCTTCTCAAAGGTTGTGCCGTACCCCTTGCTGCCCACTATTATCCTTTCCTCTCTCCTGGGGAGGGATTCATAATCCACCTTGGTAGTGAGGGGCTTATCCTCGCTCACCATATATGGGGCCATGGGTGACCAGGTGGGTATCTCATGCACCCAGGTGGTGGAGCCGGTCATCTCTCCCGCCGAGCGCTGGAACTGCATGAGACCTTGAAAGGAGACGGCCCCTTCTGCGGGCTCCACTATCTGAGGCATGAGGTAGGGGTAACTCCCCAGGATCACCAGGGCCCCTAGGGCCACCACGGCCAGGGGAGAGACCCCTTCAGGGGAAGAGTCAGCCCCCACCACTATGGAGCCGGACAGGAACGAAAGGGCCACAATAGCTAAGGTGAGAAGCCTCCAGGGGAACTGGGCGAAGGTCACCAAGCGCAACACCTCCCACAAAGGTATAGATGCCGGGAGCATGAGGAAGATGATGACTACCGTTGTCAGTTGGAAGAAGACCAGGAGCCTTCGCAACTCTCCCTTCTCTACCTGCCCCAGAGCCACCAGAGAGAGAAACCCAAAGACCACAGGGATAGCACCCAACTGAAAAGGTAACCCGTCCTCGAGGCCCGCCTTGCTCAGCCCATACCCCCAGAAGGGGGAGAAGAGTTGAAAGAGATAGACGAAATGATCCCGGTAGCCATAGTAACCACCCATCCACTGGTCGAGGCGCACATACTTGAACTCCAGGGCCATAGGGAGCCAGAAGATGGCACTCAGCCCCAGGCCCAAAAGCAAACTTAAAATAGGCGGGAGGGAGGAACGGAGTAACCCCCTGACTAAGCCTGGGAGGTCTCCGGACAACCCTCTCTTCCTTCCGGCCAAGGCCCTGCTCAGGACCAGAAATATCAAATAGATGCCCAGAAGGGGCGAAAAAAGGAGGGTGAGGCCGTTATGGGTGAGCATAAGCCCGGCATAGGAAAAGCCAGCGCCCAAAACGGCGGCCAGGCGGGGCGTGGCCACCGCCTCATAGAGGAGCCAGAGGTTGAGGGGGAGAAAAGCCAAGGCTAGAGATTCGGCCAACGAAGCACGAACATAGACGTCCACGATGTGGTAGGGGATATAGATGTAGACCAGGCCGGCCAGAAGCCCCGCTCGGGAGCCCATGAAACGGCGGACGAAGAGGAACATGGTGACCCCAGAGAAGAGCAGCGAGCAGGCGAAGACCGCTTTAACCGCGGAGACGAAATCCAAGCCCAAAAGGTGAAAAGCCTCCCCCAAGTAGAAGGCCAGAGGGCCATAGATATTGAAGAAAGGGTAGCCGTAACCGAAGGTGAAATCTGGCGCCCAACGGGGGTACCACACCCCATCTTGTATCGAGCGGTCGAACTCGAAGAGGAAATAGACGCTGTGGCGGGCATCATGAGCCCCCCAGAAGTAGCCGGGCTGGAATAGGGGCGCTATGGCGAAGAGGGAGAAAAGGAGGAGCAGAATTAAATAAGGATCGACCCGCCGCCAGAGCCGAGATAGAGCATCAGCCATCGCTTCCCTCCGCTCTCGGCTCTACCAGTATGAAAGTGTTACCCTCCGTCGGCAACCGCTCCCCTGTCTCTACCAAATACACCCCCACTTTTATCTTATACCCCTCTCTTGGCCCCTCCACATCGATGCTTACCTTATAGGTGTCCCCTATCACCTCTCCCCGCTCCCAACCGCTGGTGGGTCGCTCACCAGAAACTGGCTGGCTATCCCACTGCCCCCAGACGGTCCCCTCCCCATCGACCACATGAACGAAAACGGTATAATCCTTCTCCATCTCCTTCAGGGCCTGCCAGTATAGGGTCAGGCGGATGGTAGCCCCGTGCCGGAGGGGGCCTTCTAGTTTGTAGTCCAGAAGCACTACTTTATCTCCCAGGATCCCCTGAGCCGGTTTTTTGACCTCGAGGTCGGTGAAACGTGGAGAGAGGTAGTTATAACTCCCCAAGACGATGAGGGCTACGAGGGCCGCGCTCCAGGGGAAGCGTGCCAAGCGGGGCTCCAAAGCCAAAAGCCCCCCGGCCGCCGCTGAGGTGCAGAGACCGATGAGGGCCAGGAGTTGCCAAGGGTAGGCCAAGAGCCAGGAGAGGCAAGTCGTTTCCCAGAGAAGCCGTGCCGGCCCCAGGGTGAGAAGAGCCATAACCCCCGCCCCAGCCAAAAAGAAGAGAATCTTCCCCCTGACCTCTTTCACCCCCCTGGAAAGAGCAAAGAGCGAAAGCAAGGTTAAACCCGTGGCGACCGCTCCCAACTGGAAGGGGAAACCGCCCTTCCAACCCATCTCCATACTCCCATACTTCCAGGTCGGTGAGAAGAGTTGGAAAGGGTAAAGAAAATGGCGGGAGAAATCAGGCCCGGGCCCTAGAAGGTAGCCACCTTTCAAGATGAGGGGCAGGAGAAGCAGAAACCCCAAGCCAACCCCCACGCCTAGCGCTGAGGCGGTACGCACCTTGGCTTCCCGGGAAGGACCAAGAGCGAATATGTAAGCCCAGAGGAATAGAGCATAAAGGAGGGCTAGTCCGGCCTGGGTGAGAGCCAGGGCCGCGAATAGAAGAGCAGATAACGCTAGCACGAACCTCCCACCCTCCTTAAGCCCCACATCCACAGCCCAGAGGAGGAGAGGGAAAAGGATAAAAGCCACCGACTCGGCGAAGGCCCCCCGCAGATAGACCACCGCCAAATGATAGGGCAAGTAGGTATAGACTAGGGCGGCGATGAGCCCCCCGTGAGGGCCGAAAAGGCGACGAGCCAAGGCGTACATCGCTAAACCTGAGAGGAGGAAGCCTAGAGCGTAGACCCCTTTGACCGCCTGAGACCCGCTCATACCCAAGAGGCGAAACGCCTCGGCCAAAGCGTAGGGCAAAGGGCCTTCGCCCGTGAAGAGGTTATACTCTTCCCCTATCCTGGGAGCCCAGCCCAGGCCGGGACCTGCCCCAAGGCGTACCAGGCCGGGGAGCGCTTTCTCCAGGTCGAATAGGTTGAGCACGGGGAGAAAGCCTGAATGGGCCAGGAAGAAACCGGGCCGAGTGAGAGGGGCGATGGCAAAGATAGCCAAGAGCGGTATGAGTATCAGGTTAAAGTCCAGCCTACGTCTCACGGTTTATCCTTGCGGTCGGCAGAACTTGCATTTGCTGACAGGTTCGCCAGTTGCCTGTGCAACTTGCAGAGCCTCGTCAAGCGTGGCAAAGGGGCCGAGCCATCTACCGTTGTTAGGACCAGCGTTGGGATGGATGCCCTTTCCATCGTTACAAAAGCTGCAATCAGAAAAGTGCACCCTGGCCTTGTGCACCGTCCAGTTCTCGTAGACATGATACGTCATAGTGCTTTGCTTCCCCTCATAGGAATCATATAGTTCCTCGAAGAATTCCTGGAGAGTAGATACCGCCTGCAAACAGAAGTCCTTTGACAGCACTAAATTCCCCTCTGTGTCGATAGATATTCCTGCTTGCTTCGAGCAGTAATCACGGAGCTCCTTCTCTTTGCTGAATCCACGAACATTCCCCACATTATGGACGATACAGTTGCGAATAGTGATATAGGAATTGATTTCCACCCAAGATTGTCCGGTAGGAAAGTCGAGCCCGCCTAGCTTTGATATATAGACCTTGGCCCGTTCCAGCGCGTTACCCTTCAGTTTACTCCAAGATATGGGTATGTCTTTCTTCCTTCGCAAAGAATCACATATCCAAGCTAACTCGTTCTCAAGAACAGAGTGCAATGTGACGAGAAACGAGTTTCGAAGTATACCAGGGAAAACCTCGCTGTACTGCCACTGCTTGTCCACAAAGAACTCGTAGAAATCGCTTCTTTCAGTGGGCGAGAGCTTTGCAGCTTCCGCATTAAGCCAGTCTTCGAGTTCTTCCCTGGCCATTTCCCTGGCCTCGCCTAAGTAGGTTTCTATTTTCTCCAAATACTCCTTCAAACTTCCAAGCTCTTGGCTGGTAGCAAGACGCGGCCAGAAATTCTTCAGCAACATTGTTGCCCCCGGTCTTTGACAGCCTGGCGATGATCATTACATGCCAACATCCGATCCACCACAACGCGTCCCTACAAAATCCCCTTCACCAATCCCCCATCCACCTGGATAGCCGTGCCGGTGATGTTACTAGCCTTCTCGGAGGCTAGGAAGACCACCAGGTTCGCCACCTCCTCTGGCCTCCCCATCCTTCCTAGGGGGATCTCCTTCTCGATCTTGGCGAACTCCTCCTTTACCGAGGTGCCGTGACGCTGGGCGCGGTCTTGCAACAACTGCTCCACTCTCTCTGTTCGCGTCCAGCCAGGGCAGACGCTATTCACCAATATCTTATCTTGAGCCAACTCGTTAGCCAGCGTCTTGGTCAACCCGATGACCGCTAACCGTAGAGAGTTGGAGAGCATCAGGTTCTCGATGGGCTGCTTCACCGAGAGGGAGGTCATGGTGATGATCCGCCCACCCCCCTGCCTCCGCATATGGGGGATCACTTCCCGGCAGAGTCGGACGGCGCTCATCAAGGTTAAGTCGAACGCCTCTTCCCACTTCTCATCGGTGAGATCCACGAAGAGACCAGGTGGCGGCCCTCCGGCGTTGGTGACTAAAATGTCGAGATGTCCAAACTCCTCCACCACCCTAGCCACTAGATTCTCGATGTTTTGCTTATTCGTGAGGTCAGCCACCATAGCCAAAACGGGGGAACCGGTAGCCCCCTCGATCTCCGCCGCTGTCTGGGCCAGCGCCTCCTCTCCGCGGGCACAGATGGCCACCCTCGCTCCCTCTTTCGCTAACCCATAAGCGATAGCCCTCCCCAACCCCTTACTGGAGGCGGCCACGAGGGCTACCTGACCTTGCAACCCTAGATCCATCTCCTACCCCCTCCCGCTAGATGCTTCCACCTTAGACGGAACTGGCCTCCCTCGTTCTTGATGCCCCCTTGACCAACACCTGTCAAGCCCGCATGATAGCGGCCTTTCTACGTAAAGTATCCCTGTGGGAAAGGCACTATCACGATCTTGAGAGACTCTTGGGCTTCAGCCATGAGTCGCAACCCCTCGGCCACTTGATCCAGGCCCAACCGGTGGGTGATGAGGGGCTCGACTTGAACTCGGCCTCTAAGTATAAACTCCAGCGCCGTTCGTGTGTCTTTATGGCTACAAGAATATGTGGTGGCGAGTGTCAGTTCCCGCCAAAAGATGTCGTTGGTATCCAAAGGCAACCTCTCGCCGGGGTAGGAAGGGGCATAAAGAAGGACCGTGCCCCCCTTACCCGCCAATCGGATCCCCTCCTCCATAGCCTCGATGGTCCCTGGGGTGACTATCACTAGGTCGGCACCCCGCCCCTCGTTAAAGGCTTCAAGCCGACTCAGAGTCCCTTCTCCTGCCTCGATAGTCAGGTCAGCGCCCAACCTTTTGGCTATATCCAGCCGATACTCAACGAAATCCACGACCACCACCAAGCCCGCCCCCCAAAGCCTGGCCAACTGGGCGAAGATCAGCCCCGACACCCCAGCCCCCAATACCAGAACTGTATCCCCCGGCTCGATCCTTACCCGTCTCATCCCTCGGACGCCGCAGGCCACCGGCTCGATGAGGGTGCCCTCTTCAAAGGAGACCTCCTCTGGGAGAAGTAAGACGTCGCGCTTCACATTGAGGGCTGGGATGCGGATATACTCCGCGAACCCCCCAGGGTCGATATGGGTCGCTCTGAAGGTATCGCACTGGGAGTAGTCACCCCGTCGGCAGTAGTGGCAGACCAAGCAAGCCACATGGTGATGAGCAAAGACCCGATCGCCGATGGCGAACCCCTTTACCCCTTTGCCCACTTCAGCCACCAAACCCGTAGGCTCGTGGCCCAGGACCGTAGGCGCTTTCCCGTTGGCGTACCAGGTCATAGCGTCGCTCCCACAGAGGCCACAAGCCTTCACCTGAACCAGCAGTTCACCGGGCCCGATCTTGGGCACCGGCATCTCCTCCACTCGAACATCGTCATGACGGTAGTACTTGGCCACCCTCATCTGTGTCACCTAGGGCAGAATGGCTACCTTGACTGCTTTCCCCTCCTTCATCATGAGCAGCGCCTCCTCTAATCTCTCCAAGGGCAACTCATGAGTGATGAGAGGTTTGGCCTTCACCACGCCGAAAGCCAGAAGGTCAAGGGCCTTCTTCACCGAGCGGGGGGTATGGTGAAAAGAGCCTTTAATAGTCAACTCGTCGTAGTGGACTCTATGGGTATCTAAACTGATCTTCGACCCCGAGGGGCATCCACCGAAGAAAACCACAGTGCCACCCTTGCGCACCAGTTTCAGGGCCATCTCCCACACCTGGGGCAACCCCGCAGATTCGATGACCACATCAGCCCCTCGTCCCTCTGTCAACTCCCAAACCCGCTCCACAGGGTCTTCACTCCCTGCATCTATGAGATGGCTAACCCCCAACTCATCGGCTACAGCCCACCTTTCATCTTTCAACCCTATGGCTATCACCTCTTTGGCTCCCCGATGAAAGGCTAGTTGCAGGTGCATAAGGCCGATGGGCCCCGTCCCCCCGGCTATAACCACGCTATCCCCCAACTCGATCCCCGCCGCCTCGTTTCCCCGCACCACACAGGCCAGGGGCTCCACTAGCGCCGCCTCTTCGTAACTCAAGCCCTCGGGGATAGGGTGAACATTCTGTTCAACTACCCGGGCTGGAACCCTTATGTACTCAGCAAAGGCTCCCCAATTGAAGCGGATATCCTCGCAGAGGTTATGCTGGCCTCGCTGGCAGAAGAAACAAACGTTACAGGGAGCGGAATTGACGGCCACCACCGGCATCCCCTCAGAGAAGCGAGTAACTCCCCTTCCAGTTGCCGCTACCTCCCCCGCGAACTCATGGCCGAAGGGGCTGGGTGGCTTCACCAAGCGGTGGCCTCGCAGATAGGTCTTCAAGTCCGTTCCGCAGACCAGAGCCGCCCTAACGCGAACCAATATCTCCCCCTCGCCTATCTGGGGGACATCTACCTCTTCAATTGTTACCTTGCCTGGCCCGTGATAGACCGCCGCCTTCATCTTCCCGCTAACCACGCCTAGATCCTCGGAATCACGCATAGAAAGCCGAAAGGCTCATCCCCCGCGTTTCTGAACTGATGTCTCTCCTGGCCGGGCACGAACAATATATCACCGAACCCCACCTCCACCTCCTCCTGGCCCATAAGCACTTCACCTTTTCCCCTGATGATCATCACCCCATGCTCGTGTTCGTGGTTATCTAAGGAAGTATGGCCTCTCGGCTCCACCTCGATATATCTGATAGCGAAGTGGGGAGCCCCCTCTCGGGGACCGATGAGCCAGTTGATGGAAGCGCCTTTGGCTGTCTCGGCGATATACTCCTCCGGGGTTTTCCCCTCCCACTCGAAGGCCCCCTCTCGACCGATGAACCTGTGAACTACGCCCACTGATAACCCCTTTCCTTCTTTAGTCTGGCGGGCTGAATGCCACCTCTTCCTCCAAGCCCCCCAGGGCCTCCTGTGATACCTCTGTGAACCTCACCCCTACCTTGAACTTCTTCCCCCTCCCTTCCCGGTAAACCACCTCTCCTTTGGCCCTGAGGACGCTATCGCCGCTCAAGATCTCCAACCTCAATGGCTCGCCTGGTTCAAAGACATAATCTGTCTCCAAGAGAAGGCCGCCCACTCCCAGGTTCAGGGTGCGGACGAACCCCTCGTAACCGGTGGTGCCTCTATCCTCTGAGCGGCGGAAGGAGACCAAGCGGTGGGCTCCTACCCTGGGGCTTTTCCTTCGTTCCTTTTGACCCATTTTTTCCTCTCTGGCTAGCCGCGCTGTGATGCCATGGCCTCCATTATAATAATAAGTTCACCCCCTGACAAGGACAGGGGGTGAACAAGTCTCGGCGTCGTGTGCGAATCAAAGCAGGGCAGGTTTCCATACCTGCCCTACTGGCATCGAGAGGCAAAGATGTTTTCATCTGCCAGCGGGTGACGGCTCCAACCCTTGGCTGTCAGCCTGTCCTGGCATCGTTAGGCCAGGAGCATCATCAGGCCAGGGGAGGTAACTCCTGCCGGCACTCAAAGATAGGTTGTAGGTGAGGGGCTCCCCTACTCTTCTTGTGCACGTCTGTTGGCACATTCAACTCCACTCACAGGTTGTCGCATTCTTAATGCAACTAGCCGGAGAGATTCAAAGCCCATAAGCCTCGAAATCTTGCGCCAAACGCACCGGCCCCTCGTAGAACTCCTTCACCCTAGCGATAGTCCCCTCCGGGTCCTGGGCCATGCTCTCCAGATAATGAGCCAGGATCAATTCTTTCGCCTCTGCCTCCTGGGCTATCTCCCCTGCCTGCTCCGGGGTGAGGTGGGCCTTATGGGGCTCCTCGGCGGCACACTCCAAGAAGAGGAGGTCTGAGCCCTTGGCTAAGGCAACGAGTTCCTCACAAGGGCGCGTGTCGCTGGAATAGGTGACCACCCTTTTACCGATCTTGGGGGTGACCCTCACCGCATTCGTGGGACCCAAATGGCGCACCGGGGTGGTGTGGATAGCGTACTCATCGTTCTCCACCAGAAGGAACTCCTCTTCTTGAGGGATGGGAACCAACTCCAAAGGCATGGGCTTATCCCAGAGATTGAAGAGGCCGATGAGGGTTCGAGCGGCCCTCTGGCTGCGGACATTAGCATAGATATAGAAGGGTTCCTCGCGGCCCCAGAGCCAGAGTTCGTGGATGAGGGACGGTAAGCCGTAGATATGGTCTGGGTGGGCGTGGGTCAGGATCACCCCTCGTAACTTTCCCGGGTCTCCGCCCACCTTGAGCAACTTGTGGAAGGGGCTGCCCGCACAATCTATGAGCAGCCCTCCCCCTGGGGTGTCGAAGAAGAGAAAAGTGTTATCCCGGGTGGCGCTGCTCAGTGCCCAGGCTGAACCCAGAACCACCATCCTCTGCCTCATCGGTCACCCTCCTTTAAGTTCCCTCTCCAGTTGCTCGTAGAAACGTCTCACCACTTCATGCCTCTCCCGTCCCATCTCTTTCCCTAGAGGCGTATTCATGCTCTCCACCATCTTGGCCTGGAGCCCCAGCCATCGGCGACCTTCCCCCAAGAGAGACTCAGCAGTCACCCGGCTAAGAGAGGGGCTCAGGCAAAGGAAGTGAACCAAGGAGATGGCGCCCAATTTGGCTAACTTATCGGCGTCCCAAAGGATCGCTGCCTCCAACGGTTCGACAGGATGATCTCTATAGAGCCCCACATGCTCGGCGATAGCCTGGCAGACGGCATCGATCTTCTCCTTTGCAAAATCGGTCCTCTCCAATATCCTCCTGGCCTCTTCCGCCCCTTTCACGCCGTGTCCGTCCTCAACCAACTCAGTGATCCCCTCCTTGGCCAAGTCGTGGAGCCAAGCCGCGGCTCGCACTATCTCTAGGTCGGCTCCCAACTTCAAAGCCAACCCCTCCGCTATGCGCACCACCGCCCTTAGATGTTCTAGGCGGTAGTTGAAGGGCGGCTCCTCATCTGAAGACCGACCCCACAACTCCAGCGACTCCTCCCTGGCCCGCTCCTTGGCTATGGAGATAACCCTCTCTTGCCAGGAGGTTCGTTTTCCGCTCTCGCTCACCTACACTCTCTCCACCCAACAAATTTCTCCTCAACGCTTTGGAGCAGTCCCCAAAGGCCAACTTGGCAACCAGGGAGCCAAGATTGTTGGCTTCGTATTAACTTAGTCCCCCGATGCTCGGCCACGACCCTGTACCCCTCTCGGGAGAGATAGAGCCGCACAAGTTCTATGATCTCCTTTCGTCATTCACAACGAGGATAGCCTCCATCGGGGCCTGCTCTTCTTGATCACTCTCTACTTTTTATTATCGCACGCTGCCCTCCTTATGACAAGGCAGGGCTCTTGGATTTAAGTGGCCCCCATCAGCAAGGTAGGCGTGGGGCACTCCGCTGGGCCAACTCCAGCCGAACGCCCTCTACACCCTACCTCTCATCTTCTTTCCTCAATTCGAACCAAATCATAAAACCTCCATGTTGGGCCTCCGTTAGCCCGATGTAAAAAGGGAGCAAAACTCGCCTGCCCTGACACCATGCGAAAGCGCCAGCAAAGTCTAGTCTATCCCCAATGGGGATAGATGAATGACTGAAAATGTCGTTTTTTGAGAATTCATATTTTTTACCGATTATTAACCCCATTTTTACCCCAGTTGAACACCTAAATGGGATATTTAGTGAAGAAACTTCTCGGGCAGAATCTAAATGACCTCATCAAGGGATAAGAAGATATTGACCGTCGGAGCGGATCCGGCGCTATCAGAGCAGATCGGGCTTGCACTAGAAGAGAGTGGTTACGGCCTTAAGAAGGCGTCCTCTTCAAACGAGACCGTTCAGAACCTGCTCCGCTATTCGCCAGATCTAGTTTTAGTTGAAAGCGGAATATTGTCCACGCAACTGAACGGTTGGGAGACCTGTCGCCGTATTCGAGAGGTATCTGATGTTCCCATCATCGTCATAACCGATGGGACCAATGAGGAGGATCTCTTAAACTGCCTGCGGATGGGAGCGGATGACTGCCTATCCCAACCTTTGATTCCGGAAGAACTAGTCGCGCGCATGGAAGCCCTGCTCCGCCGTAGAGAATGGAAAGAGCGAAAGGAAGAGATCTACATAGCGGGGAATACCTTTATCCATTTCGCTAGAGGTGAGGTGAGCCTGGGCAACAGATCGGTACGGTTAACTAGCAGGGAACTTATCTTGCTCTCCCTTCTTGCCCAGAATGGGGGGAAGATCCTCCCCCACGAGGAACTGCTGGAGAGAATGGGACCCACCCCTTCCAAAGCCAACAGTCGTGCCTTGCGATACTACATCCGGCGGCTGCGAGAGAAGTTAGAAAAGGATCCATCCTCTCCCCGGCTGATCATCACCCATCGGGGACTGGGGTATTCTCTTTCCCTTGAGGCAAAAGCGGACAAGTCTAGTTGAAGGGATGGAGAGCATGCGAGGGGATGCGCGGTTAGGACAATTAATTAGCGCCAAAAGGGCGTGTTCAATACTCTGCATCCTATGAGACCACTATGAAACATTGGTACGCTCTATACACCAAGCCGCATAAGGAACAGCAGGTTTGTGGCTTCCTGGAAAGCAAGGATTTCGAGACCTATCTGCCTACGGTCAAGATGAGGAAGAACGGCAAAGGCAAAGTAATGCCCTTCTTCTCCTGCTACCTCTTCGTCCGCGTGGACCCTTCCAATGGTCTTTTCTCCCTGCGCTGGACCCCTGGCCTGAGGAGGGTCGTCAGCTTCGGCGACCAACCCGCCATAGTTAATGACAATGTAGTCTCTTTCCTAAGGCAGCGATTGGCCGAGATCGAGGAATCGGGCTACGAAGCATATCGATTCAAGCCTGGGGATCGGGTAGTGATGACGTGCGGCCCTTTGAGGGATTTTGAAGCGGTTTTCGAGCGCGGTTTGTCCTCTGGGCAACGGGCCAGGATTTTGGTTGATTTTCTCGGTCGATGGACCCGCTGTGAAGTGGAGATCGATCGCCTAAAGAAGGTGCGCTAAGGCTCCTTCGCTAATCGGATAAAAACGAACACTTATCACCAGCGCTTCGGTTCTCAGAGCAAGCGTTGAACGGCGGAGCCTGCCTGCAATCCGAGGATTAGCGAAACCACGAATGGCAATGCAAGGGCTGAAGGGCGGAGCGTGCCTGTTCATCGCCAGATATTCCCCAATGGCAACATGTGCAAGTTCTTCCAAGTCATCGGGGATAATATCATGTAGGGAGACCTGCGGAGGTCTAAAGGACAATGGGCTTTCAAGGCGTGGGATAGCTCGGGTATCAACGTGCTCACGCCTCGGCGCTGACCCGTTGGCGGACAGAGGAGGCGAGCGCAAGGAGGTGAACCGTCATGTCATATTGGGAGAATAAGAAAGTGCTCGTCACAGGAGGAGCTGGCTTCCTGGGCTCTTATCTGGTGGAGTTCCTGGTTGAGGATGGCGCTAACGTCACCGTAGTGGATAACCTGGAGCGGGGACGGCTGGAGAACCTGAGCGCTGTGATTAAGGACATCACTTTTATTCAGAAGGACTTGCGTGACCCTGCCATCTGCGAAGAGGTTACCATGGGGATGGATGTGGTGATGAATTTGGCCGCTAAGGTCACAGGGATACACTACAACTGCCACCACCACGGAGATATGTTCACGTCTAATATCTTGCTGAATACCAATGTTCTTGAAGCGGCTCGAAAGAACGATGTTCCCCGTTTCCTGGTAGTAAGCACGGCCTGCATCTATCCCCACGACGCCGTCGTCCCCACCCCCGAATCAGAAGGGAAACGAGGCACGCCGGAGCCCACCAATGAGGGCTATGGCTGGGCCAAGCGCATGGCCGAGAAGCAAGGCCAGTACTACGCCCAGGAATATGGCATGGAGATCGCCATTGCCCGCCCGTTCAACGCGTATGGCCCCCGTGATCACTTCGATGAGGGCACGTCCCATGTGATCCCCGCGCTGATTAAGAAGGTGCTTGATAGCAACAACCCTGTTATCGTCTGGGGATCGGGCAATCAGAGCCGGGCCTTCGTTCACGCCAAGGACTTCGCTATGGGGCTCAAGCTGGTCACGGAGAAGTACCCTGCCGCAGATCCGGTCAACATCGGCCACGACCAGGAGGTGACCATCAAAGAGTTGGTTCAGATGATCCTGAAGATGACGGGGCGGAATCCACGGGTGGTTTATGACACCTCGATGCCTGAGGGCTATCCCCGGCGGGCAGCCGACACCACCAAGCTCAGAGCGGTAACCGGCGGCTGGGAACCTGCGATCTCTGTGGAGGAGGGGTTGGTGGAAATGATCGAGTGGTATGAGAGAACCTACGGGAATAGTGAGGGATGAGTTTCTGGGACTAAAAGAGAGAGGCTTTGTTTGGGACTCCTGCAAGCCGGATGGGCAGCCCCGGTGTTGCCTGGATACGACCAGGGCGGAACGGTTGTTTGGATTCAAAGCCAAGATGCAGTTTGAGGAGGGGCTACAGCGGACCATCAGATGGCACGAACAGGCGCGAGCGGGTGCTGGCGTCGCATACAAGCTGTGAGGAGAGCGAAATCGGATGAAGACCATAATCCTTGCTGGCGGCTTTGGCACGCGGCTTCAAGAAGAAACAGTGGTCAAGCCCAAACCTATGGTGGAGATCGGCGGGCGGCCGATCCTGTGGCACATTATGAATATCTATGCTGCATATGGTTACAAAGAGTTTATCGTCGCCTTGGGGTATAAGGGGGAGGTCATTAAGAATTACTTCTTGAACTATTATTATCTGCGCAATAGCTTTAGCATTCATCTGGGCAATGGCCGTGTGGACGTTCACGACGCTGGTCGGGAGGATTGGGTGGTTCATCTCATTGACACCGGACTTCGCACAGAAACCGGAGGTCGCATCAAGCGGCTGGCTTCCTGGATTGGAAATGAAACCTTCATGATGACCTACGGTGATGGCATAGCGAGCATCAACATCCGGAAGTTGGTTGCTTTTCATCGCAAGCACGGGAAGCTGGCGACCATTACGGCTGTGCGCCCACCGGGCCGGTTTGGTGGCCTCACCTTCGACGGTGATCTGGTGGCCAGGTTCGCCGAAAAGTCCCAGATCGGTGAGGGGTGGATCAATGGAGGCTTCTTTGTGCTCGAGCCGGGCGTGTTAGACTACATTGAGGGCGATGAGACCCTTTTCGAGCGGGACCCACTGGAGCAACTGGCTCTAGATAGGCAGTTGGTTGCCTATCGCCATGATGATTTCTGGCAGTGTATGGACACATTGCGTGACGTGCGCCTGCTTGAGAGATTGTGGGCCGAGGGCAGGGCGCTATGGAAAGTGTGGGAATGACGAACTCGTTCTGGCTGGATCGGCCAACCTTCGTTACGGGGGCAACAGGGCTGTTGGGTGGCTGGTTGGTGCGTCGGTTGCTGGAATTAGGTGCTGATGTGGTATGCCTGGTGCGAGATTGGGTGCCACAATCTGAATTGGTGCGATCGCGCTTGATCGAACAAGGCAAGGTCGTGCGAGGGGATGTTCGAGACCAGGCGCTTGTTGAACGGGTCCTGGGTGAATATGAGATTAATACTGTGTTCCACCTAGCGGCGCAGACGATTGTCGGCATTGCCAATCGCAACCCCATCTCTACTTTCAAAACCAACATCCAAGGGACCTGGGTATTGCTGGAATCCTGCCGCCGCAGTCCAACCGTGTGCCAGATTGTCCTTGCCTCATCTGACAAAGCATATGGCGATCAAGAGCAATTACCATACGACGAACAGACACCGCTCCAGGGACGTCACCCTTATGATGTAAGCAAGTCCTGTGCCGACTTGATCGCTCAGGCATATGCCGAAACTCATGGATTGCCAGTGGTTATCACCCGTTGCGGCAACTTCTATGGTGAAGGTGATATGAACTGGAATCGCATCGTTCCGGGCACGATACGCTCGGTCTTGCGCGGGCAGCGGCCCATTATCCGTTCGGATGGTCAGTACGTGCGAGACTACTTCTACGTCGAGGATGCCGTGGCTGCCTACATACTACTGGCAGAACGGCAGGCTGAAAACCGCGACCTAGCGGGCCATGCTTTTAACTTCTCCAACGAGACGCCAGTAACGGTACTAGAACTGGTCAGACGCATCTTGGGGTTGATGGGGTCCGACTTGGAGCCAGATATCCGCAACGAGGCAATAAACGAAATTCGCCAACAGTACCTGAGCGCCGAGAAAGCACGCCGACTGCTAGGTTGGCATCCCTTATTTTCACTGGATGAAGGGCTAAGGCGTACCATTGCCTGGTATCAAGAGTTCTTTGCCCATGACAGCCAAAGCTGAAGCACTGCGAGCGCAAATCTTGGAGCTAGTTGCAGAATATTACGCAGCTGCCTTCCCAACCTGTGATTTTGTTCCCGGTGAGACGCCGGTGCCAGTTTCTGGTAGGATTTTTGATGCTACCGAGCTCGAGTATTTGGTAGATGCCTCGCTCGATTTCTGGCTAACCACCGGGCGCTTTGCCGATCAATTCGAGCGCGAGTTTGCCCGTTTCTTCGGTCTGCGCCACGCCATTCTGGTTAACTCTGGTTCATCAGCCAATCTACTGGCGCTCTCGTGCCTGACCTCACCCAAACTGGGGGATCGGCGCTTGCGGCCCGGCGACGAGGTTATCACTGTTGCCACAGGTTTCCCGACGACGGTAAACCCGATCATCCAGAACAACCTTGTTCCGGTGTTCGTGGATGTCACGATACCTACCTACAACATGGACGTGACACGGCTTGAGGAGGCCCATTCCGAGCGAACACGTGCCATTATGCTTGCCCACACCCTTGGAAACCCTTTTGATCTGGGTGCTGTAACAGATTTCGCTCGACAGCACGATCTGTGGCTTATCGAAGATTGCTGTGATGCGGTGGGAGCTACCTTCCATGGGCAGAAAGTGGGGACTTTCGGTGACTTGGCCACCGTGAGCTTCTATCCAGCGCACCACATTACTATGGGCGAGGGCGGATGTGTACTTACTAACCACCCCCTTCTCAAAACGCTGGTAAAGTCCTTCCGGGATTGGGGGCGCGACTGCTGGTGCGAGCCAGGTAAGGAAAACACGTGTGGCAAGCGCTTTGACTGGCAACTGGGGGATTTGCCCCACGGTTACGACCACAAATATATCTACTCGCACATCGGCTACAACCTTAAGCTGACTGACATGCAGGCAGCAGTGGGCATCGCGCAGTTGAAAAAGTTGCCTGACTTTATCGAGACGCGACGGGGCAACTTTGCCGCTCTCTACGACGGGCTCAAGGCCTACGAAGACTTCTTTATCTTGCCTCAGGCCACGCCGGACGCGGAGCCAAGCTGGTTTGGCTTCCCCATCACGGTGCGGGAGAGCACACCCTTTACACGGAATGACTTGGTGCGATTTCTGGAATCACGGGAGATTGGCACGCGCTTGCTCTTCGGCGGCAACTTGTTGTGCCAACCGGCTTACGTGGGTGTCCCACATCGCGTGGTCGGCAGTCTGGAGAACACAGACCGAGTGATGAATGGCACGTTTTGGATCGGCGTGTTCCCGGGGATTACGAGACTAATGATTAGCTACATACTGGAAACGTTCAATACCTTTGTGGCTGAACGCACCCTGGTGAAGAGCAGCGCATCAAGGAGAACATCCGTGTCGTGATCTTGTGCGGTGGAATGGGCATGTGTCTTACGAAGAATGCATATGCCGAACGACTCATCCGCGCCTAATGTCGCTGAACCGTTCACTTGATGATCAGTCAGTCCTGATGCCTCTCGCCGACATATACTTGGACATTGACCTCAAAGGGAAGCGAAAGGGACCGGCCACAAGCTGCTCCGTCTCGGCTTTTCACTATCAAGGCTAAGAGTATTGTTTCGACAAGCCCAAAAATGTGGAGAAGGGGGAAATGAAAAACATCAATCTAAAGTCTTTGTTCGTTTTTGACATTGCTAACAACCACATGGGAAGTGTTGAGCACGGGCTAAGAATTATTAGGGCGGTGCACGAAGCTTGTAAAGATTTTAGATCCCTTTTCGATTTCGGGTTTAAGTTCCAATATCGGCATTTGGATACCTTCATTCACCCAGATTGCAAGGGAAGAACTGACTTTAAATACGTCAAACGCTTCTCAGAGACTCGACTCAATGAAGATCAATATAAGGCATTAAAGGATGAGGTCGACAATCTGGGCTTTGTATCAGTCTGTACACCGTTTGACGAAAAGTCAGTCGACCTAATTGAAAAACACGACTTTGATATCATCAAGATTGCCAGTTGTTCTTTCACTGATTGGCCGCTCTTAGAACGAATTGCAAAGTCAGACAAACCTATCATCGCGTCGGCTGCTGGTGTTTCTTTAGAAGATATCGACAAAGTTGTCAGCTTTTTTGAGCATAGAGAGAAAGACTTTTCTCTAAATCACTGTGTGGCCGAATATCCCACTTTGAATGAGAATCTGCAGCTAAACCAAATAGACTTGTTAAGATCGAGATATCCACAAATTAGGATCGGCTATTCCACACATGAGAACCCAGATAATTTCGATTCGATTAAGATTGCGATAGCAAAAGGCGCTACCATATTTGAGAAGCACATTGGAGTCAAGACAGAGGCATTCGGTCTAAACGCCTACTCGGCTACCCCCGACCAAATCCGGCGATGGCTGAAATCAGCCCAAGACGCTTTTGAGATGTGTGGAGTCATAGGGAGGCGATCGAAATTCACCGAAAAGGAGATACGTGTCCTAAGAGCCTTAAGGAGAGGGGTGTTCGCCACGAGACAAATAAGGAAAGGTGAGAGGATAGAACTATCTGATATCTTCTTGGCTATACCTGTTGCAGAAAATCAGATCACAGCAAATGATTTGTCGAAATACACGGAGTTCTATGCTGAAGCAGACATCGTTGCAAAGAAACCCATGCTGCTGTCCAACACAAGAAGGGTAGAAACCAGAGAGAAAGTGTACAACATAGTCCAGACAGTAAAGGAGATTTTGCGGAAAGGCAAGGTGGTAGTCCCAGGTCAGGCAGATTTTGAAATTTCGCATCACTATGGCATTGACCGATTTGGTCAATTTGGACTTACGATGATTACTGTTGTGAATCGGGAATATTGTAAGAAATTGCTGATACTTCTGCCTGGCCAGAAGAATCCTGAACATTACCATAAGCTAAAGGAAGAAACATTCCATATTCTACATGGTGACGTTCAAATCAATCTTGGTGGGGTTGAAAGGGGATACAAAACAGGCGAGGTAGTCACGATAGAAAGAGGCACAAAACACAGTTTTAGCAGCAAAACTGGCGCGGTCATTGAGGAGATATCGTCAACGCACTACTCAGACGACTCCTGTTACACCGATTCGGAGATCACAAAGAACAAGCGTCGAAAGACTTGGCTAACTTATTGGATGGACTAGTAAGTCTAGTCCCATCCAAAGAGCTTCATTATCCTTTCTGGACACGTGCAATGCAGACAATTGCCTGGGATATTGACGATGTTCTAATTGACCTTATGCGCTCATGGTTGGAGGCTTTTTGGCTGCCATCCCATCCTGACTGCTCGTTGCGATATGAAGAGATTTCAGAGAATCCGCCCCATCGGCTCCTGGGGGTGAGCTTAGATGAATATCTGGCCTCGTTAGATGCTTTCCGGCTTTCTGGTGCTGCGGAACAGTTGCCGCCAATTCCAGAAGTGCTGGCTTGGTTTCGTCAGTATGGTGAGCATTCTCGACATATTGCTCTTACCACCACACCCTTACGCAGTGCGCCTGTCTCCGCTGCCTGGGTTACTTATCATCTTGGTCGTTGGATTCGGTCCTTTAATCTTGTTCCATCCAAACGGGAAGGCGAACGTGTTCCTGTGTATGATCAAAGCAAAGTTGACTTCCTGCGCTGGTGGGGCAAAGCTGACATCTTCGTGGATGATAGGGCTGCCAACGTGAAGGCTGTGGAAGCTTTCGGAATTCGCGGAATATTGATGCCACAGCCTTGGAACCAAAGCAGTTTGACCATTACAGAGACCCTTGAATGTCTGGCAAGACTGGTGCAGTGAGTTCGTACTAAAGACAAAGAATGCCACAGCGGTCTTGTTTCAGATGATTCATAGGAGCCGAAAGAGCATGATCAAGCTATCAGATTACGTGTTTCGGTTTGTTGCGAATCTGGGCGTGAAGCACGTATTCTTATTGCCAGGCGGCGGTTGTATGCATCTAGTAGACTCTCTGGGCAAGCGCCGGGATATCGAATACGTATGCAATCTCCATGAACAGGCTTCTGCCATTGCCGCCGAGGCTTATGGGCAGTATACCACCAACCTCGGTGTTGCGCTGGTGACAACAGGGCCAGGAGGAACGAACACCTTTACAGGAGTCGCTGCTGCCTGGCTCGATTCTACGCCCTGCCTCTTCATCTCAGGCCAGGTGAAGCGGATTGATATGATCGGAGACCGAGGCGTCAGGCAGATGGGGTTCCAGGAAGTGAACATCGTGCGCCTTGTCGAATCAATCACAAAGTATGCTGTGACCGTGATCGATCCTGACTCGATCAGGTATCATCTGGAAAAAGCTGTTTGCCTAGCTAGAAGTGGCCGCCCCGGTCCTGTTTGGATTGATATTCCTCTGGATGTGCAAGCAGCCATAATTAAAGAGAGGAATCTTGCCGAATTCGATCCAAGCGAAGTAGAGCAGTCAGCAGATCCAGACCTGCTTCAGCAACAAGTTGGTGAAGCAATCCGGCTATTGAATCAAGCTGAGAGACCAGTAATTCTGGTCGGAAATGGAGTAAGGTTGGCAAAGGCCAAAGAAGGTTTCTTGCACTTAATCGAGATTCTGAAAGTGCCCGTTCTCACCACATGGAAGACGATTGATTTCCTGCCCGAATCTCACTGGCTTTTCACAGGCCGGCCGGGTTCTGTGGGACAACGCGGAGCGAACTTCGCTCAGCAGAATTCAGACTGGATATTGACAGTTGGAGCACGCCTCGATTTTGGGCAGACAGGGTATGACCACCAGAACTTTGCCCGAGCAGCCAAGAAGGTTATGGTAGACATCGATCCCGCCGAAATTCGCAAGATGATGATGCTCATAGATGTGCCTGTGTGTGCTGATGCAAAAGATTTCATCCAAGAGTTTGTCCGGCAAGGTGAGAAGGTCACACCGAAAGACCGCTCCAGTTGGTTGGCACGGTGCAAGGATTGGCAAGCCAGGTACCCTATCGTGCTGCCAGAGTACTGGCATGAACAAGGCTACGTGAATAACTATGTGCTGGTAGAAGTGCTGTCCGACGAGATGTCCAGTGATGACGTAATCGTGCCGGGCAGCTCTGGGGCTTGCAGCGAGCGTACTATGCAAGCCTTCAAAGTAAAAGAGGGTATGCGTATCTTTAACACCCCGGGGCTGGGGGCAATGGGATTCGGTATCCCCGCCAGCATAGGCGTATGTCTCGCCAGCGGGCGAAAGCGGACGGTCTGTATTGATGGAGACGGAGGATTTCAGTTGAATATCCAGGAATTAGAAACCGTCAAGCGCTTAAACCTCCCGATCAAGTTTTTCGTGTTGAGTAATCAAGGGTACGCTTCGATCAGAGCAACACAACGGAATTACTTTGGGGGCCATTGCGTCGCCAGCAGTCCGGCAAGTGGGCTGACTCTCCCAGATATGATCAAGGTGGCTGAGGCTTATGGTCTTCCAGTCGCGCGCCTCGAGGATCACACGAACATCAGGCAGAAAGTTCGCGAGGTGCTGAAATCGAGCGGGCCAGTTGTGTGCGAGGTTATGGTCCCGCCTGACCAGGTCACTGCGCCGAGGCTTTCTTCTATGCAGCGGGCGGATGGTTCAATGGTCTCTAAGCCGTTAGAGGATTTATGGCCTTTCCTGGACCGCGAGGAATTTCTCTCCAACATGATTATCCCGCCATTGGATGAGTGAGGGGAGGCGGATTCCGGTGAAGAATCTTTTCATTACGGGAGGCTCTGGATTCATAGGGCGCAACTTGAAAGAACAGCTTACAGGCAAATACAACGTATTCGCGCCTTCACATGGTGAACTGGATCTGCTGTATGAAGAGCGAGTGTATAACTATCTGAAGACGCACCGTTTTGACGTGGTGATTCACACTGCCACCTGGAATGCTACCAGAACCTCCAAGAAAGACCTCACAAAGGTATTAGAGCACAACTGTAGAATGTTTTTTAATCTTGCCCGGTGTAGTGAATACTACGGGAAAATGATTTATTACGGATCGGGTGCTGAATATGGCGGGCAACACTGGATACCTAAAATACGTGAGGATTACTTTGATACACATGTTCCGAAAGATGCCTATGGATTTTCCAAATATATTATGGCTAAATATGCAGAACATTCTCGTAACATCTATGACATACGTCTGTTTGGGGTCTTTGGAAAGTATGAAGACTGGGAAATCAGGTTTATTTCTAACGCTTGCTGCAAAGCCGCCTGGGATTTGCCGATAACCATCAAACAGAACGTTTTCTTTGACTACCTGTATGTAGATGATCTGGTCAAGATCACAGAGTGGTTCATCGAAAACGATCCAGAAGATAGATTCTACAACGTCTGTACCGGGCGTGTCTTCGACCTGCGGACCCTAGCCGACAAGGTGCTTGCAGCATCTGGCAAGAATCTGGATGTTGTGGTTGCGCGCGAGGGCGTCGGCAGGGAGTACGGTGGAGACAATTCCAGGTTGCTTTCAGAAATGGGCGGCTACTCCTTTCGCGATATGGACGCTTGCATTAGGGAAATCTACGAATGGTACTTGGCCAATAAAGGAATCATTCATCGAGAAAAGTTGCTGGTCGATAAGTAATATTCCCACTGAGAGAAGCTCGTCGAGTGAACGTATAAATACAAGGCGAATGGGCTTAGACATGAAAAATTCTTTAGAGAGCCAACTAAAAGAACTGCTAAGTGAGGACATTTCTTCCGTAATAAACCGCGAGAAATCAACGTTTGACCGGCTAGTGGCACCTTTTGGTGAATCGTTTGTTCTCTTTGGTGCTGGAAATCTAGGCAGGAAAATACTTGCGGGTTTACGCAGTGTAGGCATAGAGCCGCTGGCCTTTGCGGACAATAATCCTCGATTGTGGAACAGCTCTGTTGACCGGCTTCAGGTACTGTCTCCGCAGGATGCAACCCACAACTTTGGGCGGAGAGCAGCCTTTGTTGTTACGATTTGGAGTCCGGGGCATAGATTTGCCTATACCAGGCAACAGTTGCTAGATCTCAACTGTTTAAGGGTTGTTTCGTTTGTCTCGCTATTGTGGAAGTATCCTGAGACACTGTTGCCTCATTACTGTTTGGATTTACCGCACAAAATCTACGAACAGGTAGATGATGTGCGAAAGGCTCTCTCGCTGTGGGCGGATGATGCCTCGCGTCGCGAATACCTGGCGCAATTGAAATGGCGACTGTTACCGGATTCCGACGGGTTGCCCTCTCCGGTTGCTCAGGAGGAGTACTTCCCGGACACCCTCTTTTCCTTGTCTCCGAATGAGGTATTTGTTGATTGTGGTGCCTTTAATGGAGACACTATCAGAAGTTTTCTTCGACGTCAAGGATCTTCCTTTGGCAACGTCATTGCGTTGGAGCCAGACCCGGCCAACTTCCAGGAATTGCAGGAATATTTATCGACTTTGGATAGCAATATCAAAGACAAGGTGACTGCGCTGCAACTGGCCGTCGCCGCACATAAGGAAAAGGCGCGCTTTCAGGCAACGGGTACACTGGAGTCGGCAATAACGGATACCGGAACGCTGGAGGTGGATTGCGCGCCTCTAGATGAGATCCTGGGCAATTGTGTGCCCACTTACATCAAAATGGACATCGAAGGTGCTGAACCTGATGCTCTTGCTGGTGCCTGTAGAGTGATCAAGCAAACTTCTCCTGTTCTGGCTGTTTGTGTGTATCACCGGCAGGATCATTTGTGGCGGCTTCCCTTGTTCATAAAGTCACTATCCAGCCAGTACCGTTTCTTTTTACGGCCACATGACGAAGAAGGCTGGCAACTTGTCTGCTACGCCGTCCCTGTTGATCGGCTTACTGCGTAGCCAGCTTGGAGAGAAATTAATGAACGAGACAACCGAAGAAAAGTGCGGATGGAAGCGAGGTTGTGCGGTTTGTGGTAGTCAAAGGAGCAAGCTGCTTTTCCAACAGCGTTTCTCTGAGATGTCTAGTGGCAGTTTGCTTGAAGGCTATGACATGGTAGTCTGCCAAGAATGCGGTTTTGGTTTTGCGGACAACATCCCTGAGCAAGCAGTTTTCGACGCCTACTACCGAGAAATGTCAAAGTATGAATACCAGGACTGCGGAGGACAGGAATCAGAATACGATCTGGCTCGGTTCTCAGCGATATCGGGCATCATCAAACAGTTTCTTCATAACGCCCAGGCACGCATTCTTGAAGTAGGCTGTGCAACAGGACGGCTTCTGTCTTTGCTAAAGGAGAGCGGCTATCATAACGTGTTAGGTCTTGATCCTTCACCTGCCTGTGCTGAAGCGGCGCAAAGATTGTACGGAGTCCGTGTTCTCACTAATACTCTCTCAGATGTATCGGTCCCCGGGCAGTCTTCTGACTTCCTGATCCTTGTCGGCGTGCTTGAGCACATCCGAGATCTTGGTTCAGCGCTGGCCAAAACGCGTTACATGCTCTCCACAGAAGGGCTGATGTTTGTGGAAGTGCCAGATGCCACTCAGTTTGCGCGCTGGCCGGATGCCCCTTTTCAACAATTCAGCACCGAGCATATTAACTTCTTTTCCGCTACTTCTCTTGCCAATCTGATGCAGTCAAATGGCTTTGTTCAGGTTTTCTGTCGGCAAGACGCACGTGAGCAGAGTTATGGTACAACGATGCCAGTCATCTCCGCCATATTCAAGAAGGACGATTTGCGCCCGGCACATCCTGTACGGGATCTGGAGACAGAGCAAGGCTTGGTCGAATATATCCGCCAATCGCAGAAAGTTGACGACCGCATACGCCAAATGATTGATGACCTTGCAGCCAGTGGTAGACCCATTATTGTGTGGGGAGTTGGCACACATACGTTAAGGCTATTAGCTACAAGTAAGCTGACCGAGTCAAACATCTGCGCTTTTGTGGATTCTAATTCTCACTATCAGGGCAAGCAGTTGAATGGGATCCCAATTATTGCTCCAGCCGATTCTAAGGGCAGATCAGAACCAATTCTGATCTCATCTCGGGCGTTCCAGCGAGAGATCGAGCGGCAAATTCGAGACGAGCTCAAGTGTACTAATGAGTTGATACTGCTCTATCAAATTCGAGAGTTGGCCGAGGACTGTCCCCCAAGATAGCCCACTGATGGTGGATAGCCGGTACAGCTGGGATGACGCTTTGAGAAATATGATATACAAGCGAGGGCTATGAGTCCAGCTCACAAGAACCTGCTTATCTGCTGGTCAGTGTGTGCGTGCTGGCCTAGAACGCCGTCCGAACGTTGCGTTGCACGCTCGACTCCATCCTTGTTTTGTCCATGGCAAAGAGAAACAAAGTGATTAGCACGCGCTCAGCCGCTCGGAAACTCTAAGTAAGAATGATACACAGCGCTGATAGGAAGTTGTTTATGACGAATCAGTTCGGCTTCGCTCTCAAGGCCACTTTATCTCAGAATATAAGATTACGCAATGCAGTTGCTGGGTCTGGGGCGATGGTTGGGGGCCGCATTTTGGGCATGGTGGCCAATTTCCTCATGTTGGGCATGATCACCCGCTACTTCTCACGTGAGGAATTTGGGTTGTACGCCGTGCTCACCTCTTTCATGGCTCTAAGTGGAAGCCTGGATTTTGGAGTAAGTAACGGGCTACGGAACAAGCTGGCCGCATGGGCCGGCGACGCATCCAAAGACCAGACAGCCCGCCAGTACTTCTTTTCGACCCTATACACACTTCTTTTCCTCGTAGTGCTCGTCGGTATTCTTCTGACAACCCTGTCTCCAATCATCCCCTGGACATCCGTCTTCAATATCGCCGACTTGAGGCTCGCGACTCAGGGAGTCTGCTGGCTGGCAGTCATTGCAAACTTGATCTTGCTACTTATTCCTTTACAGCTATACAGCGCCGGTTTTTTTGCATACCAGAGTTCGTTTTGGAATGCACCGTTTGATGCGTTGCCCAAACTGGGAGCTTTGATCTTCGTGTCATTAGCGATTGCGCTCCGGGCTCCGTTTTACGTGGTTACGTCAGTATTCTTCGGATCATTTACGCTATCAGGATTAGCGGGACTGATCGTTTTTCAAAGAAGTCGGGGCTGGCGTCTGGTCCAAATTGGCAGGAATGAGCTTGTAGCCTGCATCCGCGACCTGGCGGGCCTTGGCTTGCAGTTTTGGCTTCTTTCGATGCTATCTGCAATTGGAATGTATTCGAACACCTATATAACCAGCCAAGTGCTGGGCCTAGATGCGGCAGGAGATTTCAATGTGGTGCAGCGGTTGTTCTTCTTGTTAATTGGTTTTCACCTATCCATCATAACGCCTTTCTGGTCTGCGTTCACAGACGCACAGGCCGCTGGCGATTGGCCCTGGGCTAGATCTGCCATGCGCCGCCTGGCCTGGGCCAGCGTGGCACTGATGACTGGTGGCTGCTTGGTCATGGTAGCTTTCTACCGACCGTTGTTATGGATATGGACTGGAAAGCAGATTGACAATACGGGTCTGGTTGTCATGATGGCTATATGGACAATCATGTACGTATGGAACAGCACCTACTCGATTGTGCTCAATGGGTTTGGTTTATTACGAGGCCAACTTGTGTTGGGAGTTCTGACCAACATTCTGGTCGTGCCGATTTCAATATGCCTGGGGCGGCAGATGGGGGTTGTAGGCATCATGGTTGCTTTTGTCTTTCTATCGGTTCCGGCTACTATTCTCTATCCATTAATGTGTAGAGCCGCAATCGATCAGAAACTCACTACTTGACAACAACATCCGTGTAACCGGAAGTGAACCTGTCTGAAAGTTAGTTACAACAGCCTATGGAACCCACCTTCTCGATGTTGATCCCTACAAAGAATAGAGCACACTTGCTTCAGTTTGCCATCCGGTCTGTTCTGCAGCAGACCTGGCATGATTTTGAACTTGTGATTTCTGACAATAATTCTTCTGATGGAACGGGTTCGATGGTGACCGGCTTCGCAGATCGGCGGATCAAGTATGTGAATACTGGCTGTGATGTTCCGGGCGTTGCCAACTGGAATAATGCATACCGCCAGGCTACAGGGCAATACCTGATTTGTATCGGAGATGATGACTTCTTGCTCCCTGACTGTTTAGAAAGCTATGCAAAAGCCATCCGAGAATGGAACGGGCCGTCCCTCCTGTCTTCTTACAATGCCGTATATTATCCTAACGACTTCTTTGTCAAGCGGCAAAGGAACACTTTGGTGATTCAGACAGGTGACGCCACGACATGCTTGCTGGATACTGCGCCGTTGCTTGAGAGCATATACACCACACTCGACGTTCCTTTCCCAACACAGCCAGTTTGCTATGCCAAGCATCTCCTGGAACAGATATCTGAAGAAGAAGGCCCGTATCAACCTATTCACCCAGATTACTATTGTCTCGCCTCTGCCCTGCTGCACTGCTCCAGATGTGTTGAAATTCGTAAGCAACTCGTTCTGTTGGGCAGAGGTTCTACATCAATCGGGGTGAGTGATATTTTCACAGATTCACGGAAGCAGAGCTACGCGGTGCTGAAAGACCCGGAAGTGATGAGGGGAATTATGCTACCGTTGGCGGGCAACTTCTTTGTTAACGGACATTATGCAACATTACAGAGAGTTAAGCTGCGGTACTTAAACCACTGTCCATATGAACTAAAAAATTTGAGAGAGTACTACGCAGGCTGTGATTACCAGTTACGCCTTTGGCGAAAACGAAGGTTGGAGCTAGGCGTGGAGGAAGCGGCTTCTGAAGAGAAGTTGCGCAAGCTTCCTCTTCGAGTGCGGGCTTACTTGGTCTACAGGCGTCTGCAGCGGTATGCTAAGGCTGTTGCGCCTTTCTCTTTGTTGAATCTATACAATTCATTTGCTGGTACGAGGTCTATTACGTACAAACTCAACCCATCGGTCCAAAACATTGAAGACTGCGCCAACTGGCTCTTAGGACACTCAATTCGCGATGCGGAGTAAGTATCTATCTGTTCGTGTACGCTTAATGTTTATCGCTATAGGCATCTTGGTTCTGTTGAACGTCAGGCCTATCGTGCGCCTTGGGTTCGTCAACGCATTGCGGATAGATAGTCTGCACACCCTTATGGATTACATCGCTGTACGTCCCCCGGCTCCTGACGAGCATATGTTTTTCATCGGACAAGGGCTGGCAAGTGATGTACATAGCGGTGGCCTATTGCGAGTTGTTAACGTTTTGTCGGCTGCCAGGATAGTAGATCCTGAGGGCATAAGGGTCAAGGACGCACAGGTGTTGTCTTACGCCATTCGACAAGATCGTGACATGGAAGACTGGCTGACCGCTAACCAGATGAAAGCGTCCGATTTGGATCTTTTTAGTGCCCTAGCAATCGCCAACCATCAATTTGTCGTGGCTAATTATCCTTCTGCGGCCTATTGGTACGAGATTTTCTGGGATCGGTTGCCAGAAAAATGGCCTTGGGCCCGGGAACGGCTACTGTCCAGCCTCGTGATGGGTGGCAAGCAGTACCTGGAACAAGGACAACTTGCTAAAGCAGAGGATGTTTTCAGAAAATCGCTGGAGATCAAGTACAACAATTTACAGAGTCTGTATCGGCTCGAACAGGTTCTAAGCCTCAGGGGTAAGACCGAAGAGGCGGAGGCGCTGCGCACTGAACTCAGGTATTTCACTCTGCCTTCCACCCTGGAGGCACCAGAAGACTGGGGTAGCGTGGCACTGGCTCTGCTTGATCGGCGAATATGGGGTGAGAACGATGTTTATAAGCTAACTTCCTTATTAGATTGGCGCGGACGGCGACAGGACGCACAGAACCTTGTTGTCGAGATGCTGGCACGATTTCCCAACAGTGCCATCTGGCACGTGCTCAACTTAAAGCTTTCGCCTGAACCGAGCGCTACGAAGGTTGATTCAACCGTGTCCTCATCCATGGAAGTTGCTGCCGAAAATGCTCAGATTTATCTAGTGGCTGGCGAAGTGCTGGGAAGAGTGGGACATTGGAAGCGTGCCGCCGAACTGCTTGAACGCTATCACCAGCTACGCCCGGCAGACCTTCGAGGAACTGAATTGCTGGTTCAGGCTTATCAATCGACCGGAGATCAGGCTTCGGCGTTCTCATTGCAGGCAGAATTTGACAAAGAGTACAACGAATCCACCCGTCTGACTTCTCTCTTGGGGCAGGCACAGATTCAAATACAGTTAGGGCAAGATATACTGGCAAATGGTGCCTTCGGAGCAAGAAGGGATCAACAAGATCAACCAGATGCTTGGCAGTGGTTAATCTGGCCTGACGACAGTTTTCAACAAGCCCGATTCTTCGTTGGGGGACTAGACTATGCAGAGGTTCTCAACGGCCTCCCTTCTGTGCGTATCCAGGGGGTTTGGACCCGGGATGTGTCCGGAAACATCCACTTCCCGCGCGCTGTGTTTCGTGCACCGGTTCAGTTAGCCCCAGGGTCTATTAATCTGCTTACTTTTGGCTACCGGACGGATGTTGCGGGCCAACAAAAAGCTGCCATTACCGTGGTGGATAAGCGAAACAACAGTACTGTTTTTTATCAGTTGGCAGCAACGGATGGGGACTGGGTGAGGGCTAGTTTTTTGATTTTGAATCCCGAGCTAACGCCACTTGATCCCTATATCGCGGTGATGAATTATGGCATAGGTGATGTCTGGTTTCAGCAGATGCATCTCAGACGAGTCGAGACTACCAGGTTCTCGGTCGCAGATTGGCAAAGACTACTGGGAAAGACGTGTCCAGGTTTAGGTGCGTTCGCGCGGTTACCCACTGGTTTTGTTGGCCAGTGTAGTGAGTGAGGTGCACCTCTGCTAATAACTGAGGGTGCATTGCTCACCAGTCTACTCTCGCCAGTATGAAAGGTGTAAGCCTTCGATGACACAACGGGGTTTCAAACAAGATGATTCAATAGCACGACGCCAGCCCAAGATCACCCTACGTTGGCGCATAGGTGAGTGGGCCAAGGTAATGGGACGTTTATTCCTGGCAAATGGCAACACGGTTCGAGGGGCGGCTCAGATGCCCATCGTCGAGCGGTTGTTACCGCAGGAAGATTTGGGGCGATGTCTTGATGTTGGGTGCGGCGGGGGCATGTATATGCTTGAAACGCTTGCTTCCCGCTCTAGTTGGGTAGGAGGGATAGATTTCGACAGGAAACATGTAGAACTTACGCAGTGGCGACTTTGTGCAAAACGTCTTTCGAAGGCATTTGTCGCGCAAGCGTCGGCGGAGATGTTGCCTTTTGCAGACCAATCGTTTGATACGCTGCTGTGCATAGAGGTTATCGAACATTTGGCGGCACGCCAGGATGCACTGCGAGAAATGTGGCGGGTTCTTCGTCCCCATGGCAAGCTTCTGGTAAGTGTTCCGCTTTTACCGCCCCCTTTCTATCATCTGGATCATGTGGTGCAAGGCTTCTCTAGGGAAGAGATACTTCACGAGCTTGAGTTAGCAGGGTTTTCAATTATCAAGGAGGACGTAGCTCTTCTTCGATGGAGCCGGTGGGTTCTAAGGATGTGCCACAGAACCGGACTCCCTCTTCCCCTACTATTCATCTGCCATCTGGAGAACCGGGTTTTCTCTAAACGATCGAATAGGATTGAACAGAAACCGTTAGATATACTATTGCTCGTTCAAAAGTCCGATTTGGTGCAATAGCGCGTGAAGCGCCCCCCTAAAACTGGACACGATTTGAGCGGTTGTTAGTGAACATCGAGGTATTGTAGATGGGTATGTACCAATATCAAAGGGCACTCGCTACCAGGGAAAAACCTGCTGTCAAGGGAATAGCACAATGACTTCCGAGGCTGATACTAGACAGCCAAAGAAGCAGAACTGTCTGGTCTTGGGAGCCGGCTTCATCGGATCTCACATTGCTGAGGAACTGGTGTGTCAGGGTTACCCTGTAAGGGTATTCAGTCGCACAGCAAAACCGCTTACGGGACGGCGAGAAATTGATCAACAGATTGACTTCGTTGTGGGTGATTTCCTTGATCGCAAGGCCCTTAGAGCTGCTCTGCAAAGCGTTGAAGTTGTGATTCATTGCATCGGTACAAGCTTGCCTGCTGAGTCCAATCTTGACCCTGTGCAAGATGTTCAGACTACGATAGTAGGAGCCCTGGGGTTGCTCGAAGAAGCAACAAAGCTGGGAAACAGCGTGATCATCTACATCTCGTCCGGGGGCACAGTCTATGGTATACCACAGAGTAATCCAATATCGGAGAGCCATCCCACAAGCCCCGTCTGCTCATATGGTATCACAAATCTTGCTGTTGAGAAGTATTTGTACCTTTTTTACCATCTGCACGGGGTGAGATACTACATCCTGCGTTGTGCCAATCCCTATGGTGAGCGTCAAGATCTTGGGCGCAGGCAAGGGGTAATAGCAGCTATGTTGAACGCAGCTCTAACAGAACAGCCCTTTGAGATCTGGGGAGACGGCAGCGTTATCCGAGACTACTTCCACGTTGACGATTTGGGTGTAGCAGTTTGTAAGCTGCTTGAGCGGATGCCCTCCACCCGACTAATGAACGTAGGTAGCGGGAGAGGCATCAGCCTTAATGATCTGCTCGAAGTGGTCGAAGGAGTTATGGGACGGAAGTTGGTGGTGAACTACAGCGCAAGTCGGCCTTTTGATGTCCCTATCAACGTACTAGACATCACCCTGGCCCAACAAGTACTTGGATGGAAACCAGACATCGGCCTCGAAGAGGGATGTCTGCGATACTGGCTCTGGCTCAATAAGCAGCGGGCGCGGACTTATGGCTGACCAAGTTGAACGACGTGGGTTTCTCGATATGGAGAATGGCACACGGCGTACTGCCTCATGGACAGGAGAAGGCGTGGTAGAGCCGAACTTCTCTGTCTGGAGAAGAACCTTCCAGAAAGTGCTCTCCGCCGCAGAGAATGGAAAGAGGCGAAGGTGGAGACCCACATAGCAGGGAACATCTTCATCCATTTCGCCAGAGCGGAGAGGTTGCCTCTTGCAGACCAATCGTTTGATATGCTGCAGTGCATAGAGGTTATCGAACATTTGGCGGCACGCCAGGATGCACTGCGAGAAATGTGGCGGGTTCTTCGTCCCCATGGCAGGCTTCTGATAAGTGTGCCGCTTTTACCGCCCCCTCTCTATCATCTGGATCATGTGGTGCAAGGCTTCTCTAGGGAAGAGATAGTTCACGAGCTCGAGTTAGCAGGGTTTTCAATTATCAAGGAGGACGTAGCTCTTCTTCGATGGAGCCGGTGGGTTCTAAGGATGTGCCACAGAATCGGACTCCCTCTTCCCCTACTATTCATCTGCCATCTGGAGAACCGGGTTTTGTCCACACGATCGGATAGGATTGAACAGAAACCGTTAGATATACTGTTGCTCGTTCAAAAGTCCGATTTAATGCAATAGTGCCTGAAGTGCCCCCTAAAACTGGACACGATTTGAGCGGTTGTTAGTGAACATCGAGGTATTGTAGATGGGCGAGGCAATGTCCCTACATCCAGTTTGGAAACCGAGCACTGCTCCTGCTAGCTTGGTAACAGTTAGTCTGATCCTTATGATTGCGGCTGGCGCAGCGACCGCAGTAGCCCCATTGCAGATGTCTGCAATTGGATTATTGATATTGTCCACAGTGCTAATATTACGACTTGGACAGTTGCGACCTGCGCTGATGTTCGTTCTGATCTTCATTAGTAGCGCCCTGGACGTTTCACCCTATATACTGGGCGAGAAGGTTTACATCGCTGGTATCTACGAGGGCGGCTGGAGGGCCTTTGTCTTCTTGTTGTTGCCGAGCCTGACGATTGGACCTGGCCGCATTGTCAAGGCAATAGCCACCCAGAAGTTGTATATAGCATTTCTTCTCTTTGGCCTGGCTATGTTGTTCAGATCTCCGGCACCATTTGCTGGAGTGAAGACCTGGCTCTATTTGCTCTATCCGTTTTGGTTATTTGCGCTTGTGCTTGCCGCCGGTCTGTCTGCGCGCGACTTGCGTCTCCTTGTTGCAGCGTTAATCTTTAGTGGATTGGCATTCCAGGTCATAACGCTGGCGCTCGCCTATGCAGGACGTTACACCTTGTATATAAAGGACTCCCACCGACTGGTTTCGCTCCCCTTCTTCTTTGGCACCCTTGTTATTCTAGGCTACTTTCTGTTATTGAACGCTCAAACCAATTTCAGAAGAGTCATCTATACGCTGCTTATAATTGTGTTCTCAGGCCTGATTATCTGGACCGGAGTCCGCATCGTCATGTTGGGAGCAGGCGTGGCCTTACTGAGTATTCTGGCGCTACGCAAACAGTATATTCAGGCATCTCTTCTCCTCATCATACTTCTCGGACTGCTAGCAATACTGCCAGAATGGTTGACACGCCTTGGGGGTCTGAATCTCTTCACTTGGTTGACGACCTCTCGCTCGCTGGAGGAACTCGTTGTTGGGTCTTTCGGAGATAGAGTGGGTTTATGGACTACAGCCTTGAATCTTTTTTTCGAGCCCAGTCCCCTAATTGGATCCGGACTCGGGATCATCTCTCAGCTGTTTGGCCATATTGGGAGCGCTAGCTTCGAGGTAACCGGCGGACTTGTTCATAGCGAGTATGTGCGCCTGCTGAGTGAGGTCGGGCTGATTGGCACTACGCTCTTCGTCCTAAGCCTTCTTGCGTTGTTATACACTTGTTGGCGAGCCTATCGGTTATCTCGAAGCAACTTGGCCCGAACCTTGACGCTGGCCGCGTTTGGATCCCTGGTTACTTACCTGGTTGGTGCTGCTACAGACAACGTTTTGTTTTACTACTACTCTTTCGGTGGATATGTATGGGCGCTTGTGGCCATGGGATTGACGGCACAGAAACTCGACTATAAAGCCCAAGTAGACTTCCGGAATAGGACTGAACGAAAGCACGAAATAGAACTATGAATGTGATCGTCGCAAATGCTAGCAAGAACCAAGCTTATCATACCGCCCTGGCTGCACAGAGAGCCGGCTATCTCAAGTTCCTGCTGACAACTGTCTACTACAAGCCGGGATCGCTTTCCGGTAAATTGTTATCGTTAGCCTTACCCCAGGCACGACGATTGAATCGGAATCTGCCAGAACTGCAACTGGACAAAGTTAGGAGCTTCTGGTGGGCAGAGGCGGCAGCACGCCTGGCTAAGAAGACACCAGCAATCGGAGGTCGCAGGTTGCCCTGGTACTACATACAGAATGTGCTGTTTGATTACTGGGCAGCGCGCTATGCTGCAGAGAGTGATATTTTCCATGGCTTTGACGGTTGTTCACTTTTATCAATGCGTAGGGCAAAGATGGCGGGCGCTTCCTGCATCCTGGACTTGAAGATTATGCATCCTGTGGTGGCGAATGCCGTTATGGAGGAAGAATGGAAACGCTATGATGTTCCTCCTGATGCCTCTCAGGATTTGTGGACTGCTCGAACGTGTGCAGAGATTGCCATGGCTGATCGGGTTCTGGTTGGGTCACAAACCGTATTTGACGGTTGCGTTCGGGCAGGGGTAGAAAAGAGCAAACTCGTTCTGGTTCCTTACGGTTACGATCAGCGCGTCTATAAGCCGTCTTCAAAAAGCGATGACTGTTTTCGGATTCTGTTTGCGGGTACCCTCCAGTTACGCAAAGGCGTGCAGTACCTCTTAGAGGCCTATCGGCGACTGAGACTTCCCCACAGTGAACTCGTGCTCATCGGGGCACCGACACCTGAAATACTACCCTTGCTCAAAGAGTATGCGGGTACCTACCGGCACATTGACCACGTTCCCCAATTAGAGCTTCATACGTACTTTAGCAATGCTTCGGTCTTTGTGTTGCCCTCGCTAGTAGAAGGTTCAGCCCTGGTAACCTACGGAGCCATGGCCTGCGGGCTGCCACTCGTTGTTAGTGAGAACGCCGGCTCTATCGCGCGCGATGGTCAAGATGGGTTCGTTGTGCCTATTCGTGACGTTAGGGCTCTACAAGATAGAATTTCGCAGCTCTACACTAATGAACGGTTGCGCAAAGAGATGGGACGATCGGCGCTTGAGTATGTCCGCAATTTTACCTGGGAGACCTATTATGACCGCGTCGCACAAGTCTATGAAACACTTTCCAATTGGGTCGCTGCAGAGCATAGGTGATATGACAAGTCGCAAGGACGATTTCCTGGTTCAATTTGGTATGGCTGTCGCCCTGGTGATCTATCTTGTCTTCATCTGGATGCAAGACCGCTCCTACTTGATGCGCATTGACGACGCCTTCTATTACTTTCAGATCGGGCGAAATTACTTGAACAGTGGAAGATTGACCTTTGATGGTGTGAATTTGACGAACGGGGTTCAACCTCTATGGTTCCTAACTATTCTTGCAGTGACGAAGCTGTCTACATGGTTTGGAGTCTCCGATCCAACCACCCAAGTGCGTATCTTTGCAGTGACAAATGCCCTTATTCATATAGCGTCTGCTTGGTTCCTGTATGCCCTGGCGCGCATTGTTGGCGGCAAACGCATTGCCATTGTTGTAGCTTGGATCTGGTTGTTCTCCCCCGGACTAGTTACCAAGATGCTTGCGGGGATGGAGAGCCCTCTGTATGCAATGTTACTGGGCGCTACGAGCTATTACTACGTAAAAGAGTTTCGTGCGAATGGTGTTTCCACAAAGCATAAGCAGTTGATTCTGCTCGGGTTGCTAGTGGGATTTACTTTTCTGGCGCGAACGGACGCGTACCTGTTGATGCCGATAGTGTGGATCACTCTATTATGGAAGACATGGCCCAAAGGATGGACAGAACGCATCCGGGTCTCCGGACTGATCGTTGCTCCTTGTGCAGTAGTGATTGTGCCTTATCTTCTCATTAACCAAGTCTACTTCGGTCATTTACTACCAGTTAGTGGGGCGGCAAAACTTCTGGAAACTGAGATGCTTATCCGCGAACTTGGAGGTATGAATTATTTACTCTTTGCTCTCCAGATGGCAGTCGCAGCGACCCTATATCTAGTTGGACATTTATTTGGGACATTCGCTATGCCTCGTTCGTTCATGAGTGGAGGGGTGAGACTGTTGTTTCCAACATTCTACGCTGCTCTCACTAATCCAAGCAGCGGTGGATGGATGCTCCTTTTGGCCTTGATCTCAAGTTTGTTGATTGCAGCGAGTGTTTTGGTTTATGGTGCACGCAGATTGCAGTCGTCCTCAGAGATAGTTAGAAGAGAATCAAAGAGCTTTAGGCGCAATTGGCTTCTATTCCTGTTTACTCTTTTGCACTTTGGAGCCTACGTCATCTTGTTCCCATCATTCCTAGTTACTAGTGGGACATGGTGGTGGCTGGTGCCTGAATATATGGTCTTGACTTTTCTAGGAGCGTCCACTCTACGCCTATTGTGGCAATTCGCAAAATGTTGGCTCAAAAGCAACACGGCAGCCGTTTGGGCTGGTCGCGCTGTAGGACTATTGGCTGTGATTATCTTGCCCCTCTGGCTTTCTGATGCTCAGCGGCCCGTATATCCTAACGTGGAGGCATCGGAGGCCAATTATCTGGCGGCCCAATGGATTGATAAGAACCTCCCCCCTGACTCTGTGGTAGGTTCCTGGAACGCAGGCGTGTTGGGCTACTTCAGCCATCGGCGCATCACAAACCTGGATGGGCTGGTCAATAGCTATGAGTTTCTGAGGTATTTGGAGCGCAATCAGTTAGCGTGCTTCGTGCAATTGCAGGGAATTCAATATCTTGCTGACAACAATAAGATTCAGCCGATGACCTCATCAATGTGGAGAGGAATCCCGATTACCGAGATCGTATATCAAGTCAATATTGGCACGATTAAGTATTACATCGTCAAGGTAGACACCTCTGAAACGAGGGCTCGTGAGTGTGACCAACCGACCGATGCGAAATGAACGGGCGAGTGTATTCGGATGGGGACGGCAATCACCTGGTAATTACAGGTAACATTCGAGAGAAGATTGAACATGTACATTCTCGGAATCAATGATGGTCACCTGGCGACTGCGTGCCTTCTCCAGGATGGGAGGGTGATCGCCTGCGTGAGCGAGGAGCGGTTCACGCGGATCAAGAACGAAACTGGTTTCCCCAGGCGCGCTGTCAAGTGGCTGATAGAGACTTCAGCCATTGGCCCAGGCGACGTGGATTTAGTTTGTTTCCTGGGTCACCGGGCGTTCCTGGGATCCATGGTCAGAAGCGAGTTCAAGCGAGGTCTCTCCCATATCTCTCACACTCCTCGAGTATGGATGAGGCGCCTCGAATACCGGCTACCGTCGTTGAGGCCAGTTGGCACAGCGGGTCGGCGTGCAGTCCAGAGAATCGGCACTGCTCTGGCCTCCGGTGACAGGGTGAAACCCCTTCTGGAGGTGTTGCCCGTTCCGGAGGATCGCATTCTGTTTGTGGATCACCACACTGCCCATGCTTATTGTTGGTATGGCAGCCCGTTCATTGGCAAACCATCGCTTGTCATCACGCTTGACGGTGAAGGCGACGGTCTCTCCGGAACGATAAGTGTCGCCAAAGACAGCATGCTAACCCGGATTGCACAGATTGATGATACCAACTCACTGGGACACTTGTATTCCCAGATTACTGAGTACATGGGGATGAAACCACTTGAGCACGAATACAAGGTGATGGGGCTGGCGCCATACTGCAGCGAGTACAACATAGATAAGACCTACCCTGTTTTTGCTGAACTCATAGGCTTGGTTGACGACACTCTCTCGTTGCGTGTGAAGGTGCGCAGCCAATTGGTCCCGTATTATCTCCAAGAGCGGCTGAGGGGACACCGGTTCGACTCCATTGCTGGGGCGATTCAACGGTTAATTGAGGAGCTGATCGTCAAGTTGGTCCAGAATGCCATTGCCGCAACCGGGATCCGGACGGTCGTCCTGTCTGGTGGCGTATTCATGAATGTCAAAGCGAATATGTGCGTGATGGAAATGCCCGAGGTGGAGGAGTTATTCATCTTCCCAAGCTGTGGCGACGAAAGCGGCGCAATTGGTGCGGCATATTACGGCTATAAACAATGTTGCGAGCGCCAAGGTCTCCCCTGGGAGGGCGAATCCATTCGCGATTTGTACTGGGGGCCCCAGTATACCGACGCGGACATCGAGCGTTACATACGCGATCATAACCTGGCTGCGCAATACATCATCGAGAAACCGGGCGACATGATCCAACACGTAGCACAACTGCTAGGGAAGGAAAAGTCGTGGCCCGTCGCGACGGGCGGATGGAATGGGGCGCACGGGCACTTGGCAACTGCAGCATTCTGGCTCATCCATCTAACCCTGATATCGTACGGGTGATCAATGACCAGATCAAGAGCCGCGACTTTTGGATGCCATTCGCACCGAGCATCTTGGCTGAACGAGCACATGATTACCTGATCAACCCAAAGAATGTCCCAGCGCCTTACATGATCTTGGCGTTCCATTCCACCGCTCGAGCAAAGCGCGAACTGCGAGCGGCGATGCACTCATATGATATGACACTGCGGCCGCAGATTGTCGAAGAGCGGTGGAACCCAGCGTATTACGCGCTGATCAAGCAGTTCGAAAAACTCACCGGAATTGGCGCGGTGCTCAACACTTCGTATAACTTACATGGGGAGCCAGTGGTGTGCAATGTCGCTGACGCCTTGCACGTGTTCTCCAACTCCGGCCTAGAGTACCTCAGCTTAGGCTCATTCTTGTTGCGTAAGCGATGAGCCGTTCTCTACGCATTGGCATAGACAATATCTCGCCTGGAGAAGCGACAAGCCGGCAGGGACCGGGCGGAATGCGAGTGTATCTACAATCACTGTTGACAGAGTTTGTCATCCAAGGCCCTCAGCATCAATTCATTCTATTTACGCCAGCTTGGGCAGACCCAGTGCTGGAGACAATTCCGTCGAACGTCGAAATAGTGAGGCTCCCCGGCGTTCCGGTTAGTCGCCCACCGCGTGTTCTCTACCAGCAAACTGGGTTGGCTGCTGCTATTGCCAGTCAACGGCTGGATGTATTCTTTGCTACTGCAACAGTAGCGCCTTTGCTAACCAAGACCCCCGTGGTGCTGGCAGTGCAATTCCTTCAGTTCTACGAAATGCCAGAGGCTTATGGGCGATTGCGCGGGGCCTACCTGCGCTACATGTTGCCATTGTCTCTGAAAAAAGCGGTAAGTGTCATCATCTTTACGGAACATTCCAAGCGTGATCTTGTGCACTGGACGGGAGTGCCAGCAGAGAAAGTAAGTATTGTGCCGCATGGACTTTCATGGGATATCTGGAGGCTGGCAGAGGTGCCGCAGGATGCCCCGGAGCGACGAGTGGGCGCTGAACTAACCGCAGGCCGACCGTACATCTTGTATGTATCGTCAACCTATGGCTACAAGAATCACGCTCGCTTAATTCGTGCTTTCGGCTTGTTGAAACGACGCACAAACCTGCGCCATGTCCTACTTCTGGTGGGCAGCGAGATCAGCGTTTCATTTGATGAACTGCGAATGGTAGCCAAGCAGGCCGGTGTGCTAGAGGATGTGGTATTTACTGATAGGCTGGATCATCACTTGGCAGCAGCCACCTACTTGGGCGCTGATTTGGCGGTGATCCCATCGCTCTACGAGACCTTCGGATATCCCGCTTTGGAAGCTATGGCCTGCGGCTGTCCGGTCGTGACTTCAAATAGCGGCAGCATGGCCGAATTGGCCGGAGACGCCGCCGTGTTGGTGGATCCACTTGACGAGGACTCTATTGCCGATGGCATGGAACGTGTACTGCATGATCGATCCTTGCACCAGAGCTTGATTGTGCGTGGACGACAGAGGGCGAAAGATTACACTTGGAAACGAAGCGCTGCCCGCACTCTCGAGATTCTGGAAGAAGCAGCGCGAGCGTGATATGCGCATCTTGATGCTCAACCACAATGTTGCCTGGCGCGGTGGTACCTTCTTTCGAGCCTATCACTTCGGTCGACACCTAGCGCGGCGAGGGCATCGGGTCACGCTACTGACAATCTCTCCTACTTTGCGCTACGGGTTTAGGGAGAAGGTCATTGAAGGCCTAAAGGTGTTTGAGACGCCTGACCTCCTTTGGGGAGTCACCCGATCAGGTTGGGATCCTTGGGACACGCTGAATCGCATAGCATATGTTCATGATCGGTCTTTCGACCTTGTTCATGCGTTCGATTCACGACCTGCGGTCATTCTTCCGGCGCTTTACCACAAAACCATGCAGCAAAGCAAACTCGTATTGGATTGGGCGGACTGGTGGGGCAGAGGTGGGACAATCTATGAGCGACCAAATCAACTGCTGTGGCGCATGCTAGCTCCGATAGAAACCTTTTTCGAGGAAGCCTTTCGCAAGTATGCAGATGGCACTACAGTGATCAGTCAAGCGCTCTATCAGCGCGCGCTCTCCCTGCAGGTGAATGAAAGCACCATCATGAGGATTCCTCAAGGTTCAGACGTTGAGCGGATCAGACCACTAGACCAGTTCGAGGCGCGACGGGCCCTCGGCCTCCCTCTCGAGGCTCCTTTACTCGGCCATTTGGGGGTATTGCAGCCGAAGGACGCTGCACTCCTCTTAAATGCCTTCGCGGTTATTCATAAGCGTCATAGCGACTGCAAGTTGATTATGATTGGCAATCATAGAGCAAATATCGCGCTACACGAAATTAGCGCTACCGCCGTGATAGAAACCGGTTACGTCGATTACGAGAATTTGGTTAGATATCTCGCCGCTTGTGACATACTAATGCTTCCTCTCTGCAACACTACTAGTAACCAAGCGAGGTGGCCGTCAAGGATAAACGATTACCTTGCCGTAGGCAGACCAATCATAACCTGTCCGGTGGGTGATGTATCGGTGTTGTTCAGAGAGCACAATATCGGCTTGTTGGCCAATGATAATCCTCAAGGCTTTGCCAGAGCAACGCTATCTCTCCTGGAAGATCAAGGCTTGCGGGAGGAAATGGGCTCCAATGCCAGGCGGATAGCAGAAGAGCAACTTTCGTGGGAAATGCTCACTACTCAGTTAGAGAAGTTCTATCACAAGATCCTGCATCAACAAGATAACGTAGGTCAAGGTGGTGTAACAGAGAAAAAGCGGAAGGAGCGGCAGCATGCTGCATGATGTGTCTCCAGAGAAAATGCCCCTGAGGCATCTTGGTCAGACACGTCTGCTTGCTTCTCGATGGCAATTGGGTGTGAAACGGATACTTGATGTGGGTATTTCTGCCATGTCGTTGGTTATCTTAACTCCGCTTCTGCTCGCTATCGGCGCAGTTATCAAGATTACCTCACCTGGTCCTGTTCTCTATCAATGGGTTGTGATTGGAAAAGGCGGCAAAAGATTCACCGGCTACAAACTCCGTACCATGGTCGTCAACGCCGACGGACTGAAGAAAGACCTCTGGCAATACAACGAGAGGAACGGCCCCACCTTCAAACTAAAAAATGACCCGCGGGTTACGCCCGTGGGCCGCGTCTTACGCAAGTTCAGCCTGGATGAACTGCCCCAACTCTGGAGCGTCCTCAAAGGCGACATGAGCCTAGTCGGCCCCCGCCCAGTCGGTCCTGCGGAGTGGGAACATTTTGAAGAGTGGCAACGGCGCAAACTCAGCGTCACCCCCGGCATGATTTGCCTCTGGCACGTCCGAGGCAAGCCCAAAGAGTTCAAAGAGTGGATCAAACTTGACCTGGAGTACATTGATAACTGGTCCCTCTGGCTTGATATCAAACTCCTCTTCGGTGCGGCTTGGTATGTGCTGTCGGGCAGCAACTATTAGCCCGTGCCCGACGGCCGACGGCTGGCTGTAGATATTTGCATATCCCACGCTCTCCGTCACGAGGTACTACCACCTATATGGTATCTAAATGCCATCACCAAAAGTGCTTGTGACCGGCGGGGCTGGTTTCATCGGCTCCCATACGGTTGATCTGCTGCTGGAAAAGGGCTATCGTGTCCGCATCCTGGACAACCTGCAACCCCGGGTACACCCTAGAGGCAAGCCCTCCTACATGCCGAAAGAGGCTGAGTTCATCCAGGGCGACGTGGTGAACCAAGATGATCTGAGCCGGGCGCTCCGGGGTGTGGACTACGTCTTTCACCTGGCTGCCTACCAGGACTACATGCCCGATTTCTCCACCTTTATTCATACCAACACAGAGAGCGCTGCTCTCCTCTTCGAGCTCATTGTCTCCAACCGGGAGCGCTACCCTGTGCAAAAGATCACCTTCGCCTCGTCCCAGGCGGTGTGTGGTGAGGGTCGGTATCTCTGCCCCACCTGCGCCGGCGGCATCAACCCGCCCACCGTCCATGAACAACTGGCCGCGCTCCATTCTTCCACCTTCCATCTTCTGTCATCCGCCATCCACATCCCTGCCCCACGCCCATTGGAACAATTGAAACGCGGCGACTGGGAAATCCATTGCCCCGACTGTGGTGGGGTCATGCAGCCGGTGTTGATTGACGAAGACACGGTCAGCCCTGGTACTGCCTATGGCATCTCCAAGTACGCCATCGAACTGCTGGCCGATCGGCTGGGCCGGCGCTACGGTATCCCTACGGTCTGCATGCGCTACACCTACGTGCAGGGGCCCCGCAACTCCTTCTACAACGCCTACTCTGGCATCGCTCGCCGCTTCGCTCTCCGCCTGCTCCATGGCCTGCCCCCCATCATCTATGAGGATGGCCAACAACTGCGCGACTACGTTAATGTCTGTGACGTCGCCCGGGCTAACCTCTTAGTCTTGGAAGATGACCGGGCCAACTTTGAGGTCTTCAATGTGGGCGGTGGCCGAGCGGTCACCGTCCTGGAGTTCGCCCGCATCATGTTGGATGCCTTCGACAGCGATCTGGAGCCCCTCATTCCCGGCGAGTTCCGGCTCGGAGACACCCGCCACACCGTGTCGGACATCTCCAAACTTCGCGTCCTGGGATGGGAGCCCACCATCCCAGTGGAGCAGAGCGTGGTGGAGTATATTGCCTGGATCCGTAAGCAGCGGGGCACGAAAGAGTACCTGGAAGAGGCAGAGCGGGTGATGCGCGAGCAGGGGGTCATCCAGCGGATCGACGGCTGACCGCTGATTACGGACTGCCGTCATTCGTTCCGGTCGGCCGTCGGCGGTCGGTCTTGGGCCATCAGCCATCTGCCATCAGGCAAAGACAGGAGTGAGCACATTGGCGAACATCTGCATAGTCGGCCTCTGGCATCAGGCGTCGGTGTTGTCTGCGTGCCTAGCCGACATGGGGCACCAGGTGTGCGGAGTGGGTGATGACGAGAGGGTTGTGGCTGCCTTGAACGCCGGCCAACCTCCGGTGTACGAGCCGAAACTCAAAACGATCATGCGCCGCAACGTGCGGTCCGGGCGGTTGAAGTATACGACTGACTACAGAGAGGCACTGCACGGAGCCGAGTTTGCCTACATCGCCATCGACACGCCAGTGGGACCTGATGATGAATCGGATTTGACCAGCATCTTCGAAGCAGCCCGGCATATCGGACAGGCCATGTCTGGGGAGTTGATCCTGATCGTCAGTGCTCAGGTGCCGGTAGGTACCTGCGAGCGCATCACCGCCATTGTGCGGGAGGAGAATCCGGCGGCAGCCCTCGACGTGGCCTACGTGCCGGAGTTCCTGCGTCTGGGAGCAGCGGTGGATACCTTCCGCCGTGCGGACCGTTTCGTGGTGGGTGCCAATGACCCTGCCGTGGCTGAACGGATTGCGGCCCTCTATCGCCCCCTGGGTCGGCCCATTGTCATCACCGGCCTGCGCACCGCGGAGATGGCGAAGCATGCCTCCAATGCCTTTCTGGCCGCCTCCATCAGCTTTATCAATGAGATGGCCAGCCTGTGCGATGAAGTCGGCGCCGACGCATTGCAGGTAGCTCAGATTATGAAGCTTGATCGGCGAATCAGTAGGTACGCCTTTCTCAAGCCGGGACTGGGGTTCGCCGGGGGCACCCTGGGGCGCGAGATTCGGGCACTCCAGAGGCTCGGTCAGCAACACGGGTGTGACACCCCCATGATAGACGCGGTGATGGTCGTCAATCAGGCGCGTGCCAGCCTGGTGGGGCGACGCCTGCAGAGGATATACGACTCGCTGGAGGGCCTTCAGGTAGGCATCCTAGGCCTGACCTATAAGCCCGGCACCAGCACTCTGCGCCGATCTATCGCCCTGGACATCATCCGTGATTTGGTCGCCCAGGGGGCTTCCGTCAAAGCCTTCGACCCACTGGCCCGCCTGGATGAAGTGGCCGACCTGCCCCCCTTTGAACCCTGTCCCGACCCCTATGCTGCTGCTGAGGGCAGTGATGCCCTCGTGCTCGTAACCGAGTGGGCGGGCATTCACGACCTGGATTTACCCTGCCTGCGCGCTGCCATGCGTCGGCCACTGTTCATTGATACCAGGAATGTCTTCGACCCGACAGAAATGATTCAACTAGGGTTTGCCTACTCTGGGATCGGCCGGGGTATTTCGCTGGGAAGGAGTCAATCGTGAGGCTGCAAGGCAAAGTCGCCATCATCACCGGCGGGGGACGTGGCATCGGCGAAGCCATTGCTCTGGCGTTCGCCCGAGAAGGTGCGCGCCTCGCCATCGCCTCCCGCACCCAGACCGAGCTTGAGCAGGTTGCAGCCCAAATTCGGAAGATGGGTGGTCAGGTTCAGGTCATCCGCACGGACGTGTCCAGACAGGATGATGTGTTACAGCTGGTTGAGGCCACCTTGACCACCTATGGCCAGATTGACATCTTGGTCAACGCCGCCGGTGTCTACGGCCCCATTGGTCCCATGTGGGACATAGATGTGGATGAGTGGATCCAGGCGATCCAGATCAATCTCCTTGGCACGTTTATGTGTTGCCATACTGTACTGCCCCACATGATAGAATCTCGGCAGGGGAAGATTGTTAACTTCTCTGGAGGGGGCGCGACATCGCCGCTCCCGCGCTTCACGGCCTACGGCGTCTCCAAGACGGCTAGTGTGCGGCTGACCGAGACCCTGGCCGAAGAGGTCAAAGAGTTCAACATCCAGGTCAACGTTGTCGCCCCTGGTGCCGTGGATACTCGCCTGCAAGACCAAGTGTTGACGGCCGGTGAGCGGGCAGGCGACCTGCTGGCTCGCATCCGCCGGTTGAGGGAGACCGGCGAGGGTGGCGTGCCTCGAGAGCTGCCGGCACAACTGGTCGTGTTCCTGGCCTCGGATGACTCGGATGGGTTGACTGGCAAACTCATTGCTGCTCCCTACGATGACTGGCAGTCCTGGGACGCTGACCGCATCGCCGAGGTGATGTCTGCGCCCTGGTTCACTCTGCGCCGCATGGATCCGTACACCTTGCGGCCGCTGATGGACAAACTGAAGTAGCTATGCGTGTCGGGATAGTGGGGTGTGGTCTCATCGGTTGCCGCCGGGCAGATGTCGTGCGCCAATCTCCTGGTGACGAGTTGGTAATTGTGGCCGACGTGGACGAGGGCCGGGCTAGACCGCTGGCCAGAGAGATGGGCTGCTTGGCTACAACCGACTGGCAAAAGGTCGTCGCCAGGGATGATGTGGAGGCCGTCATTGTCTCCACCAGCAACGACTGGTTGGCGCCTATAAGCATAGAAGCGGCGCGGAATGGCAAGCATGTCCTCTGTGAGAAGCCCCTGGGACGGAACGCGGAAGAATCCTGGCAAATAGTCAAGGCGGCTCGCGCAAACAAGGTCAAACTGAAGACGGGCTTCAACCATCGACACCATGCCGCCATTCGGAAGGCACGTGAGTTGTTCGATCAAGGGGCTATCGGCGAGCTCTATTTCATTCGCTGCCGCTACGGGCATGGCGGGAGGCCAGGCTACGATAAGGAATGGCGGGCTAATCCGGAGATATCTGGCGGTGGAGAGTTGCTGGATCAAGGCATCCATGCTCTGGATCTCTTCCGCTGGTTTCTGGGCGATTTTCATGAGGTGGTGGGTTTCACAGGAACCTCATTCTGGAATACGCCCGTCGAGGATAACGCGTTTGCTCTTCTCCGTAAAGCCAAAGGGCAGGTGGCTTCCCTTCATGCCAGTTGGACTCAATGGAAGAACCTCTTCTCCTTCGAGATATTCGGCCGAGAAGGTTACCTGATTGTGGAGGGGCTAGGGGGGAGTTATGGGCTGGAACGTTTGATCTGGGGAAAGAGACTCTCCCAATCAGGGCCCCCGGAGGAGAAGCGTTTCGAGTTTCCAGGCCCAGATGTCTCCTGGGAGGAAGAATGGCGAGAGTTCGTGACGGCCATTCGGGAGGATCGGCAGCCCCTCGGCAACGGCTACGACGGGTGGCAGGCCCTGAGGCTCGCGTACGCGGTCTATGAATCCGCAGCGACTGGCCGAGTTGTAAAGTTGACGGATGCTGACAATTAACAATCAGTCACAACCATGAAGACTATGATCCTGGCGGCGGGCCAGGGCACTCGCCTCCGCCCTCTCACCGAGCACATCCCCAAACCGATGGTTCTCGTAAGGGACAAGCCTATTCTAGAACACAATCTGGAGTTGCTCGCGCGCCACGGCATTCGCGAGGCAGTGATAAACCTTCACCACCATCCTCAAACGATCGTTGAGCACTTTGGCGATGGCTCACGCTGGGGCGTGCATATCACCTACTCCTTTGAACCGGAACTTCTTGGCACGGCTGGGGCCGTGAGAAGAGTGCGAGAGCAGTTCGACAGCACCTTCCTCGTTCTCTACGGCGATAACCTGACCACTTGTGACTTGAACCGGCTTGTCGTCTTCCACCTGGCTAAGGGCGGTATCGCCACCATCGCACTTTACCATCGGGATGACCCCATCGCCAGCGGTATCGCTGATCTAGATGACCAGGACCGGATCACCCGGTTTGTGGAGAAACCGAAGTCTCACCAAGTATTCAGCGGCTGGGTCAGCGCAGGGATCCTCGTACTAGAGCCAGAGGTATTGGATGCCATCCCGGACGGTACGCCATCTGACTTCGGTCATGATCTATTCCCATCTTTGCTGGCTCGTGGAGAAGCGATATATGGCTATCGGATGTCCCAAGGCGAAGATCTCTGGTGGATTGATACACCGGAGGATCTGCAGCGGGTGAAAGCCATCTGGGAGAAGGGAGAGTGACATGATCTTAACCAGAGCGCCCTTACGGATCTCGCTGGGAGGGGGTGGAACTGACCTGCCCTCTTATTATTCTCACTACGGCGGATTCATCCTCAGCGGTGCCATTAACAAGTACGTTTACGTATATACCAATCGTCCGGCTGCCGACAATCTGCTGCGGATCAAGTACTCCCGATATGAGGAGGTAAGCCGCGTTGATGACATCCAACATGACCTGGTACGCCCAACGCTGAAGCTTCTCAACCTCAACACCTCTTTGGAGATCGTCTCCATGGCTGATGTCCCAGCTGGCACTGGCCTGGGCTCATCGGGGAGCTATCTCGTCGCTCTCCTGACCGCACTCTATGCCTTCAAACGTGAGCAGGTGCCGACCCCAGTCCTAGCCGAGCAAGCCTGTCATATCGAGATGAACCTAGCCCACCACCCCGTAGGCAAACACGATCACTACCTGGCGGCTTTCGGTGGCATCACCTGTCTAGATATCGACCCCGATGGCACGGTCCACGTCAGTCCTCTAAGCATCTCCAGGAGCACGATGGAGGAGTTACGCAACTGCATCCTCCTCTTCTACACCGGTATCATCCGGCACAGCCGGGACATTCTACAGGATCAGGAGGTTGATACGCAACGTGGTGACACCGCCGTAGTTGACAGTCTGCATCGTACCAAGGAATTGGGGTACCGGATCAAGGAAGCGCTAAAGAAGGGCGATCTAGAGCGATTTGGCCTCTTGCTGGATGAGCATTGGCAGAACAAGAAGCGTCGCTCGGGCAAGATCAGCCATCCGGAGATCGACCGCTGGTACGATATCGCCAAGGAGAATGGCGCCTTGGGGGGCAAGATCATGGGAGCAGGCGGCGGTGGTTTCTTCATGTTCTACTGTCCCAATAATCACAAAGTCCGGCTGCGCCAAGCGATGGCTGCTGAGGGCCTCCGCGAGATGCCCTTCGACTTCGACTTCGAGGGCGCCAAGGTGCTGGTGAATTTCTAATGTCGCCCGATCCTGCCGAAGGGGACGAAGCGACACATCCCTTGGGTTGAACTTGTCGAAACCAGACCAAGCGGCTTTCGACTCGTCACTCAAGCACCGCTCGCTACGGGCTCATAGAATGTCGTAGAGATAAGCATGTCATACACAACAGATTACCTGTCAGAAGCATCCCAGATCCTGGGCAATCTGGACGTGGAGGCCATTGACAGGATGATTAATCTCCTGGTCGCCCTTCGTGAGCGTGGCGGCCGGCTTTTCTTCCTGGGCGTCGGCGGCGCTGGCCATGCCTCCCACGCTGTGAACGACTTCCGAAAGATCGTCGGTATAGAGGCCTACACGCCCACCGACAACGTGTCCGAACTGACCGCCCGGGTCAACGACGACGGCTGGGAATCGGTCTTTGTCAACTGGCTGAAGGGGAGCCGCCTAAACGGCAATGATATGATCTTTGTCTTCTCGGTCGGCGGCGGGGACCTGGAGCATAACATCAGTCCCAACCTGGTGCGCGCCCTGCAATACGCCCGGGAGGTGGGAGCGTCTATTTGCGGCGTGGTGGGCCGGGACGGTGGTTACACTGCTCAGGTCGCCAACGCCTGCGCGGTCATCCCCCCAGTGAACCCGGAAACCATCACTCCCCATACCGAGTCCTTCCAGGCCCTGATCTGGCACCTGCTGGTTTCCCATCCGGCTTTGCAAATGTCGCCGATGAAGTGGGAATCAGTGAGCTGAACCATGCACCAGGCCGTTTTTCTCGATCGGGATGGCGTATTGAATCGTGCCATTGCGCGGAAGGGCAGGCCCTATTCCCCTAGCAGCCTAGCCGAACTGAAGATTCTGCCTGGTGTGGTTGAGGCCTGCACTTCATTACACGAAGCGGGTTTCCTGCTCATCGTTGTGACGAACCAGCCAGGTGTAGCCCGGGGCACTCAGCGTCGTGAAGTCGTAGAGGCGATGAATCAGGTACTGCGCAAACGACTGCCATTGGATGACATGCGGGTATGTTATCACGACGATGCGGACCACTGCCCATGTCGCAAGCCAGAGCCCGGCCTGCTACTTGAGGCTGCACAGGATTGGGAGATCGATCTGTCTGCCAGCTTCATGGTGGGAGATCGCTGGAAAGACATTGAAGCCGGGCAGCGCGCCGGGTGCAAAACCGTCTTCGTGGACCATGGTTACAGAGAGAGACAGCCGGACAACCCAGATCATCGGGTTGGCTCACTCATTGAAGCGGTTGGTTGGGTTTTGCAGCGCCGCACACAGCCTGCGCAGGAGGAAAAAGGATGAAAAGGTTAGCCGATCTGAGCATCAAGATCTTCGCCGACGGGGCCGACAAGGCCGGCATGCTCGAACTGTATCGCAACCCTCTGATCAAGGGATTCACTACGAATCCCACTCTGATGCGCAAAGCGGAGGTCAGTGACTATCGCGCCTTCGCCCAAGAAATCACTGCCACCATCCCTGACCGCCCCATTTCCTTCGAGGTTTTCTCCGACGAGTTTGACGAGATGGAACGTCAGGCGTTAGAGATTTCCTCGTGGGGCGAAAACGTCTATGTCAAGATTCCCATCACCAACACCCATGGTCAGTCGTCTTGTGATCTGGTGCGCAGGTTGGCACGTGCTGGCGTGAAATTGAACGTGACGGCAATGATGACATTGGATCAAGTGCGGGACATCAGCCAGTGTCTTGCTGAAGGGCCATCCTGCTTTGTTTCGGTCTTCGCTGGGCGTGTTGCGGATACCGGACATGATCCCGTGCCCTTGATGGCAGCAGCCGTGCAACTACTGCGCCCGTATCCAAACCTTGAGTTGATCTGGGCCAGTCCCCGTGAATTGCTCAATATATTCCAGGCCGATGCTGTCGGGTGTCACATCATCACTGTCACTCACGACATTCTGAGAAAGTTACCCTTGGTTGGTAAAGATCTGCACGAGTACTCGCTGGATACAGTGAAGATGTTCTACAACGATGCTCAGCAGGCAGGATACCGTCTCAGAGGGATAGTTGACTTCCGCAAGGGCATACTTGTGGAAGAAGAACTTTCGGCCCAGAAGGCTTGATACCCAGTCTTGCTATGGAAGGGCGATGAAATCTCTAATCACGATTTTGGAGCCCCTTTCTTTATGGATTCTATTTTCCTTGCTCGCCATCGCCTTCGTGGGAACTAGGCCCTACCTCGCTCTGGCTATCTGTGTTGCGGGCGGCATAGCCATGGCCCTCAGTAGCCTGGCGGGCTTCTCTTCCCCGCGCCAAGAAGGCACTGAACAAGCGGGCGAGAAGAAGAGACAGGTCTAGCCTGGGGATAGTAACATCTCTGGTATGGTCGAATGGCTATTTGAAGCAGATACCGATTTCAGATGTCACCAGCGAAGGGTATGAGAGTTCCAATGGACCAAAATAACGTTGTCATCGTCGGTGCTTCTACCGCGGGTTTATTTGCAGCCTATCTTCTGGCCAAAGAGCGCATCCCGGTTCAACTATATGATGTGCACGAAGGTCTAGGCCAGCCTCCTAGGACACTGATCGTCACCAGCAAGTTGAGTGAAGTTCTAGGCTTCGTCCCGCCTGAGGCTATCTTAAACAAGGTCAATAGAATGGAGCTGATTTCTGCCCACCGACACTCCTGGGTGGCACTACAAGAGCCCGACCTAGTAATTGAAAGGCAGAGACTCATCGAGTTGTTGGCTAGGAAAGCCGCCGAGGAAGGCGCCAAAATATACCCAGGCTTCCGTTTCTTGGGTTTTGAGGACGAAGGGAACAAGTTACTCCTTTCCTTGGAGAACGTTGTCCAGGGCAGACAGTACACCATCACCACCAACGTGCTCATAGGGGCTGACGGCGTCCTTAGCAATGTGGCCAAGGCTGCCTCAAGAGACTCCAGGGAGACGGTAACCATCGCTCAAGCGAAGGTGGTATTGCCCAACCAAGCCTCAGCAGATTCCGTAAAGGTATGGTTTGATAGAGAGCGAACCGAGTTCTTCTACTGGCTTATCCCGGAATCAGAGGCCAGAGCAGTCATAGGCCTGATCTCCAGGAACGGTAAGGGGGTTAGGGATAATCTGGAGGGCTTTCTATCTTCACAAGGGTGTGAAACCCTCGAGTTTCAAGCCGCTCAGGTCCCTCTACACGATCCTCTACTGAAACCATCACGCGCCATCTCGAATTCCAGGATCCTCCTCATCGGGGACGCTGGAGGACAAGTCAAGGCCACGACGGTGGGAGGAGTCGTTGCTGGCTTAAGAGGCGCCAGGGCAGCGGTCAGGGCCATAGTGGGACAAGCACCTTACCGAAGGACGGTTCGAGGTCTGAAGGCGGAACTCGACCTTCACTCTCTGATGCGGGCCGTTTTGAATAGGTTCGGTGACCGCGATTACGACCGATTGTTGGAGTTGCTGAACACGAGAACCAGGAATCTTCTGGCCACCCACAATAGAGACGTGTTCAAGAACGCCTTCTTTAAACTCGCTCTAACCCAACCGCGGCTTCTGCTCCTCGTCGCCAACTCCTTGCTCAACAGGAAGGCATCAAGATGAGAGAGCCCTGTAGCAAGGCGTTATGTCTTGATCTCCAGGAAAGGTGATAGTCGTAGTGAAGCAGCAGGAGTCGCTGGACAAAGAGGGCTTTCATAGCGAGAACCTTGACACCGAGGATCGCTCCCCCAGGGAGCCCACTTGCGAGCGTGGCCCAGGGGCGGGGCTGCTCCAGATGTTACCTAACCATGGGTGGCATACCTATATCGGTCATCGTAGAAGGCATCGCCTGTTGCAGCTTCTGACCAGAAAGCGTATCCGTTGAATACCACGAAGACGGGAGCACCGAAGGAGGTAGTTAAGGTGCAAATGACCAGTTCTATCTTGACCAACGCTGACCTGGAACTCCTGAGGAGGATCAGGAGGATCGCCGAGGTGTTGGCAGAACTCACCCGCGAATACGAGGCCAAACCGAACCCAAAAAACCTAGAATCGATTAAGCAATGGGCGGCCGAGTTGGCAGGCCTGTCAGTGAGACTAAGAACCATACCGCAGGAAGAAAGATCGGCCACTAACCAAGCAGAAAAAATAGAATAAGCAGGCGTTATTGGAGGAAAAATGGAATATGAGGGTATAGAACTAAGGCAGTATTTGGCTGTAATCCGCAGGTGGTTATGGCTGATCGTGCTGGGTACCTTTCTGGCTGGCGCGACAGCCCTTGTTGTCAGCTTCCTGACGCCCCCCATATACCAGGCTGAGGCGGGGGTGCTGATCGTCAGGTCAGGATCGGAGATCGTCCTTGAGCCCCGGTACAGGACCTTGACTGAAGAAGATGTAGCGCCAATCATAAACATGCAGGAACGCCGGAAGGCCCTCACCGCCCTAGTTACCAACAGCACCATAGGCTCGCAGGTAATCGGGGAGATCGGCTCCATCTTAGAGCCTGAGGAGGGTGAAGCAGGGATGCTTCTCGGGATGGTAGAGGCAAAACTGGACGGGGACCTAATCAGGATCCTGGTCGAAGCGGACTCCCCAGAGAAGGCCACAACTATTGCCAATGCCTGGGCGCATGCCTATGAAGGCTATGTCAACAGCCTATATGTTGGAACTACCCAGTCACCTGCTGGCCTTCAGATTCAGGTAGACGAGGCACTAGGCGACTACCAAGAGGCAGAGGCAGCCCTAACTGAGTTCCTGGGGAACAACCAGATCGCCACTCTGACCAACGAAATAAGTGCCAAGGAGGCTACCCTGGACGACTACTACGCGGCTCAACGGGCCTTGGACCGCCTGCTCGCTGACGCCAAGACCCTTCGAGAGAGCTTGGGGGAAGGTGTCCCCTCTTCCACCACGGGGAGGAATAGTCTAGCACTCCTGCTCTTAAGAGCAAGAGCCTCGACGCTGTCCTCTGGCCTACTCGTTGCGCCTCAAGTTTCGCCCGGTCAGCAGGTTGAGCTTCAAGTCTTGCTGGATCAGCAGACCGAGATCACAGAGGACCCAGCCCAGCAGCTTTCCGAACTTGATACACTCATCGCGAATCTGGAAATTAGGCTGGAACAAGTCCTAGCACTTATCGATGAAGGCTCTCTCCAGCAGGAGATCCTTCAATTGCAGGAGCAACTGGAGCAGGAGCGCGCTAGGGAACGCGACCTCACCAGCGCTAGGGATCTGGGCTGGGAGACCTACCAGATGATAGCACGGAAGGTGGCAGAGGTGCAGATGGCCGGCCAAACAGAGGAGACTCTGGTTCGCTTCGCAGTGGCTGCTACGGAGCCCGAAAGCCCCATCCGCCCTCGCAAGAGGCTCAACACCCTCCTGGGCTCGGTTGTGGGTGCCATGTTGGCCATGGGTGCGGTCTTCACCCTCGAGTACCTTGACCAATCAATCACCACTGCGGAGGATGTAACTCAAGCGGTTGGACTGCCGACACTGGGTTCAATTGTGACCTTCGAAGCAAAGAGCGAAACTCAACCCGTCGCTCTCAGGGATCCCCTTTCCCCTGCTGCCGAAAGTTTCCGCATGTTGCGCACCCGACTTGAAGCCGCCATTGAGGACACGCCGAGCACTTTTCTGATAGCAAGTCCCACGGCCATGGAAGGGAAAAGCACCATCGCGGCTAACCTTGCCGTAGTTCTGGCACAAGGGAATAGTTCAGTCATTCTCGTGGACTCGGACCTCAGACGCCCCGTCCTGCACACCCTCTTCGGTCTGCCCAATGACAAGGGACTGAGCGACTTCCTGCTAGAAGACCACCCGGATCTAGACCGGTATCTCCGAGAGACAGAAGTCAAGAACCTCAGGCTCATCACTAGCGGGCCTCTGCCTCCCAACCCGTCGGAGTTGCTGCAATCGGCTCGTATTGAAACGTTGGTCGAGGAACTCAAAAGCAAAGCCGACCTTGTCCTTTTCGACAGCCCAGCGATCCTGGCTGTGACTGATGCGGATGTTCTGGGCAAGCATGTGGACGGAGTCTTGCTGACAGTCGAAGCGGGCAGAACCCAACGAGAAGCCACACGCATTGCCGGTGAGAGGTTGGCTACAGTTGGCAGCAACATCTTAGGTGTCGTTCTCAACAAAGTGAGCCCCAGCAAGGTCTCGTTTTACTACTACAGAGGAAGTTGAGGCGACGAAGCTGAGACAGCACGCAGAGATCGGAGCCATCTAGGAGACGATCGTGAGAGTGATCGCTCAGCGACTGAATGAACTAGAGATAGCGTGTCTCCTAGTGGCGGCGCCATTCCTCTTGTTCCCCTCGACTCTCAGCGTGCCGGCTTTGCTCATCCTCCTCCTCCCTTGGCTGGCCCGTTGGAGAGCGATCGGCCGTCCCACGGTCCGCACCCCCATGGATATTCCCATCCTTTGCCTGCTGCTGATGCTCCCGGTTAGCCTTTGGGCCTCAGCCCTGCCAGAAGTGAGCCTGCCCAAGTTACTAGGCATTGTCTTGGGGGTGGCCTTCTTCTACGGCGTAGTGAATAGTGCCGAGAGCGCCAGAGGGGTCTGGGGCTGGGCGGCGCTGCTTATCGCCTTTGGTGTGGGGATCTCCTGCTTGTCATTGATAGGCACCGATTGGATCGCTCACAAGGTTCTCCCCCTCGGCCCCATATATGGGCGGTTGCCACGGCTGATCCACAACATCACCAGTTCGCCCGGTGGTGGGTTTCACCCCAACCAGGTGGGCGGCGCTTTAGCCCTGGTGCTGCCCCTCTCCTTGGCTACCTGCCTGGCAGTTTGGGGTTCCAATCCCGGGATCGCTCTGGTGACTACCCCTGCCGTGAAGCGTGGGGGATGGAAAGCGTGGGCGAGGCTGCTCTTGTCTCGCAAGACCTCCTCGCTCCTGGCGACCCTCTCCCTCATTCTCACGGCTGGGGTGTTGATCCTGACTCAGTCCAGAAGTGCCTACATAGGGGTGGCCAGCGGCCTGATCGTGTTGGCTATCTCCCGCAACCGCTGGTTTCTGCTCTCAGTGCCCTCGCTGGCGGTGAGCGCTTTGGCTCGAGCCTGGTCGGTTGGTGCGGAGAGTTTTCTCGACTCGATGCTGATGCTGGACGTGACAGGCACCGCCGTGGGCAGGTTTGAGGTCTGGCAGCGAGCCCTATACATGATCCAGGACTTTCCCTACACCGGGATCGGTCTGAACATGTTCCCTTATGTGGGTGATGCCCTGTATCCATATTTCCTATCCGGCCCCAACGCCAAGGTGCCTCACGCCCACAACAATTTCTTGCAAGTAGCGGTAGATCTGGGCATCCCCGGCCTCGTAGCCTACCTAGCCCTGCTCACCACTTTCTGCGTCTGCGCTTGGCGGGTCTACCGGGGCAGCCAGAGTCGTTCTATTCGTCTACTGACCGTGGGACTTTTCTCAGGGATGCTCGCCCATCAGGTTTATGGACTCACCGATGCCATAAAGCTCGGTGCCCCACCAGGCTTTATTCTCTGGATTATGCTGGGCCTGATGGCCGCCCTCTATAACCTTCAGGCGAGGTCGGCTCCATCGCCAACCCCCGCCCGGGATACGGGAGGCGAGTGATATGGGCCAGAGAGTCTCGATGGGCATCCGCCTAGCCTTGGGATCGCTTTTGGGTGCGCTCTTGCTCTTAATCGCCCTTCGCGATGTTGATATGAAACAAGTAGCTCAGGCGGCTGCCAGTGTGCAGCCGGGTTGGTTGCTTTTGGCTTTTCTTTCGGTCCTGCTCACTCTCGCCGGGAAGGCTTACCGCTGGAAGTGGCTCTTTTACCCACGACAGGGGGATCTTGGTTGTTGGCAACTCTTTCGCATTTTGCTGGTGGGAATGGCACTCAATGCAGCTTTGCCGGTGAGGGTTGGGGAGTTAGCTAGAGCCTACCTGGTGGGTGAGTTGGAAGAGCGCAGCAAGGCCTCGGCTCTGGTGACTATCGTCGTGGAGAAGACCCTAGAGGCCATCATGCTCCTTATTTCGGTCGCCTTGCTCTTGGCAGTGATCTCTCTCCCATCTTGGCTGAGTCGTTGGGAACTGGCAGCGGCTGCCATTTTGCTTGCCCTCTCCGTCGCTCTTCTCCTCACCGCCCGAAATCGTGAATGGGTAACAAGCTGCTTGCATAGACTGAGCGCGTTGACCCCCTACTCTTTGGTCAAAAGCCTTCTTCAGAAGGTGATGGTGGCTTTGGAAGGGGTGGATTCTTTGGGCTCTTGGAGGGTGGTCGTTTGGTCACTGGGGTTGTCAGCAGGGATCTGGGCTGTGGCTGCCTCTACTAACTGGTTGGTTCTCTCCAGTATGGGGATCGTTGCACCCTGGTGGAGTTCCCTGCTCCTCCTAGTGGTTCTCCAGGTAGGAGTGGCGATACCCACCTCGCCAGGACGGGTGGGGGTATTCCACTACCTTGGCTATCTCACCCTCACGACTATCGGGATAGAGAGCGGGACAGCCTTGGCCTATACGGTAGTGCTTCACCTAATAGTCTACCTGCCCATGATGGTGCTGGGTGGGCTCTTCACCTGGAAGGCCGGCTATCAGCTCTTTCGATTAGCGGGGCCGGAGGCCCATGGCAAGCCAACCGAGGAGGTGAGATGGCAAAAGGCGGATGAATTGCCTAGGTAGTGATCCCGGCCTACGACGCCGCATCGACACTGGCCCACTGCTTGAGGGCCTTGGCCGATCAATCCCTGCCTGGGAAAAATACGGAATCCTGGTGGTGGATGACAGCCTGTCCCACCTGCCCCGGTACTTGCCAGGCCGGGGGCCGGAGAAGCAAGCATCCGAAGCATGGCCCACCAACCAAGTCTGGTAGACGCCTCTACCAACCGCAAACCCAGAATATCACCCCTTTTCTATGGGATCCTCGCCTGACATAGCAAGCGGAGGCAGAATCTGTGGTATAATAGGAGTCGAGGGATGGTTCCCTCTTCAGGCGTCCTCACAAATCAATACGCATAACGGCGGAAGGCGAAGCAAGGTCACGCTTTCGATTTCCAGGCAAAAGCTGCCTTTCGGAGAATTCGCATTTGGATGCTGGCAGCCACCAGGTGAAGAGATTCAAAGTGTTGATGATCGCCCCCACCTCCTTTTTCGCCGACTATGGGGGCCATGTTCGCATCTTAGAGGAGGCTTCCATCCTCCAGAAAATGGGACATGAGGTCACCATCTGCACCTATCACAACGGTCAAGATGTGGAAGGGTTAGATATCGAGCGCACATTGAGCATCCCTTGGCGACAGGAGTATGAGGTGGGTTCCTCTCGCCACAAGATCGCTTTCGACCTCCTTTTATTTATCAAATCGCTATCTGTGGCCTTGCGCAAGAGGCCAGAAATCATACACGCCCATATCCATGAAGGTGCTCTGATCGGCTATCCTATGAGCCTCCTCCTGCGCATCCCTTTAGTCTTCGACCTTCAGGGCAGCATGACCAGTGAGATGATCGACCACGGTTTCCTAAAACCCGATGGCCTCTTTTATCGCCCTATGCGGCAGTTGGAGCAAATCATCGATCGCCTGCCCAGAGCGATCATCACCAGTTCACGCCACGCTATGAACATCCTCTGCAATGAATTTGACTGTGACAGTCGGCGGATCCATATCATCCCCGATTGCGTTAACGCCGAATTTTTCCGCCCCCCCAACGAAGAAGGGGGTAAAGCCCTATTGAGGTCTCGTTGGGGAATTCCTGCTGGCCATAGAGTAGTAGTATATCTAGGGCTTTTGACCGAGTGGCAAGGGATCGGGCTACTTCTAGAGGGTATAGCGCGACTCCGTGAGAACCTCCCAGACACACATTTCCTCATCATGGGCTTCCCCAACGTAGAGCATTATCAAATGAGAGCCCAACATCTGGGTATCGAGGATCGAGTGATCTTCACGGGGAGAATACCCTATTGGGAGGCACCGCGCTACCTGGCTTTGGGTGATGTGGCGGTGGCCCCCAAGATATCAGCCACCGAGGGGTGCGGGAAACTTCTGAACTATATGGCCATGGCTCTTCCTACGGTGGCTTTCGACACACCGGTGAGCCGTGAGTACCTGGGGGATGGGGGTGTTTACGCCGAGTCGGGGAATCCCGTGGCTTTGGCCGGGGCCATAAACTCCCTGCTCAACGACGAAGAACGGGCCCTAGGGTTGGGGCGTCGATTGCGCAAGAGGGCTGTTGAACGCTATTCGTGGGAGAAGGCGGGAAAAGAGATCGTTGAGATCTACAATGCCTGCCTAAGATCGTAGCCTTCGCTTCGGCGACTTGGTATCTATCCCCTCTTGGCTCGGTCTGAGTTTCCCTTACTGCCTCCGTTCCCTTCCCTCTGCAAGGGCCACGGGAAGTTGCCAGGGAAGGGAGGTTGTGCTAGCATCTCCACTTGATCTCTGTGGCCAACGGTGGCTTTTTGAACAAGGGGGAGAAAGACCGCGGTGGTTGCTAGGTTGAGAGAAGTGGTCACCTATCGCGAGTTGGTTAGGAATCTCGCTGCCCGGGACCTTAAGGTACGTTACAAGAACTCGCTCTTGGGCTTTCTCTGGTCCCTCCTGAACCCCCTAATGATGATGGTCATCTTTACCATCGTCTTTACCATCATGTTGCCCAACAACACTATCGATCGCTTTCCAGTCTTCGTCCTCTGCGCCCTTCTGCCTTGGAACTTCTTCTCCAGCAGCGTGATGACATCCGTCTATAGCGTTGTTGGCAATGCCCATTTGATAAAGAAAGTATACTTTCCTCGGGAGGTGCTCCCTCTCTCCACCGTGCTGGCCAACTTGGTCAACTTCCTACTGGCTCTGGCCGTTCTCTTCGGTATGATGTTCGTCTTCAGGACGCCCCTAACCGTATGGGCTTTGCTTCTGCCGATGATAATTCTGATCCAGGTAATCCTCACCCTCGGTGTAGCCTTCTTTCTCTCCACACTCAATGTCTTCTATCGGGATACGGCGGCGATAATGGACGTGGCCATGCTGGCATGGTTCTTCCTAACCCCGGTGTTTTACCCCATCACGATATTGCCTCACTACCGGACTATATTTGGAGTGGCTCTGGATATTCAGCGCCTGGCCTATATCTTGAACCCTATGGCCTCCCTTATCGCTTCTTATAGAGTGATACTCTACCACGGAGCGCCTCCCGCTTTCGACTTCCTCGCTAGAACCGTGGTAACCGCATTGGCCTTCCTCGCTTTAGGCTATCTGGTATTTGTTCGCTATAGCAGGGTCTTCGCAGAGCAACTCTAATTTCACAACCCTCTCGTTTGGCGTCGCATACTCCTACCGCAGATTCTCTATTCCTCAGGCTGGACGTCACCACCTCCGTGGCATCTCCTATCCTCAAGGGAGTATTAGGCCTTGCTAGCGGGGATATTCTTGTCGGGCACCTTCTAGGGTCAGTGCCCCGCTTCGCCATTCCCGCTGTGGAGCCTAGATCTCCTATAGTGCCCAAGAAGAGGCTGAACACAGCCATCGCCGGAGTGGTCGTGGTGATGGTAAGGGTTTTTGGCGCCTTCGGAATCGAGTATCAAGGCTCTCCAGACAGGGGGAGAATAAAGGAAGAAAAGCGATGAGTTCTCACCAGGTACTTGCCAGCCTCTCGACTGGATTCCCGACACTAGTGAAGAGGTTTCTTCTCCTAGCCAACGCTGGCCTTCTCCTGGCACTGGCGCTATTGATCTGGCCTTATCTTGCCAGTGGCTTTTACTTGTACCAAGGCAGCAACATATTAGAGAAAACACTGAAAGAGCAAGGGCTGGAATCCAGCGAGTGGGAGGTCATAACCTTTACGCCCATTAACCTTCACTCGAATGGTCTACAGGCCAAACTGGACTCAAGCGCAGGCTATCTGCGACGGGCTATGAAGTGGGATGCCACCAACGCTGAAGCCTACAATACTATGGCCAAAGCCCACTACCTGCAAGGGGATCTTCTCCTCGCCATAGATGCGCTCTCTAAAGTGGATGAGTTGCGGCCTCGTGACCCACTGATTCACCTCACAATAGGCGATATCTACGATGGCCTTGGCTTGGCCGAGGAGGCGATAGCCCAGTACGAGAGAAGTCAGATGAAGTTGGGGGGTAGTAGTGTGGGAGAGAGGGCGGAGGTGAACTACCTTAAACTGGCCGATGCCTATCTCAAGGCCGGTGACCCCAATAGAGCCCTTCCGGTGCTGCAGAAGATCCTAAACATAGACCCCTATAACCCCTATGCTCTCTATCACTTCGCTAAGATCTGCGAGACTATGGGGGAAGGCGAAAAACTCCTGGCCCAGGGATTATATCAACAGCTGCGTGAGGTCGAAATAGCGACCTGGGGTGATATGCGCCTCTACGGCTACCTTCCGGATCTGGTTCCCCTGCTGGTGGAGGAGGAAATCTGGCCTGAAGAGAAGGGCCTGCGCGTTATCGATTTCCTGATCTCCCAGGATCTGTAGGCCACGGCCCAGGCGATAGGTGATAGCACGAGAAGGTTCCCTCAGAGGTCCACCTCTATATTTCGAGAATTATCGTCCCGTTGGGCAGGCTGACGAGGCGCTGGAGGCGTGCCAGAAGGCCATTGAACTGGAAGCCTTTTTCAAGAGAGGGGAATTAGCAACACCTATTGGCGGGTAAGAACCATCTATCAGTGGCGGAAGGAACCGCGGTATCTGGAGCGGGCCTTGGCTGCTTACATCGCTTCTAGGTTTGGCCCCGCGCAGCCATAAGATTAGAAGGTGAACTGTGTATCTAGCCGCCCCGCAAAGGTTTAGAGGAGAATATCATAAGGGTAAGGCTCTGTGGGTGATCGCGTGGAGATATTAGGGGTCAAAGTCGACCGTTTGGATTCGAGGGGCTTTGAGGAGCAGATTGAGGCCTTTGTTCTTTCCGGCAAGAAGCACAAGGTGATGTACGCCAACGTCCACTCCCTTAACTCAGCCTGGGAAGACCCGGAGTTGAGGCGGATCCTCAATTCCGCGGATCTACTCTATTGCGATGGAGCAGGGGTCAAACTGGGGGCTCGCCTATTGGGTGAAGAGTTGCCGGAGAGGATGACCGGTGCGGACTGGATCTACTACCTTAGCGAGACTTGCGAAAAGAAGGGAATCTCTACCTACCTATTGGGAGGGGAGCCAGGCGTAGCGGCCAAAGCAGCTGAGAGGTTGAAGTCGCGATACCCCCGTCTGGCCATCGCTGGGACACACCACGGATATTTCGACGATGATGCCAAGGTCGTTGGAGAGATCAACAAGCGGAAGCCCGACATCCTTTTTGTAGGCCTGGGTACACCTTTGCAGGAGAGATGGATAGAGAATAATTTCGCCGTCTTGGATGTTGCCGTCGTGTGGGGGGTAGGCGCTCTGGTCGACTTCGTGGCTGAGAAGGTGCCTCGGGCCCCCAGATGGATGCTAGACCACGGGATGGAATGGCTTTTCAGATTGATGGTGGAACCCAGACGGATGTGGCGGCGATACCTAATTGGTAATCCCCTTTTCATTCTACGGGTGTTGCAGCAGAGGTTCGCTGAAGGCAAAGGCGAAGATCGATAAACCATATCGGTTCTCACCTCTTTAAGGGAAAGATAGCCCGGTGTCGACTCAGAACCGGCAGTTCCAATGGTCTCATCTGCTTTCATTTATCTATCCCCCTGTGACGGCCATGGCGGCCACGCTCTTGGCCCATGATGACTTCGAAGTTATTTGGAATGATGGCATCGCCGAAAAGCAAAGTTGTGAGGAGTTCCTGCGCCTTTTCGAGAGCGAGAGACCTCATCTATTAGCCGTGGAGACCAAGATGCCGGTGATCAAACAGCACTGGGGGATCCTCGACGGCTTAAAGAGCAAGCATCCCGACTGTCAATTCGTTCTCATGAGTGATCATGTGGCTACATTGCTCCGAGAATCGATGGAGCGGAACGAGGCTCTGTAGAGTTTCATCATCGAATGGAGAAGTTAGATGCCCAGAAGGGCCAGCGTTAACTTCGTCATCTTCCTGGTTGCCTGCGATCTCGCCTTGACCCAACTATCCCTCTATCTAGCCTGCCTGGCTCGCAGGCATCTCCCCTGGGGGAAGCCTTTGCTTCCTGAGGGCACCCGACTAGGCCCTCAAATCTACGGCTTAGCCCTGGCCATCTGGCTCTTGACCTTTGTTCTCCTATCCGTCTATAATAACGTGCGAGTTCTCAAGGCGGTTGACGAACTCCGGATCATCCCAGTAGCCGTCTCGATGGCCAGTTTTGCCCTTGCAGGGGCCCTCTATCTCTCCTATCGCGACCTATCTCGTTTGCTCTTCGTCTACTTCGTGGCCATCGACTTGGCTCTTCTCCTCATCTTCCGGCTCTTTTTGCGCCTGATATTCAGAGTTGCGGTGGGACGAAGGTACGGAACTACGAGGGTTCTGATCATCGGGGCGGGCAAGGCGGGCCGTAAGGTAGGCCGGATTATGAAGGAAGGTCGAGAGGCCGGTTTAAGATTGATCGGCTTCCTTGATGACGAAGCCCCAAAGCAGGAGAAGATCTGTGCAGATCTGCCCATTTTAGGGGGGTTGGGGAATACGTGTCGGGTGGTGAAAGAGCATAAAGTGGATGAAGTGGTCTTTGCTCTCCCGCTGCGGGCCCATCGCAAGTTGGTGAACCTAGTCATTGACCTTCAAAGGCTGCCGGTGAATGTGAGAGTGGTCCCCGATTTCTTCGACCTAGCCTTTTTCCAAGCCACGACTGAACATTTCGGTGGTCTACCCCTGATCAATCTGCGCGAGCCAGCCATCAATGGTTACCAGAGGGTGGTGAAACGAGCCTTCGATCTGATAGTGGCGACCATATTGATCCTTTTTCTTGCCCCCTTGATAGCCTTGATAGCCCTTCTCATCAAACTTGGCTCCAAGGGGCCAGCGATCTTCAAGCAAGAGCGAGTGGGCGAGAACTGTAAACCCTTCCAGATGTACAAATTCCGCACTATGGTCCCCGACGCCGAGGAACGCCTCGACGAGGTACTCACCCAAACTGAGGATGGCGAGATCATCCATAAGGTGGAGAACGATCCCCGAGTCACACGACTGGGCCGGTTTCTGCGACGCATGAGCCTAGACGAATTGCCCCAGCTTTTCAATGTCCTCAAAGGCGAGATGAGCCTGGTGGGTCCCCGTCCCGAGATGCCCTGGCTGGTGGATCGCTACGAGCAGTGGCAACTAAAACGCTTTTCTGTGCCCCAGGGGATCACCGGCTGGTGGCAGGTCCACGGGCGAAGCGATAGACCTATGCATCTTCACACTGAGGACGATCTCTACTATATCCAACATTGGTCTCTCCTTCTCGACATCCAAATCCTATGCATGACTATCGGAGCCGTACTGAAACAAAAGGGAGCGTACTAGCATCCGCGGCCAAGTTGGAGCCGCGTTCCTAGAGATCGGGCAGAGGAGCAGTCTAGAACCGTGAGAGGAAAATCAGCAGGAAAATGGGCAGGGGCATACCTTCTTTCGGCAGTCGTTCTGGTAATACTGTCACTGAGCGCATCCGTCAACTCCGCACACCCTCATGCGACGGAGAACCAGAGCCAAGTTGTGGCTACGGAAGGCCTCACCACCACAGCCTACCTCCCACTAGTGACAAAGTACCACGATCCCAGTTGGGTCGCGCCCTTTGGTACCGAGACTCACGATTATCAACTCCTCTCCAGGGCTACAGAGGCCAGAATGAAATGGATTCGCGTTAACCTAAGGTGGGATGAGGTGGAGCCAACTAAGGGTAGTTACAACTGGGACATCTATGACGATAGGTTGGCCAAAGTAGCCGAAGCAGGGCTCACCCCCATCGTCTATATCTGGAAGAACCCTACTAGTTGGGCTGCGACTACCGACTGCGGACCACTCTACGATAATCAATATCTGGCCGATTTCCTTAGCGCAGCCGTCAGCCGCTACAAGGATAGCCCCTATAACGTGAAATATTGGGAGATATACAATGAACCCGACAATTGGCGGGAGACCGGTACCATAGGCTGCATGGGGAGCGATATCCCCGAGTATGTGAGCCTTCTCACAGTAGCGCATGACACCGTTAAGGCGTTGGATCCTGAGGCTCAGATCCTCCTGGGCGGTCTGGCCATGGTCGGAAGTGTAAACCTCGATTTCCTAGACCAAGTAATGGAGGAAGGTGGAGGCGACTACTTCGACATCGTCAGTTTCCACTTCTACGCGGAGCAGATCAACGAGGGGTACACCTGTTTCGACCCTCCCCAATGCACCACAAAGGGACTGTTGGGCAAGGCTGCTATCATAAGGGATACCCTGGTGCAGCATGGATACGATAAGCCTCTGATCCTCACCGAGACGGCCAAGCGATGTTTTCCGGTGGACTCTCCTTGTAGCGCCGCCGATCTGGAGACCCAGGCCGACTACGTCCCCATCCTCAACGTGCGTGGGATGTCCACGGACCTCGAATCCATCATCTGGTTCACCCTCGAATGGCCCGGGTTCTATCATAGTGCTCTTCTCGACCAAAGCGGCACCCCCAAGCCGGCCTATCTTGCCTATGAGACCTTGACGGAGGAACTGGCGGGGGCCAGGTACCTCCGGCAGATGGACAGCATCGAGACAGGCCATGCTGACATCGAAGGTCACGTATTCTCACTCCGAGGTGGCACGACGAAAAAGGTGGTGTTATGGACCTCAGAGCAAACGAGACTCATGGGCTTTCCGGTGACATACCTCCCTTCTGGTCAGTTACGCGTCGTGGACAAGTACGGGACAGAGCGCATACTGACGGACGGGAGCGACGATACAGGCATAGAGGACGGCTTGGTGACCGTGGCCATTGGTCCCAGCCCTATCTATGTCGAAGCCTATCCTTGACTCCCTCGGAGATTCCTTGTACCATGGTGGACGGTTCCCACCTCGGGCCCAAGCGTGTGGAGAGGCGGGCGTTATCTTGCCTAAAAATAATCCCAAGCCTGCTTCCTCGGCTTATCATCGGGGTGAATTGTGATCTCCTCCAGGCCTCTTGGAAGGACACAATACAGTCCTCACCATATCGCATCGATTGGTGTACTCCTCCTCATCGCTGCTCTTCTGTACCTCTCCCACGCAAAGACCGTCATGGAGGGTCATGACCAGATAGGGTACCTCTATGCCAGTCAGAGGCTGGTCGAAGTCCGCCGCCCATCCTATCACGATGACAACAACCAGTTGGCCGGTCCTTACTTTTCCCCATATGCTTTCCAAGTGCGGAGACCGGGGGATCCCGACTTCTATCTGGGATTCAGCATCGGGTTTCCCCTGCTCCTGGCCTTGGCCCAATCTCTTTTCAAGACGCCTCACGTTGCTTTCTACGTAGCCCCTTTCTTCGGCATCCTAGGCATCTTTGCCACATTTGTCCTGGGGGCACTCCTCTTCAACTTCCAGGTCGGCATCGTTGCCGCAATGCTGCTAGCCGCTACTCCCACTTACGTTTTCTTCTCCACGGATGCCTGGTCGGGAGTGCCCAGTCTGACCTTTATTCTGTGGGGGCTGGTCTTGTACCTCTATGCTCAGCGCTACAGGGGCAGGCTCAGGTTTGGAGTGTCGTTGCTCGGCGGGTTGCTACTGGGATATGCCTGTTTCATACGCTATAGCGCGATGACTATATGGCTTCCCATTCTAGCCTATGCTCTGTATGCTAGACGATGGAAAGCGTTCAAGGACCCTGCAGATTGTGGCCTCTTCGTGGCGTTGACGCTCACTGCCACTACCATTCTTCTCTACAACAGATACTACTACGGTGGCTTCCTAACCACAGCCTATAGTCCCCAACATGGGTGGTATCCTTGGCCTGCATTCGACTGGAGGTACGCATTGGGTAGTTCTCCAGTGGGTGGTAGAAGCCTCGTGGAGGGAGCGAAAACCATCCTCCGCAATTATCAGGTATTGCTACTTTGGGGTGCCATAGGTCTACTAGCCATGCCCCGGCCACAGGCCATACTCATAACAGGAATATCGCTGGTTATTCTGACCTTCTACGGCTTCTACGCCTTCGCGCCAACGGGCATCAATGCTCGCTTTCTCCTGCCCATCCTGCCCATGGTCTCTCTCGTGATCTCGCATGGCATCGTCTATCTCTTCCAACGGAAAGTGGCAACTGGGTTGCTAGCTGTGATTTGCGTCTCCCTCATCCTCGCCTTGATCATCTACCCAGCCTATCAAACTCTGATAGAGGTTAGACAGAGAAACAAGACCGCTGAGTCTCTGGTTCAATACGTGCAGGAGTTTGTCAACGGAACTGAAGGAAATGCGGTCTTCCTGTCGTATGCATATAATGATTTAATCATCTTCCATGGCCAACGGTCTGCCCTGAATTATCGCCGGATTCCCACCGCAGACCCACGACTTGGGAGGTATAGGGTAGAAGAATTGGAACCTGGCTTGGTAGAAGCTATAGATGTCCTTTTACTTCATGACATCCCGGTCTATTATGTAAAAGATCTCTCCCCCTCTTTCTGGAACAGCCTGGAGATTTTGCGAAGTAACTATGAGCTGACGTTGTATCGAGAGGAACCTGAGATCTACAGAATACGCTTAAGGGACAAAGACGCGACCCTTCGTCTTCCAAGAGCGAAGCCAGTATAACCAAAGACAACCCTTTGCGAGAAGGCGGCTCATCCGTCTATCGCGTGGAATGTGATCATACTTCAGCGCTCAAGAATCGTAGCGAGTATTCTGGTATGAAGCACCTCCAAGATGGTCGAATCAAGCCCCTCGTACTTCTTCTAGCCTTAGCCATGGTTCGGGGTGTGATATATAGTAGTGTTGTACCTCTATGGCAAGCCCCAGATGAGCCCTCTCATTTCGAATATGTCAAACTCATCTTGGAGAGGCGAAGTCTGCCCCAGGAAGGGGATATCTTCCCCTCTGTGAGTAGGGAGATCGTCGCCTCGATGATCGAGCAGGACGTTGGCCGTTATCAACCGGCTGCCTTTGTTCCACCAGAGGCACGCATCGCCCCTCAACCGCCCGATATCCCAGGCCCTAGCCAGTTGTCTCATTCCCCATCCTACTACCTCCTCAACGCGCTTCTCCTCGCTCCACTGGAAGAGCAAGATGTGGCTACCCAGGCTTACGCGGCGCGCCTCGTTTCGGTGGCCTTGAGCACCCTGGTGGTACTCGTTGCCTTCTTGACGGCTAGGGAGCTTTTCCCCAAAGAGCCCTTCCTAACCCTTGGCATCCCCACCCTTGTACTCTTCATACCCGCCCATACCTTCATGACCAGCACCATCAACAATGATCACTTAGCGGAACTCATCTGTAGCCTCTTCGTCTATCTCTCGGTGAGGTCCTTCAAGTGCGGGATCTCCTTCTGGTCAAGTCTCTCCCTTGGCCTTTTGATACCTCTCGGTATCTGGACCAAGTCAAGTGCGCTGGTGATGATCCCCTTCGCGGGAGCCGGCCTCCTTTTATCCCTTCCCGGAAGGATCGCTTCGAGGTCCCGTGCTTGGCGGTGGGCCTTTCTCGGGCTCGTGGTAGCCATGGGGGTAGGGATCATCGCTATGGCGGTCGATTTCCGGGCTGGAGAGGCCATGTCGGAGACAAACACACTCAGCTGGGATCTAAAACCCTGGGTCTATCGGGTCGCTGAGGATTGGTTGCATTTCCGTTACGCTCCGAAGATCGTTCACTCCCTGGAGCATTGGCGGAAGTCAATCCAGTACCGGCAACTCTATCTCTCCGGGATGCAATTATTGTTCGAGACCTTTTGGGCACGCTTCGGAGTGCGCTACCTGGGACTGGATGCTCCATGGTACCTTGTGCTAGCCACAGTCAATATCGCTTCCATAGCCGGCTTGGCCCTCCTCGCTGCCAGAGCATGGAGAAATGGGAAGCAGCGTCTGGCTTCCTGGCAACTCAAGAGCCTACTCTATCTCTTCGCCTGCGCAGCGATCACCTTAATTATGGTGGTTCTTCGGACACACCCTCTTGACCCCTCCTCCGATTTCCCTCATGCTCGCCTCGATTTCCCTCATGCTCGATACCTCTATGTGGCTATCGTTCCCATGGCCACTTTGTTCATGGTCGGGCTGAGGGAGATAATCCCCTCGCACCGGCACCACCTTGGATTCCCCCTCTTTCTCACCTCTTTCTTCCTCTTCGACACAATCTGTCTCCTCGGATATGTGGTGCCTTTCTTCGGAGGCGCGTAGCGAACTTTGTCCTTTCGCCGGGATGGGGTATAATCTCGAGTGAACGAGTTCTCTTTTGCGCCTCGTCGCTCGGTTCTTCCCTCGTTGGCCCCTCCTCCCATTTCCCTCATGCTCGATACCTCTATGTGGCTATCGTTCCCATGGCCACCTTATTCATGGTGGGGCTGAGGGAGATAATCCCCTCGCGCTGGCACCACCTCGGATTCCCCACATTGGTCACCTGCCTCTTCTTCGACCTAGTCTGTATTCTTGGATACATAGTGACTTTCCTCAGAGGCGCGTGGCGAACTTTATCTTTCCGTTGAGATGGGATATAATCTGGAGTGGATGAGTTCTCTGTTACGCTTTTTCCTTTGGTTCGTCCGCCGGCCGAGAATACGTCCCTGGCATTCCTGCAGCACCATCGCTGCTTGGCAAAAATGAGGTCATGGCGATATGGCTGGTGGCTTGAAAAAGAAGCAAGCCCGACTAGGTGTGATGGCCATACTATTTTTGGTCCTACCCATACTGGGGCCCCCGCTAGTCTGGAGCGTGGCCTGGCAAAAGGTCGTCTTCCCTCCTACAGAGCAACGGCAGAATGGCGAAGTAGTGGGCCCACTCCATGGCTCCTTTCAAGTAGGCCAGAGTTTCTTTTCCCCCTACTCCGGACTCTATCGCATAGATCTGCTCCTGGGAACCTATGCAAGGAAAAACACCCGCGATATCTCTTTTCACCTGCTGGAGGCAGATTCGCAAAGGGAACTGGTTAGTATCCGCTTCAATGGTAGCGAGGTTGAAGATTACGCCTACTTCATCTTCACCTTCTCCCCTCTTCGTGAGTCAGCCGGTAAGAGGCTCTTTTTCTACCTCGAATCTCCGGAATCGACTTTGGCCAACAGCATCAATATACGATCAACTTCCGAGGATCTATATCCCGACGGTATGATGTACGTGAACGGCGCGCCGCAAGCGGGCGATCTTGCTTTCGTCGCCTACTACAAGGGCACCCCAGTAGAAGCCGCGGCTCTTGCTCTCGAAAGACTGACCGCTGGCAAGCCCTACTTCTGGGGGAACCGGAATTTCTATATCCTCCTGGCAGCCCTTTACCTATCGCTCTATCTCTTATTTATCTATCGCGTCATTATCTATTCGGACAAGATGGAGCAAGCCCCACAAGATGACCCAAGTCATCCAACTCGATAAGGTCTCCAAGAGGTTTCTCTACCGCCCTGAGCAACCCCGCACTCTGCAAGAAAGCTTCGCCAGCCTATTTGGCCTTAGGAACCGGGCACCAGCAGAGGAGTTGTGGGCCTTAAGAGATATAAGCTTCGCGGTTGAGAAGGGTGACACCGTGGGGGTTATCGGCCCTAACGGAGCGGGCAAGAGCACACTGCTTAAACTCATCGCCAGGATCCTAGAGCCGACGTCGGGGCGGATCACGGCAAAAGGCAGGGTATCAACTCTACTAGAACTAGGAGCGGGTTTCCACCCGGAGCTCACCGGTAGGGAGAATGTCTACCTGAACGGCTCCATCTTGGGCTTAACGCGTAAACAGATCGCTGAGAGGTTCGACGAACTGGTGGCCTTCGCGGAACTTGAACGGTTCATCGACGTGCCGGTGAAGCACTACTCCTCCGGTATGTACATACGGCTGGGGTTTGCCGTAGCCATTCACGTCCATCCAGAGATCCTACTCATCGACGAGGTATTGGCTGTAGGCGATGAGTCATTCCAAGGGAAATGCTTGGTTCGGATAAGCGAGTTGCAGGCACAGGGGGTGACTATTCTCTACGTTTCCCATAACCTGGACAGTGTGCGCAAGGTATGCTCCCGAGCCCTCTGGCTTGATGAGGGTATCATACGGGCGGAGGGGAACCCGGAGACAGTGATTGAGCGTTACCTGGACAGCGTCAGGGCAAAGGAAGGCGTTGAGCCTTCGCCCGCAGTCTCGGAGGAGAGGAGGCGATGGGGGAGTGGCGAGGCGGAGATAGTGGAGGTGAAGTTCCTCGATGCCCAGGGGAAGGAATGTGACCTCTTTACCACGGGCCAGATGATGAGGGTTAGGATGAAATATCGGGCCCACAAGACCATAAAGAGGCCTATTTTCGGGGTGGCTATATATACCAGGGAGGGCATCCATATCAACGGCCCCAATACTAGAACCTCAGGCTACAACATCGACCATATCGAGGGAGAGGGGGAAGTGGAGTTTGTGATAGACCATCTACCTCTCCTACGAGGGGAATACGACTTCACGGTGTCGATCTACGATTATAATTCGGTCCACCCCTTTGACCACCACCACCGTATGTATAACTTCAAGGTTGAAAGAGGCCCCATAAAGGAAAGCGAAGGAACGCTTTATATCCCCTGTCGATGGAGGCACACCTCAAAGGTCTCCCATCCGAGAGAAGTTTGAGATCGTGTCATAAGCGAGAAAACACCATGAAGAAGATGTCGGTAATAGTGCTCAATCACAATGGAAAAGGGTATTTGGAGGATTGCCTGTCTTCGGTCTTGGTGCAGAGTTATCCTAACTATGAAGTGATAGTGGTAGATAACGCCTCTAGCGATGGGTCCCCCGAGTTGGTGGAAGGATGCTTCCCCCAAGTAAAGTTGATCAGAAACCAGCGAAATCTGGGCACCGCCGGGGGTAGAAATGTAGGCTTGCAAAAAGCGAGAGGAGAGCTAATCGCTCTCCTCGACAACGATACGATTGTCCGAGAAAATTGGCTTGCCGAGTTGGCACGAGCCTTTGAGATGGACCCTAAGATAGGCATAGTCGGCTGCAAGATCCTCTTCGCCGATGGTATAACCATCCAGCACGCCGGGGGGATAATAAGATATCCTCAAGCATTGCCCGATCACTACGGATATGGCCAGCGTGACGAAGGGCAGTATGACCAGATGAGGGAGGTAGACTATGTTACCGGAGCAGCCCACGCCATAAGAAGAAGCCTTCTAGAGGAAATAGGCTACCTTGATGAAGGGTTCTTCCCCTGCTATTATGAAGAGGTCGATCTCTGCTTTCGTGCTCGGGAGGCAGGATACAAGGTGGTCTACCTACCTCAAGCGGTAGTGCTCCATCATGAATCGGCAACCATGAAGAGGGGTAGCTACAACTACCACCGCGCTATGCATAGGAACCGCCTAAGGTTCATCCTGAAGCGGTACAGCTTCCAGCAGTTGAAGGAGGATTTCTACCCCGCCGAGAAGGAGTGGCTGAGGGCATGGAAGTCAGAAAATGAGCGGCGAGGATTGCAACGCGCTTATCTCGAGACACTGCTCCTCTGGCCCTCCATGCCCTGGGCAAAAGGAGAGAAGGAGGTAGAGCGTATGGCGGACACAGATGAAGAGAGGATGGACGTACCGGAGATCCTAGGATCATTGCGCAAGAGACTCGTAGAAGGAGACCATCAACACGGGTCGGCTGAACCCCCGACCTTACACAAGGGGGTTCTAGAAGCCGAAACAAGCGATAATCGGTCCTCGGGAAGCCAACTCACGGACGAACTGGCCAGCAAATCACACGTGGAGGAACGCCCCTTCGTCTCCCACAAGCCGCTCATCGGCCCTCTCATAGTCTTCATTCGCGAGATGTGGAACAGCGTATCCACCAAGTGGTTCGTAAGGGCCATTCTCCAGCAGCAGAACGAGTTCAACGAGGCGGTAGTTCGAGCCGTAAATGAGCTGGATATGCGGGTTTGCGACAACGATAGAGATAGCACAGCGCTCGCTGTGGAGATAGCCAAAGTTGGCTACCGGCTGAATCGGATAGAGAATCAACTAGCGGCCCTGGGCGAACGCCTCGCTGGAATCGAGCAGGCTCTGAAGCCCAGGGGCTCGGTAAGCAACGAAAGCGATGGGATCGAATCAAGTTGACCATGAGGATCGCCTACTTCAGCCCTCTAAACCCTATGCCCTCGGGTATCTCCGACTATAGTGAAGAGCTGTTGCCCTATCTCGCCCGCCATGCCCATATCGACCTATTCATCGATGTCTATGAGCCTAGCAATCGAGAGATCGTAGATTCCTTCTCTATCTTTCATCATTGGGATTTCGAACGCCTGGCAAGAGAGAGAAGATACGATATGTGCCTATACCAGATGGGCAACAGCCCCTATCACGAATACATCTATCACCAACTACTCCGCCATCCAGGGGTCACGGTCCTGCATGACTTTGTGCTTCACCATTTCCTACAGTCCATAACTGTAGGCAGAGGAGATCTAATCGGCTACATTCGCGAGATGGGGTATTCCTATGGGGTTGAGGGTATGGTCCGGGCCAGGAGGATGTTCGCCGGAAAGGAGCAAGTGCCACGCTATCGGTATCCGCTTTGTGAGCGGGTGGTGGACTCGAGTCTAGGCATCATCGTTCACAGCGACTATGTAGCGCGTCAGCTAGACGGGATCCGCCCGGGGATAAGGATGGCCAAGGTGAATCAGCACCTCAGCCTCAGAAAACTTCCTTCCCTGACAGATGCTCGGTCCTCCTTGGGTTTAGGGGATCAATTTGTGGTGGCTTCCTTTGGGCGCATCGATCCGGTAAAGCGAATTGAGGTGATTCTGCGAGCCTTTGCCCGCCTTAGGCAAAAGCGGGCCAATGCGATCTACCTCTTAGTGGGAGAATCGGTACCCCCTTATCGGGTAGAGGATAGGATTCACGAGTTGGGGTTGGAAGGGGCAGTGAAGGTAACTGGGTATGTGAACATGGATGCCTTCCAGGCGTACATCGCTGCCTGCGATGTGGGTATCAACCTACGGTTTCCTACCGCTGGCGAGACCTCCGCTAGCGTCATACGTCTCATGGGAGCTGGAAAGCCGGTGATCGTATCCGATGTGGGCTGGTTTGTCGAACTACCCGATGATTGCTGTCTCAAGGTGGAGCCTGGGGATAGGGAAGAGGAGGCGCTTCTTGGCTACATGGAGTTCTTGGCAGCCAACGAAGGCGCTCGTCAAGAATTGGGGACCACTGCTCGTGCCTACATCGAGGAGAACCACTCCTTGGTAGGCTCAGCCCAGGGGTATATAGCCTTCATTCGTGATATCCTGTCTAACTTGGCTTAAAGAGGTGGAGGGAACTAAAATGGCAGAGGATGATATCATCGAGATCAGGGATCCAGAGGTCGATGTGGAAGAGATCATGCAGCGCATCAGAGAGCGCCTTAGACAAAGGGCTGCTCAGAAGAAGGCCGAGCCCTGGTTGCCCGATTTCGGTTCCGAGATGGCCGACATAGATCCCTCTGTCAGGGCCCTCGCCCCCAAGATGTGTTACAGCCTCCAGCAGGCGAGAGAGCAAGCCAATAAGATCTGGGTGGATCTCCTATTGACCGAGACAATGACTCGGAGGATCCCCTTCCTCGGTGGTCTCTGGCGAAGGATCCGAAGGGAGGCTCATAATCTAGTCCTCTTCTACGTCAACATCTTGGCTGCTAATCAGGCAGCCTTCAACAACCACGTTGTGCGTATCCTGAGCGAGTTGGTTGGCAAGCAAAAGCAACTTCTCGACCAAGAAGATGCGCTCAAGCAGCTACGGGCAGAGATCGAGGCTTTGCGGGCAGATCTGAAAGAGCTACAAGCCCTCTTCTCCACCCGGCCAGACTAGAGGAGAAGAAGCGGTGGCTGGAGAAGGGAGAAAGATCGCCATAGTTGTTCCCCGCTACGGGGAGGAGATCCTGGGAGGAGCAGAGACCCTCGCTCGCGGGCTCGCCGAGAACCTAGTCGACCGTGGGTTGGAGGTGGATGTTCTGACCACTTGCGCCCGCGATCATTACACCTGGCAGAACTACTACCGCCCAGGCAGTGAGATCATCAACCACGTCAATGTGAGGAGGTTTCCGGTCAATCAAAACCGAGACCTAGCCAGATTCTTGGATTTGAGCCGTAAGATCGCTACCCACCAAGAACTAACCACTGAAGAGCAATACGGCTGGATCGATGAGGGCGTCCACAGCGCTTCGTTGTACGACTATATAGACAGAAGTGGGGGTCTGTACGACCTCTTGATCTTCGTGCCTTATCTATTTGGGACTACCTACTACGGCTCGACCTTACGGCCGGAAAAGTCGATTATCTGGCCCTGTTTGCACGATGAGCCCTATGCATATTTTGAAGCCACGAGAACCATGTTAGAAGAGTGTCGAGGGATCGTGTTCAACTCTTGGCCAGAGATGGAGTTCGCCAAGGAGAGGCTAAGGATAGTAAACGATGGGATGAGGATCATAGGGTTCGGTTTCCATGATCTCACAGGGGTAGGGGACAGGTTTCGCAAGAAGTATAGAATAAGAGAGAGGTTCATTGTTTACTCTGGAAGGCTAGAGGCGGCAAAGAACCTGCCTCTCCTGGTCTCATATTTCACGAAGTATAAAGAACGCAACCAGAACGACCTGTTCCTGATCCTCATGGGCACCGGTCCAGAGATTCTGCCCCAGCGGCGCGACATCGTGCAATTGGGCTTCACAGAAGAGCAGGAGAAATTGGACGCCTATGCAGCGGCCACTATCCTTTGCCAACCCTCGGTGAACGAGAGTTTCTCTATAGTGCTGATGGAGTCCTGGTTGAACGAAGTCCCCGCCCTCGTTCACGACCTTTGCGCGGTCACGAAATACCACTGCCAGAAGAGCAACGGAGGCTTATACTTCGGTAACTATGAAGAGTTCGAGGAGTGTGTGAACCTCCTTCTGGAACGGCCTGATCTTCGTCGTCAGATGGGCGCCAACGGTCGGAGATATGTGCTCACTAACTATAACTGGGATCGCATCTTTGGCAAGTTCAAAGCCGCCTTGAAGGTTTGGTGCTAACTAAGGATGACGAACCCCTTCCCCCGACCAGTCTTAGTTCCGCGATTCTGGGAGAACCAAGTTGTTAAAGTGGAGAAATTCACTAGCGCACCTTCGCTTCCCAAGGGCGGCCATTCATCAGATGTTGGTAGGGGCCGTCCCGGGGGATGCTATTTGCGATGAAGCGTTGCTGATAAGGGATAACCTTCGCCAATGGGGATATGACTCCCAGGTCTACGCTGAGAGCATCCACCCTGCCTTAGCAAAGGAGGTATTGCCCTACAGGAGATATCGATGCCGAGAGAGGGGCGATGACTTCCTATTCTTCCACCATTCCATAGGCTCCGAGGTCGGCGATTATGTGAAATCTCTACCCGTAAGATTGATCCTGATCTACCACAACATCACTCCGCCGGGGTACTTCAAAGATGTAGATGCCCATATCCATGAACAAATGATGAGAGGAAGAAAGCAACTGGAAGGGTTGAAAGATCATGTGCTTCTTGCCTTGGCCGATTCAGAGTTCAATCGCCAGGAGCTCTCGAAAGTGGGTTATGACCGGACAGGTGTTCTCCCCCTTCCCTTTGATGTCCAGAGATATCAAACCCCTCCCAGTGAAGAGGTGATGAAGAGATTCGGGGATGGTTCCGTTAATATCCTCTTTGTGGGACGGGTCGCCCCCAATAAGAGGCAGGAGGATGTGATCAAGACCTTCTACTATTACAAGCGGATAAATCCACGCTCGCGGTTGTTGTTGGTTGGCTCCTCGTGGGATCCAGGAGACATCTATCTGAAATGGCTGCAGGGGTTGGTCGCCTATCTGGGCTTGGCCGACGTGCACTTCTGCGGCCATGTGCCCTTCGAGGAACTAGTGGCCTACTATCGGCTAGCCGATCTCTTCCTTTGCATGAGCGAACACGAGGGCTTCTCCAAGCCGCTTCTGGAGAGCATGTACTTTGGAGTGCCCATAGTAGCCTATAGCAGCACGGCTGTTCCTTATACTTTGGGTGATTCAGGCATTCTGATCAGTGAAAAGCGATATGATTTCATCGCCGAACTGATTGAACTCTTGGTGACCGATGAGGGCTTGAAGCAAAGGATAGTGGCCAAACAAAGGGAGCGGTTGCGAGAGTTCGAGAAGGAGAAGGTGATGTCTATCCTTCAGGGTTACATTGAAGAAGCGGTCAGCGGCCCCGCTTATGGCCCAAGGGGGATGCACGCCAAGGAGGTATGACGGTGCCCCATGTCACCAAGACACCTAGCCTGGAGGAGATAAGGGACTATCTACTGAGCTTCGACCGCTTTGGTGGAACGGACAACGAAAGCCTGAACTATTTGAAGGATTCCCTCCGCAGGTTCCGAGACACCCTAGATATGGTGCTGCAGGTTCACACCGGTGGAGGAAAACTCTTGGAACTGGGGGCCGGGCCCTATTTCCTCACCCAACTTTTGCACCGATATACAAGCTACGATCTCGATCTAGCCAACTACCATGGCGAAGAGGCTAGGGATTGGGAGCATTACCAACAGATTGAGGAAACCGAGTTCCACTACGCTTACTTCAACGCTGAGAGCGATCCTTTCCCCTACGATAACGGGCAATTCGATATGGTTCTCTGTTGCGAGCTCGTCGAGCACTTGACCGTCGATCCCACTCATATGCTGTGTGAGTGTCACCGCGTGTTAGTGGATGGTGGTTACCTGCTGGTCACGACCCCTAACGTCCTAAGGCTGCAGAACGTCGAGTATCTGTTGCGGGGGCGCAACATCTATGACCCCTATTCTGGGTATGGGATCTACGGGCGTCACAATCGGGAATATGCTCCCCGTGAATTGGTTCATTTGCTTCTGGAGTGCGGGTATGAGATCGCCCAACTGCGCCTGGCAGACAAATATGAGCACCCCTTGGTGCTGCGCTTTTTGAAGGCTATCCGATCTCACTGGCGGGATAACATCTATGTCTTGGCTCGTGCCGTGGGGGAGCCGCGCTACCGCTATCCCGCGGGGCTATATCGAAGCATGTACGGGGCAATGAGATTCCCCGGTGACAAACTGAAATTTTGTGCGGTACACAGAGTGACTAGCGACAATATGGTGATGGGCAAAAACGATGTGAATCACCTGGGCTACGGTTGGTATGAGTTGGAAAGGGCACCTTGCTTCGCCCGATGGACGGGGAAAGAGGCTAACGCTTATTTGGTAAAACGAGGCAAGCCCCGAGCCCTCTGCGTTGAGGCCAGTGCCGGTCCTCTGGCCTTAGGAAAGGTGACGGTAAGACTCTCAGTAGGTGAAAGGAAGAAAGAGTTCCTTCTGGAGGGCGATAGTTGGCAGGAACTTCACCTGGAGTTGTCCGATGACCCTCCTCCCATCATCGAAGCGCTAATCATCACTGACAGAACCCGAGTCCCTGCTCAATTAGGCCTCAGTGAAGATGGCAGGGAACTGGGGGTGAAAGTTAGGCGTATCTCATTGCTTTAGTTCCCCACAGTGTCTTGAGTTTGCGACCAAAGCGAGGATCGGCTGGGCAACGGTAGCGATGGGGAGGAGGCGAAAGATCACCGCCTCAATTCGGAAGGCGAGGGTGGCTAGATCGCGGGTTTCGAGGACCAAGAGAGCGAAACGAAGGCAGTAGAGCATGGACGTCAGTGGAAGAGTGAGAGATATGATGGCCCATCGGTGGGTCAGAGAAGCCTTGGTTCTGGCCTTCTTTGTAGCGGCCACCCTTTTTTCAACCTATCCGCGGGCACTTCATCTCGTCGATGGCGTCGAGCACTTTGGTGGCGATCCTCTTGAGCATGCGTGGATGCTCGCTTGGGATCTCCGTCAACTGACCACCGATCCGTTGCGCCTGTTCGATTCAAACATATTCTATCCCTTTCCTCGAACACTAACTTGGCACCCCAATACATTGGCCAGCGCCTTGCTGGCTTCCCCTATCTTGTTTCTCTGTGGGAACCCGATCCTGGCCTATAACTTGCTCATTCTCGTCTCCTTCACCCTCTCTTCTTTTGGGATCTATCTTCTGGTCACCCATCTCACAGGCAACCGCTGGGCGGGTGTAATTGCAGGGCTCATCTTCGGTTTTTGTCCCTACAGATTCGCCCACCTTGGCCATCTCAACCTGATGACGACCGAGTGGATGCCCTTCACCCTTCTCTACCTCCACAAGTTTATGCAGACCAAAGCCAAACAGCATCTTGGCCTACTTGTCCTATTTTTCAATCTTCAGGCCCAATCTGATTATTACTATGCTGTGTTCCTGGCTCTCTCAACGGGGCTTTTCATCGCTGTCTATTTGATGCTGCAGAGGAGCCTGCGATCCCGAGCGCTCTTCCTCCGGCTTGCTCTCTTCGTCCTAGCTACGGCAGCCATTAGCTTGCCATTGGCCAAGCCATACTTTGACACTAGCCAAAAGTTGGGGTTAGAGCGTCCATTGGAGGAGGTCAAGTGGTATGGAGCCTTTTTCACTGACTATGTAACAGCACCGACAAGCAATTGGCTCTATGGCCGGATAGCACGTTCCCGGGCAGAGGCCGACCCCTATCTGAACCTAACAGAGCATTCGCTCTTTCCCGGATTTCTAGCCATCGGCTTGGCCCTCTTCGGTGTGCTTACCATGCTATTGTCGACCGGTTCCTTGACCTCGGATCTGCTGATAGGCCGGGGGAAGGGCAAGACCATCCCTTTCCTCTACCTCTGTCTCCTGGTTATGGCTTTCATCCTCTCCCTGGGCACCGGCGGACAGTTTTCCAAGTCCCGGCTATCTCTCTATCTACCTTATCACTGGTTATACAACTATGTGCCAGGATTTCGACTGTTTCGTGTCCCTGCCAGATTCGGGGTTCTTGTAGTATTGGCCCTCAGCGTCCTAGCCGGTTTTGGGGTCTCCAGTCTATGGAGACGGATCGAGAGATGTTCACCGGCTGCTGAGCCTGGAGTAGTCAAGAAGGAGGGCATCAAAACCTCCCTATGGTTGGTCATGGTTTCTTTAGTAGCCATCGAATATATCTCCGTGCCGATGAAATTGGAGCTAGCACCTCATGGTCCTAGAGTCCCCGAGGTCTACCACTGGTTAGCATCGCAGGAGGGTGAGTTAGCAGTAGTCGAGTTACCCCTTTATACCCTGACCCGTGAGCACTGGTTCGAGGCCAGGCGTGTGTACTACTCCACTTACCATTGGAAAAATCTCGTAAATGGATATGGAGGCTTCTACCCTGATCTATACTTTCAGATCGCCCGTAAGTTAGAGGAATTCCCCTCCATCAGATCCTTGGAGCTCCTACAAGGGCTAGGGGTGGATTATATCATCCTTCACCAGGCTGAGTTCGCGGAGGAGCAATGGCAAAGCATCCAAGAGAGCATACCTCGTCTTTCGCCATATCTCACAGAGGTACATCGCTCAGGGGACGACTACGCCTATCGGCTCAGCCCGCCGATTGACTACCCCACTCTCTTGACATCGTTTGAGGTCCCTTGCCAAGTGCCAAAAGGAAGTCCCTTTCTTCTTTATGTGCGACTATACAACCGGGGTCGCAGCAGTTACGTGAGGGATTCTTTGACTCCTTATCGGGTCCGCTACCAGTGGCTGCGGGATGGGAAGGAAATCGCCTCCGGGGAATTGTCCCTGGAGCCGCCCTTAATCATCGCCCCGGGCCAACTGATAGATGTTCCTTTTGTCATCGAGACTCCCGATTCATACGGTCCGGCATCTATCTCGCTCTCCTCTGATTGGAAAATCCTCGAGCCCTATTCCACCCCTGCTGGATGGGTATCCGTCATTGAAGATCAGGAACCTTTAGTCAACTATCTAGGCCCCCAAGACAGGCGTCGGATACCCTCCCCGTCTGAGATAGCGAATTCTATGCAAGTCGACCTGGGGGGAAAGATCGCGCTTTTGGGTTATGTGTTAAGCGAGGAAGAGGCAATAGGGCGAAATGGGCTGTGTCCAGGGCCGATATTGCACCTTAGTCTCTATTGGCAGGCTTTGGAGGAGTTAGAAAAGGACTACTTCGTTCGAGTCGCCCTCCACAATGAAGACTATCACCTGTTGTGGCAGATCGATGACCAGCCGCACCGTAAAGGTCTCCCCACCACACAGTGGGCCAAGGGGGAGATGGTGGAAGATGAGTTCTACATCCCCTTCGACCTGCCAATAGGGGTCTACCGGCTCGTAGTTGATATCTATGAGGAGATAGACTACCAAGCGCGATCCCTGCCGACCATCGACCGTCAGTCAGGCGTGAGAAGCACTAAGGTTGAGCTTCCACTGGTGATCGTTAGGCCAAAAGAGTTCATCGACCTTGCGGCCATAGAGCATCCCTTGGAGGTCGGCCTGGGGGATGAGGTGGCTCTGCTTGGTTATGACTTGGATGCCCACACTGTAACTGCAGGGGAGAAGTTGCATCTGACGCTCTATTGGCGAGCGGAGCGGACGATGGATGAGGACTACACAGTCTTCACCCATTTGCTAGACGAGAGTTCCAAGATATGGGCACAGCAGGATAACCAGCCCTTGGGGGGTTGGTATCCCACATCCGTTTGGGAGGAGGGCGAGATAGTGAGGGACGAATATGAGCTTCTCGTTTACGATGATGCGCCTCCGGGAAGATATCAACTAGAGGCAGGGATGTATCTGCTCTCCACCATGGAACGCTTGGCGGTGCTGAATGAAGACGGGCAACTACAAGGAGATAGGGTCCCCTTGGGGGAAGTGACGGTCACCGAGCCCTGAACTGTTAGTACCTTCTTCCCATTGACACCGACAGTAGGGCGGGGAATACTGGACATAGACTGAGCAATACAGCCCGGTCGGAGGGGAGAGGGGCTTTGATGAGAGGAGCAAGAAGGGAAGAGGTTATACGATGGTTGATCTCTTCCCTTTGGATTATAGGGTTTACTTGGTTGATTTCGGCTATTCGCACTCCCGCTGCTTCTGCCCCCCTTTCCGCCTCTACCAAACCAGGCTTCCCGGTGCAACTTCCGGGCGGCCAAGTGATCGAATCGTCTCCCATCTTTGCCGACATCGATAACGACGGTTACGACGAGATCCTAGTGGGCACCACAGCGGTGGGCACCAGCAGCGCCAACCCCTACTGGCTGGTGGCCGTTAACTATGATGGGAGCATCCTCTGGCAGAGGAATGCCGAAGCCCCAATCAACTCCTCACCTGCGGCAGGAGATATTGACAACGATGGCGACATGGAGGTAGTCGTCAGCGTAGGAGGCGATCCAGGCGACCTAGCCCAACATGGTGGTCTGGTAGCCTACAACGGGGCCGATGGGACCTTTCTCTGGAAGTTCTATACCTACGATCAAAACGGAGATGGGCATACTGACGGCGTCTTCTCCTCTCCGGCCCTAGGAGATGTGGATGGGGATGGTGATCTGGAAATCGCCTTTGGAGGCTGGGATCGCTGGATCTACCTGATCGATCACAATGGCCAAAAGATTTGGGAGCACGATAACTGGGATTCCATCTGGTCGAGTCCTGCCATAGCGGATCTGCGCCCTGACGTGGAAGGGCTGGAGATCATCATCGGGGCCGACATCACGGGCAATTCTCATATCACGCCTCCCACCTACGACGGCGGATACCTCTACGTCTTCGACAAGGACGGCAATGTCCTGGTCAAGAATTGGATTAACGAAACCATCTATTCATCCCCGGCGATAGGCGATATCAACAACGATGGCTATCTGGAAATCGTAGTTGGCACTGGTTGGTATTGGTGGGCCCAGGGCAATCCCACTACCCTGGCCGTCTACGCTTGGGATAGAAATGGGAATCTCCTGCCCGGGTGGCCAGCGGCCACGGAGTTCCCCGGCTTCAGTTCCCCAGCCCTGGCCGACCTCGACAACGACGGTGATCTAGAGATCATCATCGGCTCTGGAGACCTCGAGCAAGGAAAGGTTTACGCCTGGCACCACGACGGTAGCCCAGTTGCAGGCTGGCCCGTCACCCCTCGGAATAGCATGAGTACCAATCATTTCATCCGCTCGTCCCCTACCATGGCTGATTACGACGGGGACGGAGAACTAGAAATACTCTTTGCCATGCTCTGGGACGTTCAGATCTACGGTAGGAACGGCTCCTTGGAAGAGATCCTCTCTACCACTTTTTCCCTTTTCGGCTCACCGGCGATAGGCGACATCGACCACGATGGCAAACTGGAGATCTCTATCGGTGGATCCGACCATTTCGACCAGACTCACGGCTATCTCTATGTCTGGGAGGTGGGTCCCTCGGCGGATGCTGAACTCCCCTGGCCTATCTTCCACCAGAACGCTCAGCATACGGGGCTATACCCCTCCCCTCCTACCCTCTCTGTGGACAAGGAGTCTCTTCTATTCCTTCACCAGGAAGGTGGGAACACGACCCCCTCCTACCATACCATCACCATAAGAAATCGAGGCTTAGGAAGCATCAACTGGACGGCCACGGCGAGCCAACCAGAGGTCGTCTCGGTGACGCCCAGTTCCGGGACTGCCACCGCCAGTTCCCCTTCCCAAATCATCGTCGCGGTGGATGCCTCAGGATACCCGGCCGGCACCTACGATCTCAGTTCGATCACTATCGATGGCGGCCCAGGGGTACTCAACAGTCCCTACATCATCCAACCCGTGACCCTCTATGTAGGCCCGGTGGAGAAGTTCTTCTTCCCTCTCGTCGTGAAATAGGGAGATTAGAGTCCGTGATCTCGCATCGGGCCTGTCGTCAGGTTCTTGGCCTCGAAATCATAGCCTATCTGCCTGTTCCAAATAGCGACCATCTCTCTTCCTATTCACCCCTTGGGTCAAGCGCCCAACCGTAGGAAAGCAGGATTCACAAATCGGCTCTTAGAATCTTACGCCCCTCGAGCGGGCCTACAACTCCTACTTCATCCCACTCACGCCCCCTTCCTTTCTGCAAAATCCAGGATACACAATAACCGTGACCTCTGCCTCGTAACCGTTGCTTGCTACCCACTTGCCCATCCTCGCTCTCCACCCCGCAGTTTTTGGTATCTTCGTTGACTGCACTCTCACAATGCGCTATACTTTGCCCAGATTGACAGACAACAGGTCAGGCAGAGTATGAAAGTCTTACATGTTTCTGCTTTCTACTGGCCTCATATCGGGGGGGCGGAGACTTACCTTCGGGAGATCTCAGAGAGGCTGGTGGGGGATGGAAACCGGGTCACCGTCGTCACCAGCGACGCAGGAGTAACAGAGCATATCTGGGCCAGGGGCAAGAAGCCGATAGAGAGGAAGAAAGAGGTCCATAACGGCGTGAAGATACAGCGGTGTCCAGTGCGTCATCTGCCCCTGACCCCTTATTCCTTTTACCTCCTGCGGAGATCGGCCATTGAGGTCTCGGGCTTGCCTTTCGACACCACACCTCTCCTTCGGACTATGTCCCGCTACATGCCCTGGGTGCCAACCCTAGAGAGGGTTTTGGCTGCTCAAGAAGAACCCTTCTCCATCGTCCACGGCGTCAATATATCCTTTGAATATCCGGTCATCGTTGCATGGCGCTATGCTCGTGCCCGTGGGTTGCCTTTTGTCATGACCCCTCTTCTCCACCTCGGAGAACCAGGGGAGCGTTCTGTGGTGCGGCATCACACCATGCGCCACCAATTGGAAGCGTTGCGGGGTAGCGAAATAGTAATAACCCTCACCGAGCTGGAGAGGGAATACCTTATTGAGTTGGGCATGGAAGCGACGAGGGTACGCAAGGTGGGGGTAGGAGTGAATCCTCGCCAGTTGCAGGGAGGCAATGCACAGCGTTTTCGAGAGCGATATGGGTTACGGGGGCAGATAGTGGCCTTTCTGGGCACGATAACTTATGATAAGGGGGCGGTCCACCTCATACGAGCCATGCAACGGCTCTGGGCCAAAGGGATAGACGCGGAGCTGATTCTAGCAGGGAGGCCTTTGGGCTCCTTCAAAAGGTATTATCAGGGACTTTCAAAGGGGGTGCGGAGGCGGATAAGGTTGCTTGGATCTGTTGATGAGGCGGAGAAAAGGGACCTTCTAGCCTCAGCAGCAGTCTTGGCCATGCCCTCCCGTGTGGACGCCTTCGGCATCGCCTATCTTGAGGCATGGGTCAATCGAAAACCGGTCATCGGAGCCTTAGCCGGGGGGGTGCCAGAGGTGGTAGAAGACGGTCAGGATGGCCTACTAGTTGCCTTCGGCGATGTTCCCGCCTTGTCCCAGAGCATAAGGTCAATCCTGGAGAATAAAGATCTGGCTCAGCGATTGGGAGAGCGAGGGTACGAGAAGGTCGTGCGCTCCTACACTTGGGATATAATCTACCGGAAGATCAAGGGCATTTACGAGGAAGTCACCCGCTGAGAGACGATTTATGCGCATCCTACAGGTAGTCCATCAGTATCCTCCCCAGAAGATCGGGGGCACTGAGATATACACCCAAAACCTGTCTCGAGCCTTGAAGAATAGGGGACACGAGGTCATAGTCTTCTGTCGGGGAGAAACCTCAGGTGAAAGAAGGCTGGGGATGAGATTTGGCTCCGACGGCTTGAAGGTATATACCCTTTACGATATGGCGGCCCGAAACCCTTTATCGCTATTCCTCTCTTCCTTTCGCAACCCTTTTGTGGACGAAAGTTTCACAGAAGTGTTAGAGGAAGAAGCTCCCGATTTGATACATTTTCAGCACCTTAAGGGCCTCTCTGATAGGTTGATGGTCATCGCCAAAGACCGGGGCATCCCCACGGTTTTGACCCTGCATGACTATTGGTTTCTCTGCCCTAATGCCCAACTTCTGCGGTGGGGAGATAACAAGTTGTGCCCAGGCCCTAGGCTTTGGCTCAACTGCGCTTATTCTTGCGCGGCCCCTAGAGTTGGGATCCCTGCTCCCCTCTTTCCTGGACCCCTTGCCGCGGGCCTCTTTGCTTACAGAGATAGACTCTTAAGAAAGGCCCTCGCGGCGACCGATCTGATAATCTGCCCCACTGAGTTTGTGCGTTCCATCTTCTCGAGACAGGGCCTCCCGAAAGAAAAGGTCCGCCTCATAGAACATGGGATAGACCCTCCCATCGATAGCTTGCCCGGGCGAGCCGAAGATGGCTTGAACTTTCTATATCTCGGAGGGATCGCCTGGCAGAAGGGACTTCACACCCTGGTCCAGGCCTTCCAGAGCCTAGGCTCCGTCCCGGCCACCCTCGCCGTATGTGGGGATGAACAGGCTTTCCCAGATTACACTTGCGCGCTAAGAGAGATGGTGGGGGACTCCTCCATAACCTTCCGCGGCCTCATCCCCCGTTCACAATTGTGGTCTACCCTAGCCCAGGCTGACGTCGTCGTTATCCCCTCCTTGTGGTACGAGGTGTCCCCCCTGGTCGTAGAAGAGGCATTCGCCGCTGGAGTTCCAGTAATTGCCTCAGGCATAGGCGCCTTGGCGGAAAAGGTGCGTCATGGCGTTGATGGGTTCCTATTTCCTCCTGGCGATGTAGCCCATCTCTCCCATCTCTTGCGAGAGATAGTGGCTAACCCATCTATTCTGGAGGGCCTGAAGAACAACATACAGCCGGTGAAGACTCTAGAGGAACACGTGGGGGAGATAGAAGTAGTTTACGCCAGACTAGGTGCAGACAAGGAGAACTCTGACTAGGACCGCCTCTCTCCCCTCGGACGGTACGAGAGGCAAAGGCGAATTTCCTTCCAAACCAGAAAGGTGTGCGCGAGCTTGCCCAACTTGACCGCGGTTCTACAAGCGTTGATTTCGTTGCCTCTGTTCTTTTTCCTTCCGGGCTATGCCACCCTGGCCGCGTTCGGGGCCTTTAGACCGGAGACGCTGCCGACCGAAAGCCAGGAATCTACAGAGGACGTGCCCGATCTTTGCTTTCTTTCCTTACTCCTCAGCGTGCTCCTTACTTCCTGCATCGCTCTGCTGCTGGGAGAGATAGGTTGGCTTACTCTTCGCAATTTGGTCTTTCTACTCCTCGGTTACCTCTCGGCACTTGTCCTATACCTCCTCCACGCGCGCGCTGTAGCTCTTCCGACAACCCGCTGGCATCCCTCTCGCCACACTCTCGTCTTGGCAGGCATCCTGGCCCTGGCGGCAGCGCTGTTCTTCCATCCGCACGAATACCTGTTTGGAGGGGCCGATGCTGGCGTTTACGTGAGCCAGGGAGCTAATATCGCCACTACCGGTTCCCTCCGCATCGAAGATAAGGAACTGGGCGAGTTGGATCCCTTGCTAGCTCCTCTGCTGCTCCGCGAGCAGCCTCCAAGTTCTACGGCCCGCTACTTGAGGTTTCCCGGTTTCTACATCATCGACTTGGAGAGAGGCCTCATCAGTCCTCAATTCCTGCCCTTGCATCCCCTCTGGATAGCTCTCTTTCATCGCCTCTTTGGTCTCAATGGTAGCCTATACGCTACTCCTTGCTGGGGGTTGCTGGGGGTATTGAGCGTGTATTTCGCTACCCGGAGGCTCTTCGACGCTCGAGTTGCCGGTCTAGCCGCGTTCCTCCTTACTATCACCGCTGCCCAGATTTGGTTCGCCCGCTATCCGACCTCGGAAGCACTATCCCAGTTTCTCGTCTTTAGTGCGATCTATGCCTTCGCCGCTTGGGTTGACGGGCAACGACCCCAGCGGCTCTTCGCTCTGGCGGCAGGGCTCTCCCTCGGCGCGGTGCTTCTGACCCGCATAGATGCACCTTTGCTCCTGATCCCTCCCTTGATTTTCTTCCTTTACTTGAGCCTCTCTCGCCGGCTGAGAGCCGCTCACGCTTGGTTCTTCCTGCCCCTACTTTTCATGGTTTCGCATTCCTTGCTTCACTGGCGGGCTTTTTCTTGGCCCTATGTCAAGGACACCTACAGCCAGGTGCTGGAGGGGTTGGGCCTCACCTCCACTCGCCTTCTCTGGGGCCTCTCATTGGCCCTCATGGGCTACTTTCTCCTCCTGGCTCGAGCCGATAGGATCTCCCGCTTGGGGGATGCTCTATGGTCTCGCCGGAGGGGAATCCTGGGGGCACTGATCATCATGGTTTGCCTTCTGGCCCTCTACGGCTACTTTGTACGGCCTGCCCTTGGTCATGTTGAATCCTTCTACTATTGGTACGTCGACGCCTGGATCCCCAATTATGATCACCAGAACCTGGTACGACTGGGATGGTACCTCTCGCCTTTGGGGATATGGCTGGCGGCAGTGGGTGCCTCAGCCGTTCTTTGGCGAGACCTCTCGCCGAAAAACCTCTACTTCCTGGCTATCGCTTCCCTTTTCTCCACCTTGTATCTCTATCGCACTCTGGCCAACCCCCACCATATCTACGTCATGCGCCGCTATGTGCCGGTGGTGATCCCCTCTTTCCTCATCCTAGCCGCCTATGCCCTTCTCTGGGCCCGAGATAGCGCGCCTCTCGGAGGATGGGAACGGTACCTTTCCTTGGCCCTCAGCGTTGTCCTCATCCTCTTGCTTCTGCGAGTGGATTGGTATATCATAGGGCACGTGGAATACCAAGGAGCGGCGAGTCAGTTGCAGGTTTTGGCAAACCTTCTTCCCGAAGAGGCGATGGTGCTGGTCCCCCAAAGCCAGGCGGTAGGGGTTAGCGATCTTGTCGGTACGCCCCTCCAGTACATCTTCCAGAGAGAGATATTCGGGTTTCGAGGCGCCAAAAGGGATATTCCGGCCCTAGAGAAACTAGCCAGAGATTGGCAACGCAAAGGGAAGGAGCTGTTTCTGATCAAAGGGGATGACGCCCCAGCCCCATTCTCGGATGAGTTCGTTCTCATTCCACGCGAGGGGCTTTGGATCGACGTACCAGCCTTGGAACACTCGTATGAGCATATCCCGACCCAGAGACTCCGCTTTACTCTACCCCTCGAGATCTACCTCTTGCTTTCGACGGAGGAGGCCGAGAGCAAGCCCGCTTACCCCTTTTACCTAGACATAGGCTTGTTGGATTCAAACTTTCTGCTTGGAGGCTTCTACCATAAAGAAAGAGGTCTGGATACGATCGACTTCCGATGGACGGGGCAAGTCGCTCAGATAGCACTGCCCCCGCTCAAGGCATCTAGGGCAATGGGGGTGACTCTCCGGATGGCAAGCCCCCGGCCAGAGGGAACACCCTCGTCCAACGTATCCCTTTACTTGAACGAAGTGTTGCTGGACGAGTTCGAACTGGGCCCAGAGTTCGATACATATCGCGCTTCGGTGCCAGCGATCCTCTTGGCTGACTTCGCGGGTCGCAACCCAGTCCTTCGCTTGGAAACCGACACCTGGAACCCTCGGGCCGCGGGGTTAAGCGAGGACAGTAGAGACTTGGGAATTATGTTGGATTGGGTGAAGGTGGAGTTGCAAGGTTGATACCCTTTCACGAGCATCCTAGTCTAGCCCCTCAAGAGGGCGGACAAGATTAGAGATAGTGATGCCGAGGCGCTGTGCATATAGTTTGGCAACCACTATGGGTTTGTTCTTCATCGCCGTTTTGGCATCGGCAGGATGCTCCATTACCCTGCCGCAGGCAGAGCCGATCCAGGGCACACTTTCCCCTCGGCCAACGGCACCCCGTTCTCCCAGTACATACACATATCAAGTCCGCATCGCCGATAAAGACCCATATGCCGCAGCCGTGGATCTCGAACAGGGCACTGCCTCTATCAAGAACATCGTCATCGCAAAGCCCTACCCCCGTGATCTGATGGTTCAGACGGCTATTCTAAGCGCAAGCGAAGGAGCAAGCCCCAGTCCCTCTTGCCAGGTGCGTCTGGAACGCTGGAGTGTAACAACAAAGTTAGGCGTGGGGTGCAACCCTTTCATAATGCTTAGCAGTACCGCTGAACTCGAGGCGTGTAGTTCCGTATTCGTGGCTGATTTCGCTCCTTGCCCTCCCGGTGTTGATTTCGTCCTGGAACAGGTCTACCGCACAGAAGAGGGGAAGGAGATCAAAGCCAGCGTTTTCTTTCACCTAGAAGAGTAGTGGCTGGACAGACAGAATGATGTCGATTCGGCGGGGAAGTGCCTGGACAAGTAGTAGCGCCAAGGGGGAGACAGTGGAGATCTGGGGGTGATGTTGGATTGGCTGAGGGTAAAAGCAGTAGTTGGCTAGGGTGTTGCCGTCATAGGGTTCCTAGTGCTCTCTTTACAACCCTGCCGGCCTGGCCATGGCTTCACTCCAGCCGACAACAACGGCTCCTTTGCCCTTGGGAGCTATCATGAAAGGCCTCTCCTCTCTCCTCGATAGCCGGGCTAAGATATATGGGTCGGTGCTTTTGCTCTTCCTGTTGTTAACCATAGGTATGACCTACCCGTTGGCCTTCAATCTGAGTACTATGGTCATAGGTCGGGTTGTCGATGACGGTTTCTACTTCATATGGCAACTCTGGTGGTTCAAGCATGCCCTCCTCGATCTGCATATCTCGCCGTTCTTCAATCCGGATATTTTCTACCCCGGAGGCTACAATTTGGCTGTGGGCAACACTACCCTGGCTAACACGCTACTCGGCCTTCCTCTCACGATCCTCCTCGGTGAGGTGACGAGCTACAATCTACTTCTAATGAGCACCTTCGTTCTCTCGGGCTTTGGCACCTATGTCTTGGTCCATTATCTGACCGGGCACAGGACTGCCAGCCTTCTCAGCGGTGCTGCCTTCGCCTTTTGCACCTATCGCATGCTTCATAGTGGTGGCCATCTCCAGTTGATGGGCACTCAGTGGATACCATTCCTCTTTCTCTGCCTGGAAAGGGCACTGAGAGAGAAGAGGCTTAGGTTCTCAGCCTTAGCTGGGACTTTCTACGCCTTCTCTGTTCTCTCCTCTTGGTATTATCTTTTCATCGTGGGGTTGCCTATGATAGTCTATCTTCTCCATCGCGCAAGGCCATGGGGAGAATGGGCCAGAAATAGAGAACTCCCCAGACTGCTCCTCTCCTTCGCGCTCACCGCAGCATTTTGGATCATGCCAAGCGCCATCCCCACTCTGAAGGCTCAAGGCTCCACGTCTTTTACATTCTCCTTCGCTGAGGTAAATACCTACTCCGCTGGTATTGAGGATTTTCTGGCCCCCAATCCGCTCCATCCTCTTTGGGGCGAGTGGTCCCGAAGCGCCTTCAACCCCAATGGGGAGCACTTCCTATACCTGGGAGCGATTCCTCTCGTCCTGGCGGTAGTGGCTCTCCTGTGGAGGCGACGCCCCGTAGACGTTTCCTTTGGGGTGCTGGGAATGACATCTGTGATATTGGCTCTGGGCACCACCTTGCACTTTGCCACCCGACCCGTCCTCATCTCGGTACCTTCACGGTTTGAGAGCGCCTACCTGCGTGCCCTATCGTTTCTAGTGGAAAGGTCGCCGCTGCCTCAAGCCTTCTCCCTCTCCCCACCGGACAATCTAGTAGCAGTGCCGTTGCCCGCTCTACTCCTATATCTCTTCCTCCCCTTCTTCAGCTCCATGAGAGTCTTGGCTAGGTTCGGGATCATGGCCCAATTCGCCGTCTCGGTCTTGGCAGGGATAAGCGCGGCAAGGCTCTTCCAAAGGCGCAAAGAGAAGACCTTTGCTGCCTCTGCCCGGGCCAGTAGGGGCTGGTGGGCGAGGCAGACGTCTTTTCTCCTCGGCTTGCTCCTCCTTCTCCTCATTCTATTCGACTTTGCCACTGTACCGCTTTGGCATATCACCAAGGTGGAGGCGAGGCCCGTCGACCGCTGGTTGGCAGAGCAGGACGGTGATTTCGCCATAATGGAGTTCCCCACTTCTTGGACAATGTTCCACATGTATCTTACCCGTGTCCACGGCAAAAAGATCTCCTATGGTCACTGCGCATTTCCTCCCCGGGCCTTTCTTGATAAGATGCCCTCTCTCTCTTTCCCAGCCAGGAGAGCATGAGGATCTTGAAGGATTGGGGAGTGCGGTACGTGCTCATCAACTCTCTGGGGTACGACGACTTCGACGGCGATCTGCTGCCAGCCATAGAGAGCCTCGGAAATCTGCGATGGGTGCACACTTTTGATGAGATTCACGTCTATGAGGTTGTCTCCTAGAGCCACGGTTTGCGAATTGCAAATAGAGGGTCCATCATGGCTTTGATCAGCATCGTTATCCCGGTCTTCAACGAGGAGGAGGCCATCGGCGATGATCTCGACTTGATCTTGGAGACTATGGATAAGAGCGGCTACGACTACGAGGTGATTGTCGTAGACGACGGCTCAACCGATAGGAGTGCCGAGATCGTGTGCCAGAGGGAGAGGGTGAGGTTAATCCATCACCCCTACAACCTGGGCACGGGAGCGGCCAGGACGGCGGGCATAAAGGCGGCCCAAGGCCCTATTATCGTCATGACCGATGGCGATGGCACCTATCCTAATCAGGATATCCCCCGGCTTCTCTCCCATCTTGGCGAATACGATATGGTCGTCGGCTCCCGGAGCCAGGAGAGGGGAACCCTCAGGTGGTTGCGAACCCCAGCGAAGTTCCTAATTCGACTCCTGGCCTCTTACCTCACCGGAAGGAGCATACCTGATCTCAACTCCGGCTTTAGGGCCTTCCATAAGGAGCTGGCTCAGCGATATCTCAATATCTTACCTACCAGTCATTCCTGGGTAGGCACCATCACCATTGCCCTTCTCTGCGATGGCTACACGATAAAATACCTGCCTATCGACTACTACCCGCGTAAAGGGAGATCTAAGTTCCACCCTATCGCCGACACCTACAACTATCTGTCTCTAGTAGTGCGATCCGTTATGTACTTCAACCCCCTGAGGGTATTCCTGCCACTTAGTTTGGTCCTGTTTCTGGTGGGAGCATTGAAGATGGTTTACGACATTCTCGCCTACCACTTCCATTTCGCCCCCATCGACGGTAATACTCATCCTCACCGCTATCCAGGTAGGCACCTTTGGGCTACTGGCCGATTTGATCGTCCGCAGAGGGGCCAAAAGGTGATCCTCTTCATCACTAGGAAGTATCCCCCTTCGATCGGGGGTATGCAGAAGTGGAGTTATGAGCTGGCAGATAGGATAGCCAAGTTTACGCCAATCCGCACCATCGCCTGGGGCGGGTCACAATTGTTTCTTCCCTTCTTTATTGCCTACGCTTTCTTTCGAGCCATTTCAGTGCTTCTGTCAAGACGGGTTCAAGTGATTCATATAGGGGATTCATTGCTTTCGCCTTTAGGCGTTATCTTGCGTTACCTTTTTGCTATACCCGTTGTAGTCACGGCTCATGGACTGGACGTGGTTTTTCCCAACCGCGTCTACCAATGGCTTATCTCTCAATCTCTTCGCCGGGTAGATCTGGTGATCTGCGTGAGTGAGCATACCCGGAAGCGATGTCTGGACCGTGGCATCCCCGCTGATAAGTGCAAAGTAATCTTTCACGGTGCAGAGGTGGAAGAAATTGATTCGGCTAGCGAGCATACTCCAAGCGACCTAAACTCGATAGTAGGCAAGGACTTGACCAAAGCCAAGATACTCCTCACTGTGGGCCGGCTAGTCAAGCGTAAAGGGGTGAGAGAGTTCATCGTCGATACCCTTCCCCAAATCCTGCAGAGGAAAAACGATGTCCATTATCTGATCGTAGGGCAAGGGCCTCAGCGCTCTCTCATCAAAAGAGAGATAGCCCGACTCAAACTCCAAGAGAAGGTCTCCCTCTTGGGCCAAGTGGATGAGAAGGCCTTGCAAACGCTCTATGATGCAGCCGACATCGTCGTCCTACCCAACATCCCCGTCGAAGGAGATATGGAAGGGTTCGGCATCGTGGCGCTGGAAGCCTGCGCCAGGGGTACCTGTGTCGTCGCTGCCAGGCTAGAGGGCTTGCAGGAGGCCATCAGAGAAGGAGAGAACGGCTTTTTGGTGGAGCCTGGTAATTCTGCTGCCTATACTGATACCATTGTGAGGCTCCTTGAGGATGACCAGGCTAGAGAGGATTTCGGAGCGAGAGCACGAGATTTCGTTGCTCAGAACAACTCTTGGACGAGGGTGGGAGAGAGATACTACATGGTCTTCCAGAAGTTATGTGAGGCATGGGGTACCAAACTCCCTTCTTCAGATATCCTACCTTAGAGAACCGGTGAAGCGTGAAGCCAAGCAAGGAGATATCGATCATTATTCCCAACCTGAATTCGCCAACCATAGATAGGACCATCGATTCCCTAAAGAGACAAGGGCACGGCCTGGAGGATGCAGAGGTCATCGTGGTGGGCGTAGATGAATCCGGCCTCGTCAAGGAGGATTCGACAGTCCACTTCGTTTCTACGGGTGCCCCCGTCATCCCCTCCGCGGCTCGCAACATAGGCATCGCCCATTCCCGAGGTCGATATCTCTTCTTCATCGACGCGGACTGTATCGCTGCTCCAGACTGGCTGGAGAAACTATCCCCATACCTGTATAGAGAGGAGTGCGCAGTCAGCGGTGCCGTGATCTTCGGCGAGGGCAACTACTGGACCCTCTCGGACAACCTCTCCATGTTCCACGAATATCTCCCCCACTCGCCTCGGGGGCCCCGAAGGTATCTTCCTACCATCAACTTAGGCGTCCACAGAAGCGTAATCGCCGATGTGGGCGGATTCGATGAGACGTTGCCCACCGCCGAGGATATGGATATCACAGCCCGAATGTATCTTCAGGGCTATGAACTCTATTTTGAACCCCAAGCCATCGTATATCATCTGCCGCAGAGAACCACCCCCTCTGGGGTATGGCACCACTTCATGGTCTCGGGTAGAAACTCCATCCGAGTGAGAGAGAGATACCAAGATGTGTTCGAGACACCTTTCCCCCTGATGAGCCCTTGGCTGCTCCTCATTCTGTCACCTCTCGTCTCCATATTCATGGTGGTGAAGATACTTCTTTACGAGGGAAACTCCAAACAGTATTGGCACACCACTCCTGTTCTTTTCCTCACCAAACTGGCCTGGTGCCTGAGCGCGGTTCAGGGCCTGTGGGAGCAAAGTGGCGGTCGGCGCGAGAGAGAACACCGAGTATGAAAGTTCCCTTCGTCTATGTAGTGATCCTGGGGTGGAATTGCAAAGAAGACACCGCCGAGTGTGTCACCTCAGCCCTGGATATGGATTATCCAGCCTTTCGAACCCTGGTGGTAGACAACGGCTCCACCGATGGCGCGCCGGAATATCTGAAGAAGCGGTTCCCTACCCTGGAGATGATTGAGAACGAGGAGAATCTAGGTATGGCTCGTGCGTTCAATATTGCAATCAAGTATGCCCTCCGAAGGGGGACCGACTATATTCTTCTCTTGAACAACGATACCGTTCTGGACATCTCGCTCTTAGGGGAGTTGGTTGAGGCGGCAGAAGCCGAGCCCCAGGCGGGGGTGCTCATGCCCAAAATCTACTACCATGGAGAGGGTTCCAGGCTGTGGTCAACTGGGGCCAGGAAGAGGTCCTTCCCACCAGGGATCGTATTCATCGGCTTGAACAAAAACGATGGCCCATCCTACGCTCGTCAAAGGCGCATAGATTACGCTCCCGCTTGTGGCCTGCTGATTAGGAGACAGGTCTTCGAAGAAGTGGGGCTCTTCGATCCTGGATATTTCTTCTACTATGAGGACTGGGATTTCTCAGAGCGTGTCAGACGGGCCGGATATAGCATCCTCTATGTCCCCCAGGCCAAGATGTGGCATAAGGTATCGCTGGGTACGCTGAAGAAGCCCCAGCCGGCCAAATGGTGGCGTATACACGGCCGGAGCTCCGTCCGCTTCCACCTCAAATTCAGCAGAACCAAGTATCTATTCATAACGCTCCATACCTTCTGGTTCGTTCTACGCGAGATCATACAAGGGAACGCCAAGGTCGTACCCGCCTATCTGGCAGGAGTGGGGGAAGCCCTCCGCTCCCATCTTGCAGGCGAATCAACGCTCTCGTCAGACTGAGGCCGCTCGTAGGGGAAGGGATTTGGAATATATATCTTGTAACCTGTGCGGCTCGAAGAGATCTCAACCCCTTCATCAGGCTTGGGATTGGTCCCATGGCCAAGGAGGTCCCTTCCAGTTCGTGAAATGCGAGAAATGCGGCCTCATATACCTGAATCCCAGGCCCACCAAGGAGCAACTCGCTAACTACTATCCAAAGGATTACCTAGCACACATCCCAGCCATCGACGACGAACCCAGCCTCTTTTTGCGCCTGAACCGCCGCTATGGCCTCTCCAGGAAGTGCAAAGCCATCACGGCCCGAAAGCGGCGGGGGAGGCTTTTGGATGTGGGCTGCGGGACTGGGAATTTCGCCCACGAGATGGAAAAACTCGGTGGTTGGGAGGTGATGGGCCTGGACACCAGCCAGAGTGCCGCCCACTACGCCAGGAAGAGGTTCGGTTTGGAAGTCTATGTGGGAGAACTAGAAGAGGCCTGCTTCCCGGACCAGCACTTCGATGTGGTTACCCTCTGGGATGTTATAGAGCATCTCCCAGATCCCAAGGGAAGCCTGGCCGAGATCGCTCGCATATTGCGCACGGACGGCCTCCTAGTAATTGGGACGCCCAATGGCGATAGCATCGATGCCCGGCTTTTTGGGCCATTTTGGTCCCACTGGGACGCCCCACGCCACTTCTACCTTTTCTCTCCTCACACTTTGAAGCAAATGCTTTCCCAGGTTGGGTTCCAGACCCACGCTCTCCGTTGTTTCTTCGGGAGTTGGCGCAGTTTTTCGGTCAGCCTCCAGTATCTCCTGCACAGGAAGTTGGGCAGAAGACCACCCGCTCCCCCCCCTTGGGACGGCCTCCTCCGCACTCAATGGCTCCGCCTTATGGTGCTGCCTTTCTATCTCCTAATCGATAGGCTGAATCGAGGTGCGCTGATGACCCTCTTTTGTGGTCTCAGTGGGATGGGGCCAAACAGGGTACTGAGGACGGGAAGCGCCTCTCCAGAGATAGCATCCTCTCTGCGAGGGGAACACTTTCCAGGCCAGGAGACACCACCCACCAATGTAGGCGAGAGTCCTATCACTCAGAGAAGGGAGAGGAGATATCGTTGAGAGCCATCACCTCCCTTTGGTCTCCAACGGCGAGAAGGGTGGCCCTTCTCGCGGCTACTGCCGCCATACTGCTCTTCTTTGGATACGGCCTCTATAGGGACTGGGAAGAGTTATCCGCATATCAATGGAGCATCAACTACCCATACCTGGCCCTCTCCCTCCTCCTCTACGGCCTCATTTTTTTCTTGAACATCTGGGTGTGGAGTTCCATCGCCGCACGACTTTGCCAGGTTGCGAGTTTTGCCAGGAATCTCCGGGCCTATTGCCAAGCCAACCTCGCTGCTCGCCTCCCGGGGCCTCTCTGGCATATAGGTGCTCGGGTCTACCTATACCAGAAGGAGGGAGTAGCGCGGTCCTTCGCCCTGGTTGGCACCTCTCTGGAACTGGCCTTGAAGATCGCCTCCGGGGTATTCATCTCCCTACTGACCTTACCTTTCTACATTGGAGAAACCCCCCTCCTCCCCAGATACCGAACTCCCGCCTTGATAGGGCTCTCTCTGCTAGTGGTGGTCTCGCCATTGTTGCTGAAAAGAGGGGTGGCCTTCTTAATGGCTAGGCTGGCTGGAGATGAGACCGCTCTCACGCTGCGGGATACTCTCCTATGGTCGGCTGAATACTCCTTGAGTTGGCTTTTGGGCGGGTTGATGCTCTACTGGGTGGCGAACGTGGTCTACCCCCTGCCGCTCACCTATGCGCCGGCGGTGATACACACCGCTGCGATCTCGGTAACTCTCGCCATTGTGGCTTCTCTTTTGCCCGGTGGCTTGCTGGTGAGGGATGTGAGCATCTCTCTGTTGTTCAGTCGATTCATCCCCCTCTCCATGGCCATAGTGATATCTCTACTCTTCCGCCTCTTAGTGACGGTGGCGGACGTTATCTACAGTCTGGCTTCGCTGGCTCTATGTAGGTATCTATTAACCGGAGATGCCGCAGCGACCGGGGGGCCTGATGCGAAGGTCAACTCATAAGCGAGGCGACATTGGACCATGATGACTCAGAAGCGTCTTGTGGAAATAATACTAAAGTGTTATTGACAGGAGAGGGTGACTACGCGTTGAAATAATACCAAAGTGTTATTGACAGGAGAGCGTGACTACACTATAATAGACAAAGAGCAACAATTGCGGGAAGGAGGCTGTACGGTGAAGAAACCATTTAGGCTGCGTATACTTTCATACATGGGGTTAGTACTGCTCCTCTGCTTCGTGGCGGTGGCGGCGGTGAGCGCACAGGGGCCGGGTACCTGGGTTAGCTCCTTCACGGTTCAGAACCCCAGTACCACTGAAACCGCAAGCGTCTCGGTGGAGATCTACGACTCAAGCGGGACTTCGGTCTGGACTGACTCAACCACCATCGCCGCAGGGCAATCGCAACTATGGTACGTTCCCAATCTAAGCGGCCTGGCCGACGGAAGGTATTCGGTGGTCGTATCCAGCAGTATCCCCGTGGTGGCTATCACCAATCTCCAGTCATCAAGCCCCAATACTGGCGGCAGTTACGGGGGGGTAGCCGACACGGAGACGCGTACCACGTTGTATCTGCCCGGAGTGTACTATGAGTACTACGGCTATATCTCAGCCATTGCCCTTCAGAACGCTGATACGGCAGATGCGGACATCTCCATCACCTTCTACAATGCCTCCGGCACCGTGGTAGATACGTTGACCGATACGATTCCGGCCTCGGCCTCGGCAGTATTCGACCAAGCGGACCAGGCTGCTGACCTCGGCACCGGATACATCGGGTCGGCGGTGGTTGAGTCAACCAATGGGAAGTCGTTGGCCGCAATGGTTAGCATCTACGGGAACAACGAGTACTATGCCTACAACGCTTTCGCCTCTGGGTCCACGGTGGCCTATGCGCCGGTGATAATGAACAACTACTATGGGTGGTTGACCTCCCTTACCGTGCAGAACATCGATACCGCGGACGCCATGGTCACTCTGACCTACTCCAACGGGGTGGAGAGGAACGCTACCATTCCTCCCAACACCTCTTGGCTGCAGTACACGCCAAATGACCCCGATATACCGGTTGGAGCCCTCATAGGGGCAACGGTCGAATCTACCAATGGGAAATCCATCGTCGTTCTAGTCAACGAAGGCAATTTCAACAACAACAGCGCTGCTAGCTACAATGGCTTCTCCGACGGCTCCACCACAGTTAGCGCGCCCGTCATAATGAACTACTACTACGATTGGATCACCAGCGTCACGGTACAGAACGTCGACACCGCGGACGCCGATGTCCTTCTAACCTACTCCAACGGCATGACCAAAACGGCTACCATCCTGCCAGGCGGGACTGCATTGTGGTACCAGCCCAATGATGGGTTGCCCTCCGGTTTCCTAGGCAGCATAGTCATAACCAGCACCAACGGCAAGAAACTGGTGGCCATCATCAACGAAGGAAACGAGGTTACCTCCGAGGCAGGTGACTGGTTGATGTGCTACAACGCCTTCCCGCAGTAGCGGGCGTTCAGGAACTTAGCAGGAGCGAAACCACCAGGCCTAATGAACGGCCTGGTGGTTTGTTTTGGGGTTGGGCAAATCAGTAGATGCGCCTGAATGTGATGCTTCCCACTTCTCCAGACTACGCTCACTCAGGGCTCTCTTGCCGCTCCCAGACGGGTATGAAGACTCGAAAGAGGGCCTGATACGCCTCTGCCGAGGCCAGGTGGTCTCCGTTCCACCCTCCAAATAGATAAACTCTGGTATCTATAGCAGCCACCCCTGAATGGGACCACGCGTTCACCGGAGATGCCTCAAAGGGCGACCAGGCGTCTAGTTGGGGATCATACCGTTCGTTATAGTCCAGGGCCCGATCCCACCCCCCGCCGATGGCGTAAAGATTGCCTCCCAAAGCCACGACCCCGAGGCCGGCTCGACCCAAAGACATAGGCGTTTTCAATCTCCAGGGATCAGTTCCTTCAGCCTCCAAGATGGGATCGTACTCCTCGACAGTTTTCAGGATCTCCTCACCATCATATCCACCCACCACATAGATCTTGTCTCCCACGGCTACCGCGGCGGCATAACCGCGAGGATTCGAGAGAGAAGTGCCCATCTGCCAGAGATCCGTATCCGGGTCGTATCGGTAGACCGCTGCCGAGTAAGAAGTGCCGTCCCAACCGCCGAAGAGGTATAATCTCCCCTCCCAGGCGGCCAAGGCATAGGCGCAAAGAGCCTTGGGCAAAGGAGTTGCATCCTCCCACGAATCGCTGCGAGGGTCATAGACCTCCACAATGGGGAGGGGTTCGCCTGCCCCGGTGCAACCGCCAGGCACGTAGATCTTGCCTCGCAAGACCACCGCCGAGACATCCTCCACCGGCTTAGACTTAGAGGCTCCGCTATGCCACTTATCGGCGGTGGAATCATAGATCTCCAGAAGCCCCGTTAGCCCTCTCACCGTCTCGCCTCCGATGGCGTAGATCAGCCCCTCATGGGCCACTGCTGCCAGCCGGGACCTGGCCCTGGACATAGGGGCCAAATCGGACCATCGGTCGGTCTCGAGAGGAGGCATGGTCGTCTCCGTGGCAGGAGAGCGCACTTGGGGCAGCACGACGAGGAAAATCAGGGCCAAAGCCACCCCAAACAGGCCTACCACAGTCCAGGGCACGAGAGGGACGCCTCTCTCCAGCCCCTCCACCCTTTGCCCGGCGTCCACCCATCCCTCTTCCACGGCTCGCATAGCCAGTTCAGTACGGGATTGCACATCGATCTTGACGAAAATATTCTTCAGATGAACCTTTACCGTATTGATACTGATGAAGAGTTCGCGGGCGATCTCCTTATTACTGGCACCTTTGGCCACCAGTTCCGCGATCTCCAACTCGCGAGGAGAGAGAGGTTCTCCCTTTTCGACCATCTCTTTGCCCCTTTAGCCCTATGCTCAAGACTATACAAATTATACAATACGTGGCTCCTCCGTTCAAGGCTCTCTCAAAGGGTGAGCAAACTCTAGCCAGGCCTCCTCCCTCTTCCCATGATTGCCAGTTGAGCCCTTCTATCGTATAATCGCTTCGAGCCGGGCTATCCAACGTTGAAGTGGGCTATAACCTAGGGATCGCTTCGAACGAGGCTGAGGGAAGGATAGACCTGATGCTCTATTGGTGCACTTCCCAAGAGAGGGAGGCCGCTTAGATCACCGGGGAGAGTAGACGGCTCACTTCTCGATGGAGGGGGAGATAGTAGTTAACCACTACCGACTGCCTCTGCCCGAGTGTATCCCTCCGGCCACTAGAGGCTGGCCTCGAGGGATGTATGATGCGATGGCAAGGTGCGTCTCCCGTACTTTGGCGCAAAAGGTGGCTCTCTCGACCATATGAGAGAAGGAACAGAGATAGAGGTGGCCTCTTGAGAATAGCCATGATCGGTCCCTTCGGCCTGGGGCCCAAGGGAACCATGAGGATGCGGGCCTTGCCCATGGCCCAGGCCCTGACGGCTCGAGGCCATGAGGTGGAGATGTTCCTAGCCCCCTGGAGCAACCCTGAGGATTCAGGCAGAGAGGAGGAAAGGAGAGGGGTTAAGATTCACAACATCACCCTTCCACATCCTATCCCCCTCCTGGGCCATCTAATCATCACTTGGCGACTCCTCTCGCGCGCCCTGAAGAGCAAACCCCATATCATCCATTCTTTTAAGCCGAAAGCCTATTCCGGCTTGGTGGCTATGGCTATATGGTTTCTGCGTAAGGTAGGCCTGGCTAGGGTGGGGCTGGTGATTGATAGCGACGACTGGGAAGGTACAGGAGGGTGGAACGAGATCGAAAACTACACCTGGTTGCAGAAACGGTTCTTCGCCTTCCAGGAAAAGTGGGGACTCCTCCATTGTGACGCGGTGACTGTAGCCAGCCGTGCCCTGCAGACTTTGGCCTGGTCTCTGGGAGTGAAGCCCGGAGACGCTTTCTACGTGCCCAACGGGATGCCTCTAGAAAGCCTGAAATTAGAGATCCCTCCCCAGCCTGCGCCTGAGGGGAGACCAACGGTGCTCCTATACACTCGTTTCTTCGAGTTCAGCCTGGAACGAGTAGTAGAGATCTGGAAAGGCGTGGTCGAAGCCATCCCTGAGGCGCGACTCCTAGTAGTGGGGAAAGGGTTGTTCGGCGAGGAAGAGAGGTTGCGCCAACTGATGGCCGAGAGGGAGATAGAGGGAGTAGAATACGCCGGTTGGGTAGAGGAACACGAGATTCAAAAATGGCTGGGCAGCGCAGATCTGGCCATCTACCCCTACGACGACACCCTCATCAATCGCACCAAATGCTCCATCAAACTCATCGAACTCATGGGCTCGCGGTTGCCCACCGTAGCCAGTGACGTGGGAGAGAACCGCCAGTATATCGAACATCTGGTCTCTGGTTATCTGATCGAACCGGGTGACGATGAGTCGTTCCGTCAGGCGATCATCCACATTCTCCGGAATGAGAAGTTACAACGAGCCCTGGGACGGGAAGCCAGGCGAAGAGTGGAGGAGAGGTTCAACTGGGCGACTCTAGTCCAGACCGTTGAGAAAGCATACAGCATCGCCCTTGATAAGGGTGGCTAACTCCGCCTAACGAGCAACACCACTCGAGGTTGTCCAAAGGATAAAAGTAGCGGATAACAATTAACAGTTGCCGGGTCTGTCAGGCGAGGGTTTACCCAACATTCTATCGACCAACCCCTGGAAAGAGACTACAAGTGTGTCATCCCCGGTAATTATAGCGAAGGCTGCATCGGCGAGGGTAAAGATGGCTGCCCCCCTGGGCATGCCATGGAAATTCAACATATTCTCCCCCACGGTCGTGCAAATCGAAAGAAGCCAGAAGCGTCCTGAAGGCGCTTCTCATAAAGGTCTAGCGGGTAACCACCTCCATTGTGCATAAAAGGCAGATGGCGAGTTCGCCATCTGCCTTACGGTAATATCAGGCAGGAGGAGAAGATATTTCTGCCGCTATGTAGAGTGAATCCTGGCGTATCTGGAAAGCGGATTATTCAGGGCTATTCTACTTTTTTCCTGCTGTCAATTTTTCTCTTAGCTCTACCATCCTTCGAGCAGCCGGTAACCTGGGATCCTCTGAGCCACCGATTGCTTCGCTTTGCTCAATGACTTTCTCAGCACTATGTAGTAGTTGTTTAAGCGTGCTACCTGTCCAGGCTTTAGGCAATTCTCTCAGCCCTAATCTCCTGGCAGTTATTGGTCTAGTTTCTCTT